>CAZBSH010000125.1:0-1823 GCA_964494645.1 uncultured Christensenella sp. | reverse complement strand
GGGCGAAGGCGATGAGGAAGCAATGGGGTTTCGGTCGCTGCCGTCACGGTCGCCGCCAATGCCCTGTACCTTTGTATAGCCCTGATCATCAATACGTACATAAAGCAGATTGGAACGCAACGTATCATCTTCCAAATAAAAATAGTAGTCGGTATTTTTCTGCAAATCACTGGATTTGATCATAATTTTGTTTTTGGAATAGAGGGCATAAGTGGTATTTACCTGTGCGCCGCGCATGGACAGTTTGTCCTGCACAAAAGGACCTTGCTCTGAATTGATTGAATAATAAAATCGCGTATTTTCAAGATCGCCAAGGGGGGGCAGCCATTCGCAGGTCAAGCTAGAGCTGCTTTTTTGTGTTAGCATTGAAAGATCAAGCTTGGTGGGATCACCGATATACACAGTGGCAGAAAGTCCGCTGAATCCGTCTGGGGCGCGAAAGCATGGCGGGAAAACGGGTTGACCTGTCACAGGGTAAACACCAGGCGTTTGCGGGTCCACAGAGGACAGATCCCAGTTGACAGGAACTTTATAGTGCTGTCCGTTCGTGCATAAGATGGTTGAGGGCAAGGAAGGGAATTTGAGAACTGACAGATCGGTATTCGGCGGAAGCATTTCAGCAAGATAGGTTTCCAACTTATTGTTGAACAAAATAACCTGCTGCACCGCCTCTACAGGTTGCATATTTTGCGTATAGATCATCACGGGGTAGAAAATGTTTTCCAGTCCGGCAGCCAGAGTACAGCCGGGCGGCGCGGACAACGTGCCTGTGGCAGTAATCCAACCGGGTGTAGAGGTATCGGGGATTGTCCATGCCACATCGCAAGGGACGTTTGCGCCGCTTGCACCAATCACGCCAACTACAACATCGGGCAGCGCCGCTATGACTTCAGATTCCGTTGCGCCTGCGGGAAAGAGCGTGGCAGAATTACGGTAGGCAACGGCAGGCTTCAGATAGCTGTCAGGAATCTCAGTGATTTCGCCTTGTGGCGGCGTAAAAGAACCGTCCTCCTGTATAAACGCAAAGGCCGGCGAAGGTAAAAAAACAAACATGGCAATCAGCAACAAAAACACCAGACAGATTCTAAAATGGTTCTTCATTGATTCTCCTTGCGCAGGTCTTGAAGGGAATGAGTCAGGAACGCCAGCTTGGCTGTCTTTGTACCGCGTTTGCGTATAGGGATGTGCGTGCCGTTGATCAAAAGAAAGTCATTTTCCTCAATTGATTTGATATGATCCATATTAACAACCACGTTGCGGTTGCAGCATAAGAATCGTGGATCGTTGAGCAATCTGGCATTCAGCAGAGAGATAGATTCATCCACAAATATATCGCGCGTTTTTAAATGGATTGCCGCTTTGCGAGAAATGCAATCCGCATATAAAATATCGCGCAAGAAAAAGCTTGTCTTTATATGGTCAACATGAACAAATACGCATCGGTCGCTTCCCGCCAGATCAAGGCAGCACGCATCCATCGCCATTCGGAGCATATCGTAAGAGAGCGGCTTGGTAAGGTAGTGCACGGCACGCACACCGTAGCTTTCCACCGCGTGAGATCGGCTGACCGTAAAAAAAATCAAGCGGCAGCGGGGATCGTCTGCATATATCTTGCGCGCTGCTTCCATTCCATCCATCTGGTTCATGTAAATGTCAAGGAAAACAAAATCATATTTTTGCGAATGATAGGAGATAAAAAATTCCTCGGCAGAACAAAATTCCTCGCAGGAAATTTGTAATCCGTGATCGTCGGCATAACGCGATACAGATTGCAGGAGGTTTTTTCGATCCAACCCGTTGTCGTCTATGATGGCAATATGCAT
>CAZBSH010000124.1:0-1996 GCA_964494645.1 uncultured Christensenella sp. | reverse complement strand
CACGTCCGCTCCTGACATCGTCGGACATCCATCGGACATTTGCGGACATGGACGCGCCCGCAATCATTCGCTATTTTCCCAATATCTCCCGCGCGAAATCCACAGCCTGTTTTTGAACCGTCTCGTCCTTGACTGCCGCGCCCGTACAGTGAAATTCGCGCTCCATCGGCGTGATCCCGCACTTCAAAAGCTGTTTTTTGATCAAGTGCGAAGCGCCGCGCGGGTCGCCCGCTGTGCTAAACACCGCGACCTTACCACTCAACGCCGGCGAAAGCATTTTGATAAACTTTTTCAGCTTGCCCGCGATGTGAAACGCATACACCGCGCCGCCCAAAAAGAGGATATCTGTTTGCGCGTCCACCGCCGCACTAATGTCTTTTGCCTCCGTATCCGCCGTAACCGCAATCGCCTCGGCGATCACCTTTGTGTTTCCCGACCGTGAAAAATACCGAACCTCCGCCATACTATTCACCTCAATAACTCTTTGCAAAATACATCATCTGCTTTGCGGGTTTGCCGCAATGTACGCATACCGCGCCCAAATCCCGCTGGTCGTCAAACGGCATACACCGCGTAGTGATGCCCGTCTTTTCCTTGATCTCTTCTTCACATCCCGTTTCACCGCACCACATCGCGCGTACAAAACCGTGTCCTGTCTCCACACCTTCGATAAACTCATCCCAGTTATGCGCGTCAAAGGTGCGCTCTTCGCGGTATTTGCGTGCCGTTTCCAGCATATTGACCTGGATCTTATTCAAAAGGTCTTGCACTGTAAGCGCAATATTATCCAGCGTATACGCCTCTTTTTCGTACGTGTCTCTGCGCGCGAGCATACATTTTCCCGCCTCAATATCCCGCGGACCAATCTCAAGGCGTACCGGCACGCCCTTGAGTTCCCATTCGTTAAACTTCCATCCCGGGCTCTGGTCACGATCGTCAAGCTCCACGCGAATGCCCGCCTCTTTCAGCTCAGCATACAGCGCCTCCGCCTTTTCCGACACGCCTTCTTTGTGCGCCGCCACCGGCACGATCACGCACTGGATGGGCGCAACGCGCGGCGGCAGTTTTAACCCACGCTCATCGCCATGCACCATGATAAGCCCGCCGATCATGCGCGTGGAAGTACCCCACGAGGTCTGATAAGCATATTTCAATTGCCCGTCCTTATCCAAAAACTGGATATCGAACCCCTTGGCAAAATTCTGCCCTAAGTTATGCGATGTACCCATTTGCAACGCTTTTCCGTCCAGCATCATCGCCTCTACGGTGTACGTGTGATCCGCACCCGCAAACTTTTCTTTTTCGCTCTTGCGCCCCGCGATCACCGGGATCGCCAGCACGTTTTCCATAAACTCGCGGTAAACACCGAGCATCTTCTCTGTTTCTGCCTCCGCTTCTTCGCCCGTCGCATGAACAGTGTGCCCTTCCTGCCACAAAAATTCGGATGTGCGCAAAAACGGGCGCGTGCTCTTTTCCCACCGCAGCACATTACACCACTGATTGAGAAGTACAGGCAAATCACGGTAGCTCTGCACCCACTTAGAATACATAGAACAAATGATCGTCTCGGAGGTCGGACGAATGCAAAGCGGCTCTGCGAGCTCTTCCATACCGCCCTTGGTGACCCACGCCACCTCCGGCGCAAAGCCCTCAACATGCTCCGCTTCCTTTTCCAGTAAATGCTTCGGGATGAGCAACGGGAAATACGCGTTTTTGTGTCCGGTCGCTTTAAAGCGCTCGTCCATTTGTTGTTGCATCAGCTCCCATATCCCGTAGCCATATTGCTTGATGACCATGCATCCCTTGACCTCGGAATAATCCACCATATCCGCCATCTTGATCACATCCGTATACCAGCGTGAAAAATCCTCGTTTTGCGGCGTAATATGCTCAACAAATCCATCGTTTTGCTTGCCCATTGTGTGACTCCTTTGCGTAAAATATCGAAACTATAATATTTTACCATCAAACCAGGCTTTTTACAAGCCTTCCAAAC
>CAZBSH010000123.1:0-2071 GCA_964494645.1 uncultured Christensenella sp. | reverse complement strand
AAATGACACTATCAAAGAAATACGCGCGGCGATAAAAGAAGTGTTTGGAAACTCCGCGGATGAGGTAAGAATACAGTATGGCGGAAGCATGAATCCGAAGAACGTATCAGAGCTGATGGCGATGAGCGACATTGACGGCGGTCTTATCGGTGGTGCTTCGCTGAAGGCTGAGGATTTTTCCAAGGTTGTAAATTACTAAGAAAACGGGTGAATAACGAATGGCTTTGACAGCACTGATTATTATGGACGGGTTTGGTATTGACGCTTGTAACGCGGGAAACGCGATTTGCGCAGAGGGAACGCCGAACCTCAATCAATTGATGGAACAATATCCGCATACGCAGCTCGGCGCAAGCGGAATGGCGGTAGGTCTGCCGGATGGGCAAATGGGAAATTCCGAGGTCGGGCATTTGAATATCGGCGCGGGCAGGATCGTTTATCAGGAATTGACGCGTATTACGAAGTCGATCGCGGATGGCGATTTCTTCAGTAAAAAGGAATTTTTAGATGCAGTTGAAAATGTGAAAAAGCATGGCGGCGCGCTACACCTCATTGGGTTGATCTCGAATGGTGGCGTACATAGTCATCAGGAGCATTTGTATGCATTGCTTAAGCTGGCAAAGGAAAATGGGATCGGCGATAAAACGTTTATACATTGCCTGATGGATGGGCGAGATGTCGCGCCGGATAGTGGTAAGAGCTTTATTGAGCAGTTGGAAGCGAAAATCGGCGAGATCGGCGCGGGCAGGATCGCTACTGTGATGGGGCGCTATTATGCGATGGATCGGGATAACCGCTGGGAGCGCGTGAAGCTTGCGTATGACGCGATCGTGAAGGGCGAAGGACTGAGTGCGCCTGACGCGGTGAGCGCGATGCAAGATTCGTACGACAAAAAAGAATATGATGAGTTTGTAAAACCTACGGTCATTACGCAAAACGGGGAACCGGTCGCGAAACTTAAGAAAGACGATTCTGTGATTTTCTTCAACTTCCGTCCTGACCGCGCGCGTGAAATTACGCGGACGATCATTGATGAAGAGTTTGACGGTTTTGAGCGGGACTATTTCCCAACGTATTATGTTTCTATGACGCAATACGATAAGACATTCAAGAACATCCATGTGGCGTATAAGCCGCAGGTTCTCGAGAACACACTGGGTGAATATCTTGCGAAAAACAATAAAAAGCAGTTCCGCATCGCGGAAACAGAAAAATATGCGCATGTTACGTTTTTCTTTAACGGTGGTGTAGAGCAGCCGAATGAGGGTGAGGATCGCTATTTGATTCCTTCTCCCAAGGTTGCGACATACGACCTTCAGCCGGAAATGAGCGCGCCCGAGGTGTGTAAAAAAGCGGTGGAGCTTGTAAAATCGCAAAAATATGACGTGATGATCCTTAATTTTGCGAACTGCGATATGGTAGGACACACGGGCATTATGGAAGCTGCGGTTGCTGCGGTTCGGGCAGTCGATGATTGTGTACAGGCGGTTGTGGACGCAATTCTTTCGGTGGGTGGTGATGTGCTGATCACGGCGGATCATGGAAATGCGGAGATCATGATCGACCCGCAGACGGGCGGTCCTTTTACGGCGCACAGCACGAACCCTGTTCCATGCATCTTGGTGAGCAAGGCGCACCGGGCGGATACGCTTCGCGAGGGCGGGATCCTAGCTGACTTGGCGCCCACGATGCTCGACTTGATGGGGCTTGCACAGCCTGCGGAAATGGAAGGCGAAAGTCTGATTAAAAAGTGATGAAGGAAAGGCGCATGACGTATGCGCCTCTTTTCTTCCTGATGGAAAAATAATCATTTTACAGGTAGATAAAAGAACTGTAATATATTATAATATGAGAAAGCATAACGTAACTATAAACAAAGGGGGTCTTTACCATGATACAACTAATTTACGCACCAAAGGGCAGCGGCAAAACAAAAAGACTGATTGACCTTGCAAACGCGGAACTTAACTCTACCAAAGGCGAAGTCGTTTTCATTGACGACGATAAGCGTTACATGTACGATGTAGCTCATCAAGCGCGGTTTGTGGATGTACAGGATTTTGGGATCGAA
>CAZBSH010000122.1:0-2091 GCA_964494645.1 uncultured Christensenella sp. | reverse complement strand
CGTCTGATAGTTCTTGCTGTGGTAGCAAGCGGAATAACCAAACGGAATGCCGGTATCTTTCAACAGCTTCATCGCCTTCATGACCTTGTCGTACGTACCTTCTCCGCGGCGGGCGTCTGTTTCTTCAGGCGTACCCTCAACAGAGATCATGAACGTGAAGTTGCCGACACGCAGCAGATCCTGCACGAAGTCTTCGTCGATAAGCGTAGCGTTCGTGAATGCGCCAAATGCGCAGTCAGAATGTTTTTCCGCAAGGCGGATCAGGTCTTTTTTGCGCACAAGCGGTTCGCCGCCGGAGAACAGGTATACATAAATACCAAGCGCTTTGCCCTGTTCGATGATCTCGTCCATCTTTTCGTAAGTCAGGTTGTAGTGTTTGCCATATTCAGCAGCCCAGCAACCAATGCATTTCAAGTTACAAGCAGAAGTCGGATCCATGAGGATCGCCCACGGAACCTGAACGCCCATTTCCTTACCTTTTGCCTGCGCGATGGGCATGCCCTTAACACCGGAATTCAGGAAGAAGTTGAGAATGAATCTTTTCAGATAGTTGGTGTTGACATCGGTCAGTACGCGCTTCATCAGTACGCCCTGCCACGTTTCGTCTTCCCACCACTGCTGAAAGTTCTTCACGGAATTGTTCCACTGATTTCCTTTGGTAAAGTTATCCGCCCACTTCAACAACTTCGGAAGATTCTTTACCGGATCCTTTTCCAGATACTTGAACGCCGCAGAAAAAGCAACGTTAGCACCTGCGCTTTTGATTGAGTTCTTAATAGCCATAATAACAAAACCTCCAAATAAATCCTATGTGTCCCTTTGCGACATATCTCCAAAAAATCTTATATGAACGCAGTTCATTTAATGTACATGATACGATCTCAACATGAAAAAGTCAAGGCGAAAAAGCCGTTTTAATGCGGTTTTAGCGCACGGTAAAACATCTTCTGAACGTATGTTCATTTAGAAAATGCGATATTGACGCATTTGTAGAATTTATTCAAAAAATGTTCAAATATAAAAAATTTAAAAAAATTTTGTAAATATTAGGAATTTGTTTTGAAAAGTTACATTAGAGCGATAGAGATGGTATAATATTTCTACAATATGAAAGAATAAAAGGCGGGTCGATCGATATATGAAAAGGCGCGAAGAGATCAAAGAGATACTAAAAGAGCGTGGAGAGATCACTTTAAAAGATCTGGAGGAGCGTTTCCCTGACAGTTCAGGGATCACGTTGCGCCGCGATCTTAAGTTTTTAGAAGAGGCAGGCGCGCTTAAGCGTACGCATGGCGGTGCGGTTGCCCTGCATAAGCTGTCGCTGGAGGCGGAGAACATATTTTCGCAGCGCTCAACAGAATGTGTTGGCGAAAAATGCCTGATCGCAAAAAAGGCTGTGGAGTTCATCGAACCGGGGCGGTCCATTTATATTGACGCAGGGTCTACGATGATGCAGTTCGTAAAAGAAATGCCTGATGAATACCTTTCGGTTCTCACGTCGGGGGTAAATATTGCCCTTGAATTGATCAAAAAGCAAAAACTGAGCGTTACGCTTATCGGCGGACAGGTAAACCGCAACACGGTTTCCGTTTCGGGGACAAATTGCACGCGGTTCATACAGGAAGTCAATATTGATACCGCATTCATCGCGGCAAGCGGTTTTTCGATCGAGAATGGATTTACAACGGGGACGTATACGGAAAGCGAGATCAAAAAGGAAGTGATTGGGCGTGCGCGCAGGGTGATTATACTAATGAACAGCAAAAAAATGGATAAGGTTTTGCCGTTTACGTTTGCGAATATGGAGGATATCGATGTGCTTGTGTCTGATGATATGCTCGACAAGGATGCGCTTCGTGTAGTAAACAGCACGGGGGTGGAGATCGTATAATAGCAGGCAATGTCCGCAAATGTCCTGCGGATGTCCGACGATGTCAGGAGCGGACGTGGTATGATCATAGTGTAAAAATATGCGCAGATAAGGGAAGTGCGGAGACGCGCTTCTTTTTTGCGCAAAAAATATGTGCAGCAGCAGATTGCGAAGTTTGTGCCTGCGCTTGATAAACGCGTCAAAGAGCTGCGGGAGCAAAG
>CAZBSH010000121.1:0-2334 GCA_964494645.1 uncultured Christensenella sp. | reverse complement strand
CATCACTTCACCATTTTAGATCATCGCATGGTAAAAAAAGTCTATCACCTGCGACTAGCCGTAAAGCACAACAAGATCATCCGTTTCATTAATATTATCCTCGTTGCGATATTTTAAAAGCTCGATAAACGCCGGTACGCCAAGTGTCCCGCCGTATTGCAGTACACTCTTTCCGTTCTCCGCGATTATTTCTTCACTGATTTCAGCAAGCGTTTCTTCCGGAAAGAGCTCGGGCGATGGATTTCCGCCCGCAAAAGATATCATGTCCGGCACAGCCAGCAGAGAAAAGATTTTGCGGATCTCGCTGCCGCCGACGCCGTCAAAGCGTTTTGCAAATCGATACATCAGTCGTTCGTCCTCTCATAAAAATAAGTATACATCTAGCATTATAGCTATTTTTCCGCGTAAATACAAGACAAAAAGCGAGATGCCAAAGCCTTTTTGCAATTCCAGAATGTAAAACTTGCAATTTTTACCATTTATATTGCTTTTACTGCCTTATAAATGCAAAAAAGCGAAGCAAAACTTGCTCCGCTTTAATAAAGTCATTTCTCTCAGGTATCCATGCAGGTATCCGAGAACTCTGCCGAACATACCGTTTGCTCCAAATCGAGATCGCTGTCGATCTGTTTGCTCTCCCACAGCCCGTGCAAATTGCAATATGCGTACACTCCAATAATTTTTTCTTGGTTCAGCGTAAACACTGCTTCCGGCAGGTCGTCCGGTGTATTGGTACGGTAAAGCCCCCCGTCGTCCGTCTGTACCAATATCCATTCGATATAGTGCTGCGGTGTCATCGGGTGCGGTGTACTGCCCACCTTAACATGAAGCGTGTCTCCCGCATATTCCATGATCGGCACATGCTTTTGCGGGTCGCCGTTCGCCTCATCCATCTCAAGCGCTTCGAGACTTCCAAACGGCTCCTCATTGAAGTTCAGTTGCACCAATGTTGCGTTGTTTTCCTTACACTTATAAATATTCACAGGTTTCATCTTTTCTCCTCCTTATAAATACTTCTCAATAAATTCTTGTGCTGCTTTCCAGTAAAGCGCAGGCTCCAACACCATTGCTTCGGCATGCTGTGCGCCGTGTATAACAAGCCTTTCCTTATCACACGATGCCGCGCCATATACCTCGTCCAGCATAAAAAACGGTACAAACGTATCCTTGTCTCCATGAATGAACAGTGTCGGTGTTTTGGACTTTTTCACCTGTTCAACCGAAGATGCCTCCTTGAAGGAATATCCTGCCCTGCGCTTTGCCATGCTATTGGCAATGTGCATGATCGGAAATTGCGGCAATCCAAAAACCTTTTTCAGTTGAAGCGTAAATTCATCCCACACAGACGTATATCCGCAATCTTCAATTGCCGCGCAGACGTTCCGGGGCAACCTCTCGCCTGTTGTCATCATGACCGTGGCCGCCCCCATCGATACACCGTGTAATATGATACGCGCGTCCGGATCTTTTTTCAGGATGACCCCATCGATCCATTGGATGATATCCAGCCGGTCAAGCCACCCCATACCATAATATTCTCCCTCGCTGTCCCCGCTTCCGCGCAGATCAGGCAGCAGAACGTTGTAACCCCTTTCGTGCCAGTGCTTTGCCGCCATCCCAAGGTTTAAGCCGCTCCCCGAAAACCCATGAATACATATGACCCATATCTTCGATGGGTTTTGCGCGCGCAGTTCCCGTGCCACAATCTTGAGTCCGTCAAACGTTGTTTGTTTATGCATCACAAATTTTTGTACACCAAGCCACTGCCGCGCACGCGCCTTTTCGTCCTGTTCCTCCGGTATATCCTGCTTGTTCTCGTTTGTCTTGAGTACCTTTTCTTTTGTTTTTCCCGCATTGACCGCGACGTCAAAAATCTTGTTTGCCGCCACCAGTACAACGGCAAGAAACACAACGACCACCGCTGCGATCACGATCCATAACCAAACCATATATGAAGCTCCTTCACTCGCAAGCTGTCTGTTCCTTCATAGATACCCTTTGTTCATATGTTTTAATCCATTGATTCAAGGTAGCCAGTATTTGCGCCGCGCCGCGCGCCGTTAAACCCATTCGCGCAAACACTTGGTCATCTTCTTTATTTCATTTCCTGTTGCTTCGTCCCAAAATATAGTCCGCAGACACGATGAGCGGTCTAAACGTAAGCGCCATCCATATAAAATTCGCAAAAATATAATGACTCCGTCTCTTAAAATATGCTATAATAATTTTTATATGGCTTAGTATTTTATTATTAAGGTAATCAATTTTTAAGGAGGTAGAAAATCCCATGCAATACTCAAAAGAAGTAGAAGAAATGGTATGCGTGAAAAAGGG
>CAZBSH010000120.1:0-2388 GCA_964494645.1 uncultured Christensenella sp. | reverse complement strand
CAAACGGATTATACAGACCCATGTTCTCCACGAAATCATCCATGTGCTGTGCCTTACCCGCCGCAACCTTCGCTTCATCAAGCGGTTCGTTCGTCAGCGTCATCAGCCGTGCTCTGTCCTTGTTGTTCAGCTCCTGATTGTTCGCCACCTGCCATCTTGCCTCCGACATCCGCGAAAGCTCTTTATATTCTTCGATCTCTTTGTCGATCACCGCGCATTCCTTCCATGTCTTTCCGTTCTTCGACCATTCCAGGTCTCTGATCTTTTGGTCCGCAAACTCTTTGTCCGCCTTGTATTCCTCCGCCGGCTTTGTCACATATCCCACGCTGTTCACGATCTCTTCCCGTTGTGCCGCGTTTTTCTCCAACGTGTCATTCGTTGCTTTCAGGTCGTTGTCAGCCTTCGTCCACGCGTCTTGGTTTTCCTTGATCTTGCGGTCGCATTCCTCACGATAAGCGATCATCTCTTCCGTATCAGGATATAACGAATACCGGTTCCTCTCCCCCTGATAATATGCTATGTTGTTTATGGCGATATTTTTATTTTCCTCCAGAATGGCTTTGCCTTCCTTAAGCTCCTTTTCCGCCATATTTATTTGTATCACCGTTTCTACATTCTGTATCCCCGCATCGCTGTTCGCAAGCGCCGCCGCTTCCTCCGTTTGAGATATCTCCTGCCCGCTCAAATGACGCGTATTAAAAACCGACCGCGCGTTTTCATACCCCGCTTTGTCACCTATGCCCATTAAATATTTCAGGTACAGCTTCTCATCCGTCGAAAAGTTGCTCAGATCCGTTTGGTATATCCTTGTATGCCCTTTGTCTACCCTTTCCCAAAACGCGTCGTCCTGCTCGATCTTGTTAAAATCGTTCATCATCCGGTCACTTTTTTCGCTTGCGTCCGCATAGATCCGCTTGTTCGATTCATACGTGACCTGCTGCTTCTGTCCTTCCGACGTTTCCTGATATTTATATGAATATTTCTGTCCTTTATTATTCTTATCCGGCGGGTTCACTCCGTACACCGCCTCCGCGTAGCTGGGCGGTGCGGGTGAAAGCCTCACCGTCTCGCTGCCCTGTTTGCCTGTCTCTTGCGCCGCCTCCTCTTCCGTCCACTTCTTCGCGATATCCAGCACGGTTTGAAACGTCTTTCCCGGATTCCAAAAAGCATCTGTCCACGACAAAACAGCCGGTTCCTGCTTCGGCTGTTCCTCCGGCTTCTGAACAGGACTGCTCAGCGTGGTTTGCGTCACCGTTGGCATCAGCGACGCTAAGCTCCCGCTTGGTTTTCGCGGCGGCGTATACAGCGGCGTTATGGGAACCTCTTCCTTTGGCTTCATACTCGTTTTATTCCCATACGCTGCCGCCGCGTAATCTTCATCATAGCCTGTATGGCTACTTTTGCTCCCGCTTCCCTTGGAACTACCCCCGCTTTTGCTGCTTCCCTTAGAGCTGCCTCCGCTTTTCGTCGGCTGTGTCTTTGGCTTTTCCACCGTCCCATACACTGCTTCCGCATATGTCTGCTTCTTTTGCTTTTTGGCTTTCTCTTGGTCCACGCCAATCGTGTTCGTCTGAACCCCTGATTTATATGCCATCCCTGCTTCTCTCCTTACTTCCCTGCCCCAAATGCCTCTTCATACAGCATTTGGGCATCAAAAAAGGAAGCACATCGCTGCGCTTCCTTTGATCCATATTTTTTACATTACCATCATACCACATCCACTCCTGACATTTGCTAAAATGCGGGGATGGGTTCTTTTTTATAGAAAATCATGCTTAATTCTCAATCGTGCAATAATATTGTATATTATTATTCTTTAAAAAATCCGCAATATCCTTTTCAGCTCTTATATAGATTGCACCGACCTCAGTATCATTCAAAACAGCAAACTGATTTTCATTACACCTATACTCTTGTATAAGGCTATCATCAACATCTATCAATAATTTTTCCTTTACAATTCCTTCAATTTTTTCAATTTTTCTGCATGTTTCTTGAAAAATATTTTCATTGTCCTCAGAGTATATCCCATAGTCAATCATTTTATCACCCCATTCCTACTAATTTATTGTATTTCTCATTTAGTTTTGTTGCTGTTTTATAGATATCCTCATATGCTTCTTGCCTATTCATGCTCTTTAAGATCATTTTATTGTGTAATAATTTTTCAAATGACAAGCTCGGATGTCGTGCATCCAACCCTGCCCTCGCACCCACATCCTGCATCAAATCCCTTGTTTGCGTCCTATAAGTGTTTCGCAAATCAAACGCCTGTTTTGCCTTTTGCTCAATTGGCAAGGATTGATCTATTTGGTCAGGTATACTGAGAACATGTTCGCGATACCACTTTCGTGCCGTCAAGTTATCCAAAGATTGCGGCGGTAAATC
>CAZBSH010000119.1:0-2451 GCA_964494645.1 uncultured Christensenella sp. | reverse complement strand
AAGCGGATGGTGCGTTAGGGATTGGAAGCGAAGCAAGGATCGTCGCAGGGGATGCCTATACAAAGGCAGATCAGGCAAAGACGACGGCAGAGGCTGCACAGGTGGGGCTTGCGGGAAAGGTCAACACGATAGACGGCAAAGGGCTATCTGCAAATGATTACACCAATGAGGAAAAATCAAAACTTACGGAGATCGAGGCGGGCGCGAACCATTATGTACATCCGGCGACGCATCCGGTAAGTATAATCGAGGGGTTACCGGAGGTAAAGCAAACAATGGGAGCGTCTGCAACGGATGTGATGAGCCAGAAGGCAGTGACGGATGAGCTGCAAAAAGCTGTGAAAAGTGTAAACGGTCAGATGCCTGATGCGAATGGGGATGTGAAGATTACAGAGGTGGAGAACGCACAAAAACTGGGCGGACAGCTTCCGACGTATTATGCAACCAAAGAAGAGGTGAACGACAAAATACCGATTGCTAAGTTGAATGAAACGGCGAGCGGAAGCATAACGGTTGACGTGGGAACGGCTTCCATAAGGATGTGGCAGCGCCGCAACGGGTGGACGCGGCTTGCCGTTATGGTAAATGGGTTTGACGAAGCGCACGGCAGTGTTTTTATGCAGATCGTTGGCGGCGGAGGTCTGGTTACAGCAACAAAATTTGTAGGCACTTGCAAGATCAAAAGTACCGGTGCTACGACACAATGTATTTTTGAGGTGAGCGAAGCGGGGCAAATACGGGCAAGAAACAATGTGGGAGCGAATATGTCAGAAGTTGCGTTCGACGTAACGTTGCCTTCCCTGTATGTTTAGGCAAAAATCAAAAGACATGGAAATTGTTATGGCAGTAATGCACAAAAAATATAAAGGAGAAAAAGAAATGGAAGAGACAAAACATACAATGGGAACAGAAGCAGTAGTAAGGGATGAGTACATGCGAACAGAAATATACGACCCGAATGGTGATGGGATCGTGGAAAAGGCGCTTACAGCGGGTGCTGCTGAGCTTGCGGTAAACGCGACGAAGTTTGGAGATCGATCACCCATCTATTATGCGGCAAAAGAGGATGTAAGTGGTTTGCAGGGGACAGTGAACGGTCTGATCGGTCTGATCGGCAGAGCCTCGGATAAAGCGGATACAGCGCTGGCAGGGTTGACCGGCAAAGTGGACAAGGTTGCGGGCAAAGGGCTTTCCACGGAAGATTACACGCCGGCGGAAAAAGCAAAGCTAGCGAGTGTAGAGGAAGGAGTTATCGCCGAACCGGCAGGAAGTATTAAGCTTTTTGCGGGGAGTGCTCTGCCCGGCGGGTATTTGTGGTGCGACGGGACAAGTTATTTGAAAGCAGGCGATTACGCAAAGCTTTACAGTGTGATTGGAATCGCTTACAACAAACCGGAAACCATTAGTGAGCATTTTTGTGTGCCGGATATGCGCGGCAGAGTGGGTGTTGGGAAGAACAATGGAATATTTGACGCGCTTGGCAAGACTGGCGGGGAGGAAAAAAGCGTATTGGCAGCGAACGATATCCCACAAGTCTCAACGGGCATTTATCCACAGAATGCAGGTGGCACATTAAGTGGTGGATATTCAATATATGGCAATACCAATAGCGGGAACCCATATTATACGGCAGGGTCGGCAAAGCCGCAACCGCACAACAACCTCCAACCCTACCTTGTATGCAATTACATCATCAAATACTAAACATAGCAGGCAGGGAGGAAACAAGATATCATGAAAATCAATTGGAAGGTAAGAGCAAAGAGCCCACAGTTTTGGATCGGGCTCTTAGGCGTGGTTGCATCGCCCGTGCTTGCGTACTATGGGCTTTCATATGCGGATATGACCACGTGGGAAAGCATTGGAAACGTGTTGCAGCAGTTTTTCACCAACCCGTTTTTGATGGGCACGGTCGTGATGGCGGCTTTGTCGTTTGTGGGGGTACTGACTGATCCGACAACAAAAGGAATTGCTGACAGCGCGCGCGCGATGGAGTACGAAAAACCAAAGGAGTAAGGACATGGACATCATAGGAGAGCTCATCACACAGCAGGCAGTCGGCGCGATATTTGCGGCAGGCATGGGTCTGCTTGGTTTTTTGTGTGGCACATTTGTGAAGCGCGCTAAGAAAGCGAAAGACGAAGATACCGCCATCAAGGCGGGTCTCGTCGCGCTTTTGCGCACACACATCATTCAGGAATGCGATAAATGTACGGATAGGGGATATGTGCATTTATATAACCTTGAAAATGTAAACGATATGTATGAGGTGTATCATAGCCTGGGCGGTAACGGTACGATCACAAGCATGGTAGCGGCGCTGAATATCATGAAGCGTGGATGAAATGGATACAGGGAACAAAAAACCGCGTAATCGTTCGGATTACGCGGTTTTTTTGGTGGGCCTTCAGGGACTCGAACCCTGGACACCCTGATTAAGAGTCAGGTGCT
>CAZBSH010000118.1:0-2482 GCA_964494645.1 uncultured Christensenella sp. | reverse complement strand
ATCGCGGTCGATGTTTATTACCGCGGCTAACCGTTAGAAAATCCAAAAACAGTGGGGTATGTTTTGCAGGATACTTTTACGATCTCCGAATGGTATTTAACACAGTCATACTGGAAAGAAGCGGAGGTTTTGATTCTTCCTGAGATCTATGATATTAAGGGAAGTGATTATAAGGATACGCAAAAAATCATTGAACGTGGTATGCAGGCGGCGAATGACGCATTGCCGGATATCAAAAAAGCATTGGGAATCAAACGATAAGAAATTTTTGGGTAAAATCGCGCCGCGCGGGCGCGATTTTTTTATGCAGCAAGGCATAGGTATCGCTTGCCTTGACATCAAGATCAAAAAGCGGGTTATCCGGAAATTCGGAAGCTTTGGTAACGATTGGAACAGAAGATTTCGCTTTTAGTTCGCCCAAAAGATCTATCCGTTCCTTTTTTACAGCAAGAACATGTGCGTAGATGGACGATTCGCGCAATAATTGTGCCTTCTTTTTTGTAAGACCCATCATCGCGTAAAGCAAAATACGTTGGATACGTGTTTGCGTATAACGCTTACTTTTGGTTAGGCTGATCAGCTCAGAGTATGTTTTTGCAGTATATGCCGCACGTTGCAATTTGTATTCTAACCCCTCGGAAATCTCGAATATTTCTGATAGCTCTTTGATATCCATATTGCGAAGACAAAAAAGGATATAAGGGAAAGCAGATTCAGCGGCAACCGGTTCGTTGGTGTAAAGCGAACGGACGAAAGGAGGAATATCGGACTCTTTTAAATGATGCAAACCATGTTGAAGCAATGAATGGCGGATTGCCGTGGCGCTGGAATACTGCGCGCAAAGCTCATGATCTGTATAGCGACTGCCCTGACGCACGATATTGGCAGGAGAAATATTGCTGTTTATGCGAATAAGTGCCTTTATATATTCGATCCCCAAAATGTTATTGGAAGAACTGTAAAGAGTCCGGTCAAATCCGGGTTCGTATATCTCCAGCGCCGCTGCTCGGGCAGCAGGATAAGAGAGACCCTCGCCGAGTTTTTGGTGTAATATACCGGTATATGCAACAGGTTCGTCAGATAGTATTTGTGCAATTTGTTCCAGCGCATGCAGATCGTGTGTTTCAGTGCCAAAGGAAAGAACAGAAACGCATTGCAGCGCGTCTAACATCATGACAGCTCCATGGGCAAAAGCTTCTGCGCTTTGCGTGGCATAAAAAAAGGGAAGCTCTATGACGATATCCGCGCCGCCCAAAACAGCCGCATGCGCGCGTGTCCATTTATCAAAGATCGCCGCTTCACCCCGCTGGACAAAGTGACCGCTCATAACACAAATAACAGCGTCTACATCGTACAATTTTGACGTTTGTAAAATTTGGTAAGCATGTCCGGCATGAAAAGGGTTGTATTCAGCTATAATTCCTGCTATTTTCATAAAATACCTTTGCAAAGCATTGCGTAATTATATATAATATATGAGTGTCATTATAACAGAGAAAGATAAAATTTGAAATAAATATTAACAAGAGGTGTATTGTAAGATGTCGTTAATGGACAAGATCAAGGAAAAGGCAAAATCGGTAAGTAAAAATATCGTTTTGCCGGAGGGAAATGAACCGAGGACGATCGAAGCTGCTGCAAAGATAGCGGAGCAGGGAATCGCGCATGTTATTTTGTTGGGGGATGAAAAGGAAATTGCAGCCGCTAATACAAAGCATGTTGATTTATCGAAAGCTACGATCATCAATCCGGTTACTTCACCAAAGCTGGATGAATATGCGGAAATGTTCTATGAAATGCGCAAGAGTAAGGGTATCACTTTGGAACAGGCGAAAGAGACCTGTAAGGATACCCTTTATTATGCTGTTTTGATGATCAAGAACAATGATGCGGACGGAATGGTTTCCGGCGCGGTACATTCGACAGGTGATACGCTTCGCCCGGCATTGCAGGTCATCAAAACAAAGCCGGGTGTGTCAATTGTGTCCAGCAGCTTTATTATGGAGCATCCGGACTCAAAGTGGGGAGACGACGGAGTTATGGTATTTGCGGATTGTGCGATCAATATCGATCCGAACGCGGAGGAACTGGCAGCGATCGCCATTGCTTCTGCGGATACGGCAAAGACGCTTGCGGGTATTGAGCCGCGCGTAGCGATGCTTTCGTTCTCGACGAAGAACAGCGCAAAACACCCGCATGTCGACAAGGTGTGCGAGGCAACGAAAATTGCGCAACAGATAGCGCCGGAACTCAATATCGATGGTGAATTGCAGGCGGACGCAGCGTTGATTGAAGCGGTTGGACAGTTAAAGAGCCCCGGCAGTAAGGTTGCGGGACGTGCAAATGTACTGATTTTCCCTGATATCCAAGCAGGAAATATTGGATACAAGCTTTCTCTCACTCTGCGTTTCCTCTCTTTTCTGCTCTGTTTTCACTCGTTTTTCACCCTCATCTGTATTTCAGCCTTTTCACTCTCTTTCAT
>CAZBSH010000117.1:0-2511 GCA_964494645.1 uncultured Christensenella sp. | reverse complement strand
ACCGTTGCTCAGCCATTAACTAAGACCTTTCCGTAAGTACGGGAATCTTCCAACTACCGCTGAGTACAGTTTCTTTTGGCAAATAGATACGCATTGTCAAGGAAAACGCCTCCGGACAGACGGGCAGCCAGTTCGCTTCATATTTACCTCCCGGATTTTCGGTCTGAATATATAAGTCAACAGACCCATCATCGTTTATATACAAATTGTTCAGATTGTTTATGTTATAACGATGTAAACTGTTTGCAATCAGATGCCCCGGTTCATCATAAGCCGTAAGCGACCACCATCCACTTTCGTCGTGCGGCGGCAGCATATCTTTCTCAAAATGCAGTTGATATTTTTTTGATCCCCGCAATATCTGACCGTTGATATCTTGCGACATTGAGGGGTAGATAGCCATGCTGGGAGGGTTTACAAATCCACCCTGGGTCACCACGGCGCGAAACGCATAATCTGTCCCAAAATCGCCCGAAGTTATACCCATGTATGCCCAACCGTTCCTTAGTGTAATGTTTGCGTGCTTGATTGCAAACTCCTGATCCATCAGTTGATTAAGCGCTTCTGCCTGCTTTTGCGCCTCATTCGATAACGCATCTATGCGAAATGTTAGACCCGCACCAATGCCCAGTTTTTTAAAACAGTTCAAAAAAGGTTCATCTTCATGTGTTCCGGGGTTGCGCACAGCCAACCGATTGAACCGGTCGAAGAATTCTTGCGGACGCATCTCTGCGATTCTTTGCATGGCGATAAAATCGTTTTCCTTTTGATAGGTTCCTTCCGGCGGCTCGTAGGTGCGTCCATATGCAGACAATGGATAAAGTTTCATTTTTTGCTGTATCGCATACACATTTGGTAAATCATCCACTCCAAAGCTTCTGGTACGCAAAAGCAGCCATAAAAAATCAGTAGAAATCTTTATCTGCACAACATCCTCCGGCAGTATCCCTTCAAAAAAAGGTCCTGTGAACGCGTAAGTACACGCATCGCTCCCACCGCGCGCACCCGTTCCCAAAACATCCGGCGTGTTGGAATACCCATCAAATAATTGTACAGAACAATATCTATCCGTTTTCGGTTTATATAAGAGATACGGCTCCGCCCCCAGGTCAACGTATGCTTGGGAATAGACTGTATCCACATTGGGGCGCGTCAAGCTTACCATCTCAGGTGTCGCGAGCGTCTTTGCGTGAAACAGCTGCCCTAATGGCGCCTGTGTGTCGGTAGGCCGTTTGGTATTGGTTACCATTTCTTTGATTAGGTCTAGCAGCACGAGGGGATATGCGTATAAATATGCTTGTGTGAGGCAATCCTTTTCTGTAAGCTTTGGAGATAGCGTTGCATTCTGCATTGTTTTTTATCCTTTCAATATAGTTTGCATTTATGATAAACCAGCAATCTGGTTGAAAACCATTTGTTAGCAGACATGTGAACAAGTATCTTTCTTCGTCTGATGTATTCTGGCAGGATTATGCCATTTCTACACCTTTAAGATTCCTGCAGTGGCAAACTGCAGCACAATCATTCCCGCAACAACGACGACAAGTAATGCTTGAATGTGCTTGCTTGCAATCCGCCGATTCAGCAATGCTCCTAAGGCACCGCCTGCCACCGCCGCCGGAATCATATAGATCGCAAGCGAGAGATTCCATGCGCCATCAATCGCATATCGTACAAGCGTACTTGCTGTTGTAAGAGCGGTTATAAAGATGCTTTGCACAGCCGCTTCCCGGGCTTCCATCTTAAAACAAAGCATCAACGCTGCCATTTGAAACGGCCCGCCTCCAATCCCAAAAAAGCCGGACATTGTGCCTGTAATGCCTCCGGTCAAAAAGGCGCCTGCGCCAGCAATCTCTTTTTTCACAGAAAAACGGTTTTTGCTCACCGTGATTAGTATGATGGCTGCTAGTACAATGATATAGCCAATATTTATGACCTGCTCAGAAACAAGCGGTATCAATCCCGCACCAACAAATCCCCCGACAATACTTCCTCCTGCCATCACCCCTGTGCGGCGCACTTCTATTTTTGCATGTTTCTTCCGGTAGACCAAAAGGGTAACAATCGCCATAACCAGAACCGTTATGGAGGATGTGAAAGAAGCAAGTTCCTTGTCCACTTCCAAAAACGCCAGCGTGGGTCGAATGATAATTCCGCCGCCTACGCCAACAACCGCTCCCAAAGTCGTAGCAAAAAACGCAATGAATGCATAGATCACTGTTTCTCCACCTTTATTGATCAGAATCGCTATTTCAAATTTTAAACTAATTTCACCATAAACAAACATCGGAAGCTGCATACTCACTTTTGTTACCATTGCGCTTATCAATACGACATAGGGGATTTATGTGTATGCCTAAAAAGTTGCCGCAGTTCGCGAACGCGCTGGACTGTACGAAAAAACGCACCCTTCGGTACGTTTTTTTCCTAGCATTCTGTGCCTGGTGGACAGAGGGAGATAGCGCGCACATCACCTGCGGCTTGTGTTTGCATGAACCACCCCAGGGTGCT
>CAZBSH010000116.1:0-2659 GCA_964494645.1 uncultured Christensenella sp. | reverse complement strand
AATGTCCGCTTGGTGTCCGACAATGTCAGGAGCGGATGTGGTATGATGGTAATGTAAAAAAATATGGATCAAAGGAAGCGCAGCGATGTGCTTCCTTTTTTGATACCAAAAAACAAGGAGGAAAAGGAAAATGAGTGATGATGTTTGCAGACACTGTGGATGCAGCCTGCATGTGACGGGGAGCAAAAACGTTGTGAAGTTCGACGATACGCCTGAGCGGCAGACCGAGCTTTATGCGGTGCTGACGCTGGTATGCGAAAACCCGCAATGCGTTGCGTTCGGCAAACAGACCGACCTGCCCATCCGACAGGAAGTGCAGAGCGGCAAAGAAACGGAATCGGGCGGCGACGCTTGATCATAAAACATTACGAAAGGAAATCGTAAACAATGGAAGAAGAAATGTTGATGGCGGAAGAAACGCCGGAAGCAGCACAGGCAGAGATGTCTGAAGAGGAATGCGCAGAATTTTTGGAGGCTCTTTACGAGGCGGACGAAAGTCCGGAAGAAACGGACGACGAACAAGCAGCGGAAGAAGGCGAGCCACAAGAAGCAGCAGAGGATGCGCCGCAACAAGAGAGAATACTGGTTGGCGCGACAGGAATGACCGCGGAAGAGATTGAGCAGGTGCTCGATCACGTACAGTCTTCGCCTGAGAGGTCTGTCGTTAAGAAGTTCGCGGAACAATGCGGAATGACGTCGGATGAATTTTTGACGCGGGCGGATGATCTTTTTGCGGAAAGCAAGGTCAGTTCGCGGATGCAGCAGCTGCTTGCGCAGGACTATGAACCGGGCATGGCGCGGCACATTGCGCAGCTCGAGGTGGAAAATGCGCGGTACAAAAATACAACGGAGGAAATAAACAAGGCGGAACACAAGAACATCGAAGAGAAGATACGTAAAAACGTACAAGAGTTCAGCGCCATGTATCCTGATGTATTTGATATACCGCCGGAGGTGTATGAGGATGTTGCAAAGACGGGGGCAACGCCGGTGGTGGCATACCAGCGATACTTGATCGCGGAGCGCGACAGGGAGTTGAATCGTCTGCGGCAGGAACACAAAAACAGGGAAAGGACACCGGGCAGCGTCCGTGGGCGCGGCGTAGAGGTGGAAGACCCGTTTTTGGTGGAACTAATGAAGTAAAAAAGAAGGAGAAAAGAAAGAAATGGCAGTAAATTTAGCACACAAATATAGTGAGGATATGGCTCTGAAATTTACCAAGGAGAGCTATGTGGCGGGCAATGCCTCCACAGACTATGATTTTGCGGGCGTGAAATCGATCTCGATCTACACACCGCAGACGGTTGACTTAAACGATTATAAGAGAACGGGCGAAAATCGTTTTGGTACGCCGGGGGAGTTGCAGGATACAGTACAGGAGGTGGAGCTTTCGCAAGACAAAGGATTTTCCATCACCATTGACCGCGGCAACAACGAAGACCAGATGAGAGCGAAAAACGCCGCGCAGATGCTTAACGCGCAAATCAAAGAACAGGTGGTTCCGTTTATGGACAAGTACACATTGAAACGTTGGGTAGAGCAGGCAGGCACGATCGAGGGACTTAGCGCAGCACCCACGCGCGAGACGATTGTTGAGAAGATTTTTGACGGCGCAAAGGCACTGGATAACGCGCTTGTGCCCGATCAGGACAGGATTTTGTATATCCCGACGACATCTTACAACATGCTTCGTCTTTCCAAGGAATTTCTCGCGGTGGACAGCCTTGCGGAAAAAGCGCTTTCCAAAGGCTATGTAGGCATGATCGCGGATATGAAAGCGATCAAAGTGCCGGATGTGTATTTCCCAGAAGGCGCGTATTTCCTGATTACATTCAAGGGCTCTGTCATCAACCCCAACAAGATCAAGACGATGCGCGTTTTAAGCGAAGTGGCAGGTATCGACGGCAATGTGTTGGAAGGCAGAAATTATTTCGACGCATTTGTACTGGGGGCGAAGGCAGGCGGCGTATATGCTGCTGTTGACGCGGCGAAGGTAATCGCGGTGCCTAAGATCACGGTAACATCGGGCAGCGCGACGATCACGGCGGTGTCCGGCGTGACGTTTATGTATACGCTCGACGGCAGTGATCCGCGCTATTCCAAAACTGCTAAGCTTTACACGGCGGCGGTAGTGCTGGAAGCAGATCAGACGATCAAGGCGTTTGCCGAAAAGGCAGGCAGCTTTAGAAGCGCAGTCGCACAAGCGACAAACGCATAAAAAGCACAAAGGGCGAGAGATGCGGGGAGGGCGGTGCGGTTGCGCTGCCCTTTTCGCAGCAACGCCAAAGCAAAGGAAGGAGAAAATAAAATGGCGGCAACAGAACAAACGATAACGGTGGGCGGGCTGCTGAAAAAGTCAATGTCGCTGATGGGCGAGGAAGGAAAATATGAGAGCGGGTATGCGCCGTTTGTAATAGATCTTGTCAATCAGCTTTTGGCGGAATGCTTCGACATCAACAATTCGATACGTCAAAGCGCCGCAAAACAGCCGCTTATGTCCATTCCGTCGATAGAAAAAACGACGGACGTGCTACCTTACGAATATGAAATACTGATGAACGTGATGGTTTATGGGCTGGCGTATTGGCTTTTGTTTCAGGACGATGAGAATGACAAGGCAAATGCGTGCAACATGATGTACGAACAAAACAAAGCGAGG
>CAZBSH010000115.1:0-2793 GCA_964494645.1 uncultured Christensenella sp. | reverse complement strand
CCAGCGATGCATCAGGAAACGCACGATTATCATCCAAAAATATTTTTGCCATTTTTCCACCCTTTTAATGTGACTTGGTTACAGTATATTATTAAAACCATTTTACTATCCTTGAGGACAAAAAGCTATATGCAAACGAAAAAAGGGCTTCCTGCTTAAGAAAGCCCGAATTGATTTCAAGATGATTTTTACTATTTATCTTTTTACCAGTCCCAATCAAATCTATTAAATGAACCGCTGCCATCCAAATATTCTGACCATCCATCTTCATAGTGCCTGATTCTGCTGCCGGGCATTTCATTTCCGTTTTCATCTATCATCCATATTTCTTCATAACGCCCATGTCCTCTAGTGCTTGACGAACTCCCACCCGACGATGATTCACCCAAACCAGAATTGGAGGAATCAGCGCTTCCTGAATTAGACTTATTTTTATTCGAAGATGTATTGTTATTCTTTTTGTTCGCTTCCTCCTCGGCTGCCAATCTCTCGGCTTCTGCTTTTGCCGCTTCCTCTGCCGCGATCCTTTCAGCTTCTGCCTTTGCCGCTGCTTCTTCCGCAACAATAATTTCAGCGATCTTTGCATCATAGGATGTGATTAAAGCGTTGATTTGATCTGTGTAGGCTTTCCCGCCATCCGTTACAATGACAATCGCTCCCTCGCTGGCAATATTGTTCAGGCAAGCCGCTAAATTGGATTTGCATTTTTCCAAATCCGCTTTTGTCGCAGTATCTAACGCAATCGTATTATTTTTGATTACCGCTTCATAATCATTTATAAAGAAAGTTTGAAAATCGGCGATAACAGACGAATATTTGTCATTCAAATCTGCGGAAATCTTCGCAAGGCTATCTTCTGCGTATAATTTTTGCGCATCTTGCAATATCTTCAATTTCTCTGTTCGGTCTTGGCTCTCGTTAAATGAAACAGATGTCGCGTCTATCTTTGCGGTTGCCGCAGTGATTGCCCGTTGCTGTTGATCTTGCTGATATGCATAAATACCAGCGAATGCGGCAATCAGGATCACCGCTGCAACAATGACCCCAATAATGATCTTTTTCTTTTTTGACATAATGCTTTCCTCGTTAACTATAAGATTGAGCCTAAAGCAATGGCGGCTAATCGATGTTGACCAGCCGCCATTTATAAATAGTGGTACTCTTATGCGCTATGCTGTCTTTTCTTTTTCAGCACCAATGCGATAGAGCCAACCGCTCCCGCCGCCATGACGATCAGAAGCGCCAACGGTAAACTCTCGTCACCCGTCTTGGGAGATTTCGTTGTCCCCGCACTTCCTGAACCTCCGCCAGCCGTATTGTTTGCGACCACGCCAAACGGGGAAAGCCCTGTTGTTTTAAAAGTCAAATAGCCATCTGTAATCGTGCCGGATAGCTCCTCTACTTGTCCATCTGCGTTATAGTGCAAGATTTTCAAGGTCTTTCCATTGTAGGCTTCACCCATCCACACGGAAACAGTCAGTTCACGATTAAAAGCAATATGCTGCCCCGCGACCTCAAGCGAAATATCTTTGAGCCAAACAAATTGTTCATCAGATTTGAGCGCATTTTGCATCGCGCTGACAATGCCTGTGTCGCTTACGTCGCTCAGAGCAACCTCTGCGCCTACGGGGAAGTCACCTTTTAGCTTGACTGCATTGTCTTTGCTCATGGATTCTCCTGCCGTGCTGTTGTGGGTTTTGGGCAAGTTTAACTCTACATTTTTTGATTGATTTCCAAACATACCATTGGAATCGATCATTCCAGCATAAATCATTTTTGGATATATAATTGATACAAAGTCATCACCATCTCTGTATAGTGATGCAGGAATGGAATCGAATTTCATTGTAAACTCAACAATAAAATCAACATCATCGTCAACAATTATTTTCTGATTTCCATGCCATATCCCATTTGTTGATACATTCATTTCGTCTAATGTAAAATCCTCTATAATAGAATCAGAATAATCTTCTTTTTCCCCAGTACTAACATTATAAGTATATCCAGCGCACAATAATAAAATTTTGATGTTACTTAAGTCGCCCATCCCTTCAAGTTTTTTCATTGAAACTGTTCCCGAAGCACTGATTGGTTTCCCTGCAACAATTTCTATTGGATTAAGCGTAACTTTCAACTGCATATCTGGACTCAACCGAATAGCTACTGTTACTGTCGTTCCCGTACTGTCAGATATTTTGCACCAATAATGTCCATAGTTGCTTGCGGTCATGTGGTCAATCTTCAATATCGATTGATCTGAAATAGATGTAGCGTCATTAATCGTTTTGCCAAAGGGCGCATACAACCAATTAAAAGTAACAACACCCGCCTCAGGTAATGCACCGATTTCTATTTGAGCAGAATTATTGGGAATAATATTGAATATTTGCCAGTTGCCTGTGTTACAGGGTTCACCGTTAATAGTGATATAATCCTTTAGTGCCCCCGCTGCTATCGTTTCAACTACAGCTTCTTGCTCTGTATCAACGCTTTCGGTTGTTTCTGATACGGTGTTTAGGTCTCCCGCAGGTGCTGCAAGCATCGTTTCCGTTGCTTGAGGATCAATCGCCTCTGTCGGCTGCGGGTCAACGCTTGCGGTTGCTTGCGGATCAGCCGTTTCCGTGGGCTGGGGATCGATGCTCGCCGTTGCCTCAGGACTGACTGTCGTTGTTGGAACAACTTGCGTGTCACCCTCCTGCGCGAAACTCACCGCAATGCTGCTGAAAACAAGCAGCACAGCAAGCGCCAATACGACTACAATTTTTGCTTTTTTCATAACTTCTTCCTCAC
>CAZBSH010000114.1:0-2802 GCA_964494645.1 uncultured Christensenella sp. | reverse complement strand
AGAAAAAACGAAAGAAAAAGAGGTGATCAAAGATGTTAAGCGGAGGCGACGCGGCTGAGACATTTGTTCGGATGGCGTTGAGCGGCACAGAAATAGCGGTTCGGCTGACGGGATCGGCAGCCAAAAACGCATTGGCGTTTCTGTTGGCGGCGGCAAAAAACCATAAGAAAGTTTATGGGAAAATGGGGCTCCCAAAACTTTTGAAGGCGGGGGCAAATCCCCGTGGCTTTACAATGACACCACAGCAATTTAAGGCATTTAAAAAGTATGCGCATAAATATAAGGTTTTGTACGCGGCAGTAAAGGATAGGCATACAAGCACGTCAGATGTGGTCGTGATGGTCGCGGAATCACATCTAGAACAGGCAAACCAGGCCTTTCGACAAATACAGTTTGTGCCGAAAGACGAAGCCAAACGGGAAAACACAAAGGAGGAAGTAACGCCAAAAAAAGACTCCCGGTCGGAGCGCGACTCGAGCGTTACAAAGGACAGATCGCGTTCGAGGAACAGCAGCGCAGAGAGGAAGAATGAGCGTCCTTCTGTTGAGGGTAAGCTAAAGGACTTCAAAGCGAAAGAGGCACCGCGCGTTCCGACCGCGCAAAAAAAGAAGATGCGCACACGTTAATCATTCCGGAATAAATCAGTTGTTTGCGTGGCATAATTGTGGTACAATAATACCACGAAAGGAGTTGGTTATTATGCCTAAAATCATACCGATTCGGAATCTGAAAAACACAGCGGAAATTTCGCAGATGTGCCACGAAACAACTGAGCCGATTTATGTTACCAAAAATGGATATGGAGACATGGTCATTATGAGCATAAAAGCATATGAGGAAAAGATGCTGCTTGCGGACGTCTATGGGAAGCTTGCACAGGCAGAAGATCAAGTCAAGAGCGGACAGGTGTGCGGTGGAAAAGACTCCCTGAATAGAATACGAGAAAAATACCATGTATGATGTCATCGTCACAGAAGCAGCCGACCAGGACTTAGACAGCATCATAGCATATATTTGTAATTCACTTCACAACCCCGAAGCGGCAACAGGTCTGTTGAATGTCATCGAAGAGTGTTACAGCCATTTGGAGCAGTCGCCGGAAATGTATGCGCTCTGCAAAGATAAGCGGCTGCGGGATGCCGGATATCGCAAAGCGGTCATACATAGCTATCTGATGATCTACCGATTTGATGAATCCTCCGGCAAAGTATTTGTGTTGCGCTATTTCTATGGGGCGCAAAATTATGAGAATATAATATAACAAAAGCGTAAAATACGTCTTGGATCATGCAAGACGTTTTTTTGTGCGCGGAAAAGGAGGAAAAGCACTATGATCCAGTGTATCGAATCGCTTGGGAGAAGTCAGCAGCCGCAGGAGGAATCAGCGGACTCAAATGAAGAAGAATAACGAAACAGCACACGCCCGGAGGGTACTTTCCTTCCGGGCATTTTTTAGTTCATACGGAGGTGATGTGTCTTGAAACAGACTGCGCCCTATCAGGTTCTGATCATTATTGCGCTGATGTACCTCCCTGTTTTATGGATCGCACTACTGGTCGCCCAATCAACGGGCAGCGGACTCCCAGAATTTCTCGCCGGATTTTCAGACGCGCTGCAAAATCCATTTCACATTACATGGACAGAGAACTCACCAAAAACTGTGCTTATCTGCACCGCCGTTTACCTTGTTGCCGTGGGGATATATTCTTCCACGATCCGCAACACCCGCGACGGCGAAGAGCATGGCTCCGCCCGCTGGGCGCGCCCGGCTGCGGTCAATGCCGTACTTGCGCAAAAAGAAAATATCCTGCTCACCCGTCACGTTTCAATCGGCATGAACACCCGTAAGCATGGACGCAATCTAAACATCCTCGTGATTGGTGGCAGCGGCGCAAAGAAAACAAGGGGATTCTGTAAACCGGCGTTGCTGTCGGCAAACTCAAATTTTGTTGTGACTGATCCAAAATCCGAGCTGCTGTCCTCCGCGGGAAGCCTGCTGCGGCAAAAAGGATACGAGATCCGCGTGCTCAACCTCGTCAACATGGAACAGTCAGACGGATTCAATCCGTTTGCTTATCTGCGGGATGAAAAGGATGCGCTTCGGATGGTCAATACATTGATACAGGCAACAACGCCCAAAGGAGCGCGTGAAAGCGATCCGTTTTGGGTCAAGAGCGAGACGGCACTGCTGCAGGCAATCGTGCTGTTTCTGTATTACGAGGCACCGGAAACGGAGCAAAATCTATCCATGATTGCGCGGATGCTGGAGTACGCGGAAGTCAAGGAGGACGACGAGGATTATCTCTCGCCGCTGGATTTGTTATTTTTGGATCTTGAAACGGAGCAGCCGGAACATATCGCGGTCAGGCAATATAAGGTATTTCGGCAGGCGCGGGGGCGCACGGCAATGAGCATCATCGTGTCGGCGGCGGTGCGGCTGGCGGCGTTCAGCCTACCGCAATTAAAAGCGATCACCGATCACGACGACATGGATCTGTATACGCTTGGAGAGAAGAAGGTCGCGCTGTTCGCGGTGATCCCCGACAACGACAATACCTTTCATTTTCTGGTGTCGCTGCTCTATGCCTGCGCGTTTCAAACGCTGTATTATTCGGCCGACCAGATCCACGGCGGGAGTCTGCCCCGACATGTGCGCTTTATTCTCGACGAATTTGCCTCCATGCCCCTGCCCGGATACACCCGCGAGCTGGCGACGATGCGTTCAAGAAATATTTCCAGTGATACCATCATTCAGAACATCGCGCAGATCAAAGAGCTATACAAGGATTCATGGGAAACCAT
>CAZBSH010000113.1:0-3359 GCA_964494645.1 uncultured Christensenella sp. | reverse complement strand
ATCATTCCATTTGTTACTTCCTGCCATATCCTACTTCCTCTTTTCTATTTTTTTTTGCGCAAAAAAAGAAGCGCGTCTCCGCACTTCCCTTATCCGCGTATATGTTTACACGATGATCATACCACATCCGCTCCTGACATCGTCGGACATCCATCGGACATCCATCGGACATTTGCGGACATGGACGCACCCTACTCCATCTCCGGCAAAATATACGTTTTATTGTCCGCGCCCTCAATCATCATAAGCTTTGTGTCATATACCGCCTCAAGCGCCTCTTTTGTAAGCACGTCGTTCGCCGCCCCACACCCTGCGACCTGCCCGTTCTTCAACAGAACAATCTCGTCGCAATAATGCCGCGCAAGGTTTAAATCGTGCAGTACACAAACGCACAGCATCCCCCTGCTCCTAACAAGCGATCGCACCAGCGATAATATCCCCACCTGATGCTTGATATCAAGGTTTGCGACCGGCTCGTCCAGCAGCAACATACTTGATTCCTGACACAACGCGCGCGCAATGATCATGCGCTGCCACTCTCCACCCGAAAGCCCAATCACGCTTCGGTTTTCCAAATGACCGATCCCCGTCTTGCCAATACATTCTCGCGCAAGGGCGATGTCACTCGGCGTATCACTCTCAAACGTCTTTTTATGTGGATTGCGCCCCATCAGTACCGTTTCCAGAACAGTGAAATCGTATTCCAGCGCATAATTTTGCGGCACGAGCGCCATTTTTTTTGCAAGCGGCTTCGCGCCCAAAGCGCACACTTCTTCCCCGTCCAGCTTAACGCTCCCGTTTTTGGGTTTCAAATATCCTGATATCACGCGCAGCAGCGTCGTTTTTCCCGCGCCGTTCGGTCCTAATACACCCACCATACCACGACCAAACGATAATGAAATAGCATGCAGAATGTGCGCGTCGTCTATCACAACATCCACATTTCTGATATCCACACCCATATCCTACACCCCCCTTCTGCCGCGCCGCAGCAAAAAGATAAAGAACGGTACACCCAAAATAGATGTCACGATACCCACGGGCATCTCCTGACCGTTCAATATGACGCGCGCAATGATGTCACACAAAAGCAAGTACATGCCTCCGCCCACAAAGCATAGCGGCATCAACTTTTTGTTGTCCGGTCCTGCGATCATGCGCAAAAGGTGTGGCACCATCAGCCCCACAAACCCGATGATCCCGCTGATAGACACCGCAACCGCCGAAAGCAAAGATGTCAGGATCAGCATATTCCTGCGCGTTTTATGTGTATCCACACCAAGGCTGCGCGATACCTCATCTCCATTGAGCATGATGTTTAAGGGCTTTGCGTACACCATCAGCAGCGTAGAACAAACGAGGATCACCGGCAGCGCAATATAGATTTTCTCCCAAGACATACTTGCCAAACTGCCCATGTTCCACATCACGACGCTTTCCATCTTGTCGCGGTTTAAAAGCATGATCAGATAAATGATCGCCGAAAACATAGCACTCATCGAGAAACCGGACAGCAACAGCGAAAAGGTCGATACCTTACCGCGAATGCGCGAAATGTTGTACACCACAAATACAGCGATCAGCGCACCCAAAAAGCTGAACACAGCAATCGTACCCGCGCCGAACACCGTAGCGGTGGTAAGGAACGTCATGGCGACCGTCGCCCCCAGCGCCGCGCCCGACGAAACGCCCAACACAAACGAATCCGCCATCGGGTTTTTGAATACGCCCTGCAAGCAACATCCCGAAACAGCAAGCGCCGCGCCCACCAAAAAGGCGCCAAGCGCACGCGGCAGACGGATGTTCATAAAAATATTGTATACCGCGTCCGAGGCACTGCCATCCAATATCTTTCCAAATTCCATTACCGAAAACCCCGAACTTCCCACAAAAAAGGCGCACACAAAGGCGGCAATGCCGCCTAAGATGAGCGCCAGTAAGATCACCTGAAATTTTACAGGTTTTTTTGTCATTCCGGTTCCTCTTTGTGAATTTTCATCCGCGATTTCAAATCCGTTTACGTTCCCGCCGATCATCACGGCTGTTTGAAGATCGCTCGGGTTTTGCATTGCCAAAACTCGTTCTTGCAAGCACCCACGCGACTTCGCCGGATCAAACGCCTTCCTTGTTCAATATCTCGCTGATCGTAAGGATCGCCTCGCCAATGCGCGGACCGGGACGCGTGAACACGTCCGCGTCGATCGCATATACATTACCGTTTTTGACCGCATCCAGATCCTTATATCCCGCGACCAGCTTTAAGTCTTCCGTACTGCCCATACTCGCGTCCAGCAAGATGATATCCGGGTTCGCCGCCACAAGGTCTTCCATCGAATATTCGATCCACGGCGCGCTTTGGTTTTCCGTCACGCACTTCCCGCCCGCAAGCTCGATCATTGTGTTGATAAAACTTCCGGGACCGCTCGTCCAATTGCCCATGTCACCATAGCTCATCGCGTAATACACGGTTTTTTCTTCTGTGGGCTTTTTGTCCTGCGCATTTTTCACAACAGTGTTGATACCTTCTGTGACCTGCTTCGCGCTGTCCTCCATGCCCAAGATCTTACCCACAAGCTCGATGGATTTCGGAATATCCTCAAACGTCGTCGCTTCCACAACGACCACCGCGATGCCCAACTCGGATAGCTTATCGACAGCGTCGCTCTGTAAACCCGTGCCCGCAAGCACTACGTCCGGTTCTGCTGCTGCAACCTTTTCCACGTCCGGGCCATTAAAATCGCCCATAATCTCGAGACTCGCCACACTCTGCGGATAATTGGAAAACGCGTCGATGCCCACAAGCTGTTTCTCCGCACCCAACGCACATACGATCTCCGTTCCCGCCGGCGTCAACGATACGATCTTGTCCGCCTTTGCAACGGTTACTTCGTTGCCCGCCATATCCGTTACGCTCATACCCACAGCATCAGGCTGCTCAGAGGACTGTGCCTGCTCAGACGGTGCAGCGGAAGCGCTTTGCGTCGCCTCCGTGCTTTGAGACGCCGTCGGCGCATGCTGCGCGCACCCTGCGAATACCGCGAGCGCAAGCAGCACGCATACCAATAGAGAGATGATTTTTCTGTTCATGTCAATACTTCCTTTCCAGATTTATCACCAAGCACATTGGCGTCACGCACGGGCGTTCGATTGCATAAAAAAACACCTTTTCGGCTGATGCAAAAAGGCATTACGCGCTTTTGTTCTTCCCGCCGAAGAAAAAAACTTCCCGATTCATGGCAGGTCTTCCGGCTTGACTTCATCACGACTTGTGCGCCTTCCCGGCTTTCACCAGTGGCTAACCTGCACAAGCGCTCCGTCACACGGCAGCGGTGGGCTGCAGCGGCATACGCTTTCCCTAT
>CAZBSH010000112.1:0-3405 GCA_964494645.1 uncultured Christensenella sp. | reverse complement strand
GACACCTTTATTACTCCCATTGCTTTTTTACCTCGTAGATTTTTCTGTAGATAGCTTCTAGCAGACGGGTGCAGTCATTAATTTTACCCGCGTTCACCGCGTGTGTTATTTGATTCAGATTATTGCCTATGCGTTTTAGCTCTATCACCACCTCGCGCCCGCCCGGTTTAACTTCTATCTGCTGGCGGCGGATGCACTTCATCATAAATTCCCGCAGAGTCAGGCCGGATTGCGCTTGTTTGTTTTTCAGCATAGAGGCTTCTTGGTCATCCACAATGAAGCCCACACTATGATTTCTGCTTCGTTTTACCATAGATTTCCTCCTTGTGTTTTGCCCTTTTAGGGGTTCAAAGGGGCAGCCCCTTTGCAAGCCGCCGATGGAGTGTCGCGACATCGGCGTAGCTTGCCCGACTATATTCGCGAACGTTATGTTGCGACAATATAGTCGGTATCTTTTATGTTGCCTTTAGGCAACATTGATCTATTTAGGCATTTCTTCTAGGGCGTCACTCCGCTGTTGGTGTTTATCCATTTTATGAACTGATCTTTGGCTACCACCAGCCTCTTGCCTATTCGCAATGTGGGGAAACCTCTCGTGTGCATCAGCTCATATGCGCCCGCTCTGGATATTCCCAATACACGTGCTACCATCTCTGCGGTCAATGTGACCGGCAATTCCTCATACGACGTTTGAGTTTGTTTCATACGCTCCTCCTATGTTCAATTTTCAATGTGCATAGTTCCAAGCCGTACTCTTTATCTGCCCCCTCCTTTACAATTTATTTATATATTTATTATTGTCGCTTTACCTATATTATACACGCTTATTCCTTTGTGTCAAGTATGTTTGCAGACCATTCATTGTCGTCGTAGTTTTTTGCGAGTGTTGACAAAGCATGCAATTGCAATTATACTCGTGATAATATATTGTCCGTCGGAGGGAATCGTATAATGCAAATATTAACCGAAATGCTTTTCAGAACTGATTATGCACAATTCACAGAAAAACGTGTGCTCAGGTATGTTGAGGACACCAATCCCGAATACGAGGCTTTGAAAAACGAGATTGTCCAAACGCATGAATACGGCACCATGCTGCTAGAGCTTGCCGAGACAGACGCAGAGAAATTCGACAGCATATGCCTGCCTGCCGCAGAGTATATCGGATGCATGAATCTGAGCGAAGCCCAAGGGGCGCAAAAAATATTGAATGATTTGGCGGAACGCACGAGGCCGCTTTTGACCGCACTACCAGACCTCTTCTGTGTATATCGCGAGAAAGGCATACGCGCAATCGACGCGGTGCTAACGCAGTCTACGTGGGATCAACTTTATCAGCAAAGCATTTTAGAGGGATTCAAAAACATATTCCTCGACGCACACACGATTTCCACATACATCGGACAACTAAGGATATTGCTGAACGCGAATGCTTTTTCGGACAAAATATATTCTCAAAAGGCGGATGCGACTATGCGTATGGACTTGATTTACAAGCTGTTGGGGACACGTGACGAAGAGGTGAACCGCTATTTCAACGCACCGTCTCAAAGCTATACAGGGTTGGACGCACCTACAGATTATTCCTTTCTGCGTGATGCCGAGATCCGCCAAATACTCACAATCTCCGAGCATGAGGAAATGCAAAGCTTTGAATTTTACAACCGTGGTAACGATACAATGCAAAGCGTTATCATAGCCTACATAAAGGATATACTTGAACAAAATGCTGTAATACGGAAATGCAAGCATTGCAGGCGAAATTTTGTGGCACAAAGCAAGACGATATATTGCGAACGCACCACGGATGAACAGGGCAACACCTGCAGGCAGATAGGCGCTATGGCAAGGTACACTCAAACGCTCGATTCCTCACCCGAGAAAAAAGCGTACAGGCAAACGTACAAAAACAATTTTGCGAAAATGAAAAAAGGTGCTCTTCCCGAAGCTGAGTTTGAGCAGTGGAAGCAAGATGCGAAGATTTTGAGAAAAGAAGTGGAAAGCGGCACAATGACAGCGGAAGCCTTTCTTGATTGGCTGAAGTATGGGGAGTGACAAACATGGTTGAAAATACTAAGAATGAAGAAACACGGAAAGCAAAACGTGGGGCGCAGGGCAACGGTTCCATGAGACAACGTAAAGATGGGACTTGGGAAGCCCGCTACACTGTGGGGCGTGATCCTGGAACCGGAAAACAGATTCAAAAATCTGTATACGGCAAAACTCAAGCCGAAGTTCGCAAAAAGCTGCGCCAGCTAACAACAGACATTGATAATGGGGTGTATATCGAACCAATCCAAAATCACTTTCGGCCAGTGGCTGGATGTATGGTTGAAAGACTATACCCAAAATTTAAAGCCGCTTACGCTAAAATCCTACACTACGCATATAACAAGGCATATCAAGCCTGCTATAGGCGCGGTACGGTTGCAGGCGCTGAATACACCCACGATACAATCCTTTTATAACAAAATGCTCCAAGGAACGATTGAAAAAGCAAGTTTATCCGCAAAAACAGTAATGAATTTACACGGCATAGTGCATAAAGCGCTTTCTCAGGCGTGTGAAATCGGTTATGTAAAGTTTAACGCCTTGGATGCGTGCAAACTGCCCGTGTTGAAAAACGCGAAATAAAGCCACTGGAAAATCATGAAATCAGCGACTTTTTGAAAGCAATCGCAGGACATCAGTACGAAACAATATACCTTGTTGACCTATTTACAGGCTTGCGGCAGTCGGAGATTCTGGGTTTGACTTGGGATTGTATAGATTTTGAAAAGGGAACTATCTATGTTTATAGACAACTGCAAAAAATAAAAGGCGTTTATAAGTTCCTCCCACTAAAGAACAACAAAACACGCACTATCTCCCCCGCATCCACAGTTATGCAGGCGTTGAAAGCTCATAAAGCTGTGCAAAACGAATGGCAATCAAATGCTGGGGAAGCCTGGCAACCGTGGGAAGGCTTCTTGCTTGTATTCACTAATGAGATAGGCAGCCACCTTGCCCATTTTACAGTTTACAAGCATTACAAGAAAATTGTGCGTGACCTCAACATTCCTGACGCGCGGTTTCATGATCTGCGGCATACATACGCAGTTGCTTCGCTGCAAGCGGGAGACGATGTGAAAACGGTACAGGAGAATCTTGGACACCACACAGCCGCTTTCACGCTTGATCAATACGGGCACGTTACAGGGCGTATGAAGAAGGAAAGTGCTGACCGGATGGAGCAGTTTATAAAGGATCTTTAACACTAACATGCTAATCACTTGGAGAATTGGTGCATATGCACTTCCAAAAGTTGGACTGAATTTTCCCTATCCATGTGGGAGTGAAAGAAATACAAATGGTACCGTCAATAGAATTTCGCAAATTAAGAAACAGGGATGGTAGACTGCTGTT
>CAZBSH010000111.1:0-3817 GCA_964494645.1 uncultured Christensenella sp. | reverse complement strand
TTCACAACCGCATGCGCCGCAGCCAATCTCGCAATCGGTACGCGGAAGGGCGAGCAGGATACGTAGTTTAAGCCAAGGCTGTCGCAGAACTCAACAGTGGACGGATCACCACCATGTTCACCACAGATCCCGAGCTTGATGTCGGATCTTGTCTTTCTACCAAGGTCTACAGCCATCTTCACGAGCTTGCCTACGCCATCCTGATCCAATTTCGCAAACGGATCGGATTCGTAAATCTTCTTCGTATAATAGTCGTCTAAGAACTTGCCTGCATCGTCACGAGAGAATCCAAACGTCATCTGCGTCAGGTCGTTCGTACCAAACGAGAAGAAGTCTGCCTCTTTCGCAATTTCATCAGCAGTTACAGCAGCTCTCGGCACTTCGATCATCGTACCGACTTTGTAGTCGATCTTCTTGCCTTTTTCTTCCATGACTTTTTCAGCTGTTTCAACAACGAAGTCTTTGACATATTTCAATTCCTTCACATCTCCAACGAGCGGAATCATGATTTCAGGAACGATGTCATAGCCCGTTTCCGCAATCGTTTCGATTGCAGCTTCCATAACCGCTCTTGTCTGCATCACAGCGATCTCGGGGAACGTGACCGCCAGACGGCATCCACGATGACCCAGCATCGGGTTGAACTCGTGCAGGCTGTCAATGATTGCCTGCAGGTCATCAACGCTCATCCCCATCTCTTTTGCGAGAGCAGCGATATCATCAGCGGCCGTAGGCAGGAACTCGTGCAGCGGCGGATCCAAGAAACGGATCGTAACCGGATGCCCCTTCATTGCCTTATAAATGCCCTTAAAATCCTCCTTCTGCATCGGCAGAAGCTTAGCAAGAGCTTTTTCTCTCTGTTCAACCGTCTTAGAAACGATCATCTCACGCATTGCCGCAATTCTGTCTTCTGCAAAGAACATATGCTCCGTACGGCACAAACCGATACCTTCCGCACCAAACTCGATCGCCTGCTGCGCATCGTGCGGCGTATCAGCGTTCGTTCTTACTTTCAGTCTTCTGATAGAATCAGCCCAACCCATGACCGTAGCAAAATCGCCGGATACCTGCGCTTCTTCTGTTTCAATCGCAGCACCGTACACATTACCTGTGGAACCGTCAAGAGAAATGAAGTCGCCTTCTTTATATACCGTACCGTCCGCTGTCGTCATCTTTTTATTGCATTCTTCGATCCTCAACTCGCCGCAGCCTGCAACACAACATGTACCCATACCACGCGCAACAACCGCCGCGTGAGATGTCATTCCGCCACGTGCCGTCAAGATACCCTGCGAAGCATACATACCTTCGATATCTTCGGGAGAAGTTTCCTGTCTTGCGAGGACTACCTTTTCACCCTTCGCAGCAGCAGCCGTAGCATCGTCAGCCGTAAAGTAAAGCTTACCGCATGCAGCACCCGGAGAAGCCGGAAGACCTTTTGCGATCGGCTTCGCAGCTTTCAAAGCCGCGCCATTAAACTGCGGATGCAGCAAAGAGTCAAGCTGCTTCGGCTCAACTTTGAGAATCGCCTCTTCCGTTGTCAGCTTGCCTTCTTCAACAAGATCAACCGCAATCTTAAGAGCAGCCATCGCCGTTCTCTTACCGTTTCTTGTTTGCAGCATATAAAGCTTGCCGCCTTCGATCGTAAATTCCATATCCTGCATATCTCTGTAGTGATCTTCCAAAGACTGTGCAATCTGGACAAACTGATTATAAACTTCAGGCATTTGATCCTGCAAGTGAGAAATCGGCTGCGGCGTTCTGATGCCCGCAACAACATCCTCACCCTGCGCGTTCATCAAATATTCGCCATACAGTTTCTTTTCACCGGTGGAGGGGTTTCTCGTAAACGCAACGCCCGTACCGCAATCGTCGCCCATATTACCAAACACCATTGCCTGTACATTAACCGCCGTCCCCCAGCTAGCCGGAATATCGTTCATACGACGATATACAATCGCTCTCGGGTTATCCCACGAACGGAACACTGCCGTAACAGACTCAAGCAACTGCTCTTTTGCATCCTGCGGGAAATCCTTGCCCATTTCCTGCTTATAGATCTCTTTGTATTTCTTAACGAGCTCTTTCAAATCGTCAGCATTCAGGTCCGTATCGAGCTTTACGCCCTTAGCGTCCTTCATTGCCTGCAACTGATGCTCAAACTTCTCTTTGTCGATGCACATAACAACATCAGAGAACATCTGGATAAATCTTCTGTAGCTGTCATACGCAAAACGCGGATTACCCGATTTTTTCGCTACGCCTTCAACCGCGACATCATTTAAACCAAGGTTTAAGATCGTGTCCATCATACCCGGCATGGACGCGCGCGCACCCGAGCGGACAGATACCAAGAACGGGTTTTCAGAATCGCCGAATTTCTTTCCTGACAATTCTTCCGTCTTTTTCATTGCCTCATAAATCTGGTTTACTACTTCTTCAGCAATCACCTTGCCGTCTTCATAGTACTTCGTGCACGCTTCCGTAGAAACAATAAAACCTTGCGGTACAGGCAGACCCAAGTTCGTCATCTCAGCCAGGTTCGCACCTTTGCCACCGAGAAGGTTCTTCATGGACGCGTCACCTTCTTTAAAAAGGTATACATACTTATTAGACATTCTTAAAACTCCTCCTGAACAATAATATTATTTAAAACTTTTCCCAAAATAGTATAGCCGCTTTATACAGTCCATCACATATTATACATTAACCATTGTTATAAAACAACAACTTTACAAAGAATTTTCCGGCAGGCACTTCATTGTCTTTAAGCGGATTTCCATCATAGAATCCAGATATTTTGCAAGCAGAAAAACCACCCCTTTCGCCTCTTCTTCTCCGATGGTGATCTCTGATACCTGCTTTGGCTTTATGTCTTTCAATACCGTCATGCTCTGCAGTACGCTGCGCGGTACTTTTGTCGTCCTGACATGCGGCGCACATGCCGCGCAAATTTCCCCACCCTCTCCCAGTGAAAAATACGCAGGATCGCTTACAGCATTCTCCCCACATGTCGCGCATTCGCCAATGGAAGGAAAAATACCCATCAATTCCGTGATACGCGCAAAAAAATACGCCAGTGCCTGCATCGCGCAAAGCTGTTTCTTCTCCATAGCAAACAATGCATATATCAGCGTCAAAAACAAATCTTCATATTCCGCCGTGTGCTGCAATATTTTATCTGTCAGTTCAAGCATCACGCATGCCGACGAGTACGCGTCATAATCATTTTGCACATGAAAAAACTCCTGACGGATGAGCGCACTCGTCAAAAATAACCGGTCGCCTTTTTTGTAAAATTCATACTCTCCGCAACAAAGCACCTGTGCCGCACCGGTAAATTCACTTTTCATTTTACGCGCGCCACGCGCCTGCGCATCTATGCGTCCCGCACTACGCGAAAAAAGCGCCAATATTTTATCATAATCCTTATAGTTCGTCGTTCGCAGCACAATACAATAATGCTTTTCCATTTACACGTCCTGATATCCAAGCGTGCGCAGTACGGAAAGCTTATTGCGCCAGTCAGGCTTCACCTTGACCCAAACTTGCAAAAAAACCTTGGAATCAAACAATGTTTCCATATCCTCACGCGCTGCCGAAGCGATCTTTTTAAGCATCCTTCCTCCCGCGCCGATAATAATCCCTTTATGGGAATCCTTTTCGCAATAGATCACAGCGTCAATGTGAAATATTTCTTTCTGTTCATCATATTGCATTTTCTCGATTTCTACGCCAATCCCGTGCGGTATCTCTTTACCAATACTTTTTAATGCCTTTTCACGGATCAACTCCCCCGCGATTACGCGCTCCGGCT
>CAZBSH010000110.1:0-4053 GCA_964494645.1 uncultured Christensenella sp. | reverse complement strand
TAACATATGGAAAATTTAGGAACAAGCGCTTTAAAAGTGATGGTTGTGTGACAAGGAGAGCAAAATGGGCAGACTTATCCAATTAATCCAGACCAGCTCATAAGTGAAGGACCGTTTTTTGACGTACCGTGGAAAACGGTAGGGAGTTATTCGCAGTTAAATGTTTCTTTTGATCCAGCAAAAGGGTTTGCCAAGCTGAGTCTTGAAGGAATGGACTATGGTGCGGGCATCGATATGGGGAATGGAAGTACGTACCAACCGAAAGGAACGGGAGCATCGGCGGGTGCGGAAATAGTTTTGAATGTGATAGGTTTCGCGCTAAATTCTGTGAGCACAGTGGATTATAATGTGACACTGCTGAAGCAAAATGAAGGGATGCCGGAGTGAAGATTGAGATTATTGAATATGATGGATGGAAAGCAACAAAACGTATTCCGTTGACGGATGGTAAAGGAAACTATTTTTTCGGACATATAGACAGTTTGCCATTTGGCGAAATTGTATAAAAGGAGAGTACGAATGATGGTATGGATCAAGAAAAACCGGATGATGCTTTTGAAGATTGCGGCGGTGGTGTTGTTTTTTGTTTTTATGGTATATAACGTGTTTGATCACAGTGTTTTGCCACGCTTTGAATCATTGGGCAATAGAATAAATTTTGTATTAGGCATCGTGGTAGTTATGCTCTGGCTATATCTGTTTTCATGGCTCTATAAGTGGGTGGTCAGGGAAGACCTGCGAGGTTGGCATGTACAAAGCATACTGATTGTCCTATGTGGCTTGGGTGCACGAATTCTGATGGATTCGTTGTACACATCTGCGCATCCGATAGGAGAGCCGGGCTCTATTCGAACAATTTTATATTATTGTTATGTTATGTGGGGATTTTTGATGGTGATCATATTGCTGCTGTTTTTCGTTTTTGATAGGCGAAAGTTATGCGTGTGTAAAACGCTTGCACAGAGAGGAATCAGTGTGGTGTTGCTGGTGGTTGTTGCATGTTTGGCGACATTGATCATTGCGACCATACATATGAATACGCCAGACGATACGTTGAGCGAGTATGGATGGTTTTTGACTTTGTCAAGACTAACCGAGCAAATACAAGGATATATTGTTCTTTGGGGTATGGCGCTTTACTTCCTTTTGTGGCTTAACACCAAGCCTTCGGAAAAAGCACATTTAAAACCTCTTCAAAAATAGAATCAAACAAAACAGGTCTTTGCAGATGCGCTGCGAGGACCTGTTTTTTATTACTCTCCTTTCCGATTTTAAAACTTTTTTGAAAAAAACCATATCTTATATTGCTAAGTTTTGTGAAATATTATACAATGGACTGGTATGTTAATTATTTAACAATATTTCGCATGAACTGCGTAAAAACAGGAGGAGTCAAAACGTGGATCTTGAAATGAAAGAAAAGCTCGATGTGATCCTTACAGAACACACAAGGCAGTCGGAGATCATTCCCATTCTGCAGGATATTCAGAAGGAATACCGTTACCTGCCCAAAGAAGCGCTTTCTTATGTAGCGCTCAAGCTGAACGTAGGTGAGGCAAAGGTCTATTCTATCGCTACTTTTTATGAGAACTTTTCATTAGAACCCAAGGGCAAGTATGTCATCAAGATCTGCGACGGTACGGCATGTCATGTACGCAAATCCATACCGATTTTAGACGCGCTCCGCAAAAAGCTTCATCTGACGGACAAAAAGAAAACGACGGAGGACATGCTTTATACGGTAGAAACGGTCTCGTGCCTCGGCGCGTGCGGGCTTGCGCCTGTGCTGACGGTCAATGACAAGGTCTATCCGGCAATGACGCCCGAATCTGCGTGCGAGCTGCTGGATACGCTGAAATAAACCGCTTTAGGGGAGAATATAACGGTATGATACAAAATATAACGGAACTCAAACAAACGAAAGAGCAATATAAAAAATCGCTCGATGCGCAATACAAAAAAATACTTGTGTGTGCGGGAACGGGCTGTGTGGCTGGTGGATCGCTGGAGATATACGACCGCTTAAAGGAGCTTGCGGAACAAAAGGGACTGAGCGTTTCTGTGGAACTCAAGGCAGAGCCGCATGAAGAAATCGCTTTTAAGAAGAGCGGCTGTCACGGCTTTTGCGAGATGGGACCGCTGCTGCGCATCGAGCCAAACGGCTGGCTGTATGTGAAGGTAAAGCCGGAGGACTGTGAAGAGATCCTCGAAAAAAGCCTTGTAGGCAGTGAACCGGTAGAGAGATTGCTGTTCACGCAGGACGGAAAAGCGTACGCGGCGCAGGAGGATATCCCGTTTTACAGCAAGCAAACGCGTATGGTGCTTTCCAACTGCGGGCATACGGATACGGAATCCTTGATGGAATATGTGGCGCGCGGCGGTTATGAGGCTGTTGCAAAGGCGCTTTTCGATATGCAGCCGGAAGGTATTGTGCAAGAGATACTCGATTGCGGTCTGCGCGGACGCGGCGGCGGCGGGTTCCCCACGGGGCGCAAGCTGCAGCAGGTAGCGCGCCAGAGCGAGCCTGTGAAATATGTCGTGTGTAACGGCGACGAGGGCGACCCGGGCGCATTCATGGATAGGAGCATCATGGAAGGGGATGCGCACCGTATGATCGAAGGTATGATGATCGCGGGCATCGCAACGGGCGCGCACGAAGGGTATATTTATGTACGTGCGGAATATCCGCTGGCAGTAAAAAGACTGCAAACGGCGATTGCGGCAGCGCGTGAGCAGGGGTTGTTGGGGGACAATATTCTTAACAGCGGCTTTGCGTTTGATTTAAAGATCAATCAGGGCGCGGGCGCATTCGTGTGCGGCGAGGGCAGCGCGCTGACGGCTTCTATCGAAGGAAACCGCGGCATGCCGCGTGTCAAACCGCCGCGTACGGTGGAGCAGGGGCTGTTTGGCAAGCCGACTGTGCTTTCCAATGTGGAAACGTATGCCAATATTCCAATGATCATTTTGAATGGTTCTGCGTGGTATCGCGAGATGGGTACGGAAAACAGCCCGGGGACAAAAGCGTTCGCGCTTACCGGCAATGTCAACAATACGGGGCTGATCGAAGTGCCGATGGGCACGACATTAAGAGAGATCATTTTTGATATCGGCGGTGGAGTAAAGGATGGCAAAGCGTTCAAGGCAGTGCAGATTGGCGGACCTTCGGGCGGCTGTCTTACGCAAGAACATCTCGATCTGCCGTTGGATTTTGATTCGCTCAAAAAAGTTGGTGCGATGATTGGTTCGGGCGGTCTTGTCGTGATGGACGAGGATACATGTATGGTCGAGGTGGCGCGCTTTTTCATGAATTTCACACAAAACGAGTCATGCGGCAAATGCGTGCCGTGCCGCGAGGGTACGATGCGTATGCTGGAGATTCTAGAGCGTATTGTCGCAGGGAAGGGTGAAAGAGAAGACCTTGACATGCTGCGCGAGCTTGCGGATACCATCACCAAGACGGCGCTGTGTGGGCTTGGCAAAACGGCGGCGTTCCCCGTCATCAGCACGCTCAAATATTTCGAGGACGAATATCTGGCGCATGTCGTGGATAAAAAGTGTCCGGCGAAAAACTGTCAGGCGATGAAACAGTTTGTGATCGCACAAGAGCAGTGTAAGGGATGCAGCAAGTGTGCGCGCCAGTGTCCCGTAGGGGCGATCACAGGAGAAATCAAAAATCCATACGTGATCGATCAGCAAAAGTGTATCAAGTGCGGCGCGTGTGTGGACGCATGTAACTTTGGCGCTGTCATCGAGCAGTTTTAACGGAGGGGTATTATGACTGATAAAAAGCATATGATTATAGACGGACAGATCGTGAATTATGACGACGAGCAGAATATTCTGGCGGTGATCCGCAAGGCGGGTATTGAGCTGCCTACATTCTGTTATTATTCTGATTTGTCCATTTACGGCGCATGCCGTATGTGCGTGGTGGAAGACGAATGGGGCGGTGTGATCGCTTCTTGTTCTACGCCGCCGCGCGATAAGATGAAGATCAAGACCAACACGCCGCAGTTGTTCCGTCATCGTAAGATGATTTTGGAGCTGCTGCTG
>CAZBSH010000109.1:0-4053 GCA_964494645.1 uncultured Christensenella sp. | reverse complement strand
CGGCGACCGTGACGGCAGCGACCGAAACCCCATTGCTTCCTCATCGCCTTCGCCCACCGCTTCTCCCGCGCCATCCGCTTCCCCTGCGCTTCCCCCCACAGATTCGGTCTCATCGTCTCCTGTTGCTGCGGTGCCTGTTGTTACCGCGACGACTTCTCCTTCGCACGACCAATACCCGACAGCCTCTCCTAGCGCGAACAATATTTCCACTCCCTTTGCTACGGCATCCGCCATCCCCCAAGCCATAACCGGCTCCGATGTCGCGGCATCCACATCGTCTTCCGATCCCATTGATGATCTGCAAAAAACAAAGCCACAGTCATCTGACCCCAGTGGAAAGGATCGCTTTTTGCCGCATGCGGAGAACCAACCTCGTCCTGCCGACTTTCCCGTTTGGGGAATTATTTTATCTGCTATCGGGGCAGTCATTCTTGTTCTTTGGGCACTAAAAAGGTATCAGAAATATGGATCGTAAGCCTATGCCTTTCTTTCTTTCATGGGTCCTTGCCATTGCGACACTCCTTGCATCTGTGGCGCTGTTTGGCGCGTTATATCGTTGGGACAATAAATATACACACCCTGCACCTCAGGCGCAAAACGGCGTATTAAGCCTCACCGCTCAAAATCTTGAAGAATATCCGATTCGTTATTTGACTAACGGATGGAAGATATACCCCGGCAGTTTGCTCACCCCACAACAGCTTACCAACGCAGAACCGGATTTCCGAATTGCATTTATCGGCGAATACGGCGGCATGCAGGCAGCGGACAGTTCTGTCTCTCCGCATGGCAGCATTACTTACCGTCTCACCATTCATATTCCGCTCAAAGATGCGGAATATGCGTTAGAACTACCAGAGATTTACTCTTCGTACAAATTGTATGCAAACGGCACGCTTGTTGCTTCTATGGGCGATCCGGATCCCTCAACCTATCAGCCGCTCATCCAGAACCGCATCATTACAATGCATGCCGGCGGTTCTCTTGATCTTGTTTTGGCAGTCACAGATCATTCTTCCATTTACAGCGGCATGGTTTATCCCCCCGCATTCGGAACACTTTCTGCCGTGTTGCAGACGCGCGATCTTCGTCTTCTGATCCATACATTAATTATCTCCAATGCATTGTTCGGTATGTTGCTGACCCTGTATTTGGGTCGGCGCAGCAAAAGTCGTACCGGACTTTTTCCTTGTCTACTGTATTTGTGCCTGATCGGCATTACCTGCTATCCTCTGCTGCACACCTTCTTCCCGACAACCTATTTTCCATTTTATCCTATCGAAATCTCTTGTTTTTCTCTGATGCTTTTACTTGTTGTCGCATTTCAAAACAAATTATACGATAAAAGCGGTAAGGCAGCCGTATATGCCTTGCTGCCGTGTATTGCGGGAGTGGTGATATCAATCATCTATTCAAGTTTCGCCTTTACGCTCACAGCCTATGCCATGCGCTTTTTCTCTGTCGTTATCGATATTGTCAAATATTATACGGCAGTCTACCTAATCGTGACCTCGATCTATGCGATCCTGCGCAAAAAACCACGCTCTGTCATTATTTTTTGCGCAGGTCTCGCATTTGCGTGTGCGCTTTTGTTCGACCGCTTTTTCCCGCTTTACGAACCAATTTCAGGCGGCTGGTTCTCAGAAATTGGCGCACTCATACTTGTCGTAGCATTTGAATGCGTTTTGTGGCTCGATTTAACAGATGCCTATCGCTTCCGTCTTGTGTACGAAATCAAACAACAGCAGATGGAACAACTTCTGGAAATGCAAAAAGAACATTATCAACAGCTCTCCGATCAGATGCAGCAGGCGCGGATTGCCTCACACGATCTGCGCCATCATATGCGCACTTTGCATGAGCTTGCCACAAACAAAAGTCTTGCCAGCGTTGTACGATATCTTGGTCAATATGCAGAAACCATGGATCAATATGAGATTTCTACGTTTACCGGCAACGCGACCGCAGATGCGATTTTATCTTACTACGCTTCGCTAGCCGCCCAGAACGACATCCGCTACGATGCCAACCTCAATCTGCCCGTACAGTTGGACTTTCCTGACAACGAACTATGTATTTTACTGGGAAATCTTTTGGAAAACGCGATGAACGCAGTCACTTCCCAAACAAACGCAGACCGCTATATTTATCTGCGCGGCGATATTGCTGACCAAAAGCTGCGTCTTGTGATTGACAACACCTTTACGGAGTCCTCTTACAAAGTAAAAGAAAAGCGCAAAGGACATGGTCTTGGAATACAGTCCGTTCAGGCATTGGTCAAACGTTATGGGGGCGTTTCTTCTTTTTCACACAAAAATGGCGTATTTCATGTATCCATTCTCATCCCTTACCCGCCATCTTCTTCTCCTTTCTAACGCCGCAAAGAGCAAATAATTACGCTTGCAATTATCACTAATTAGTGATATATTATATGTATGAATAATTATTATGACAAAGAGAACGGAGTATTTATTATTGCACTGAGCCGCGCATTGCGCGCTCTACACCGAAAAAGCGAAGCAATGTTTCGCAATCATGGGCTTACCTTGGCGCAATTTGCAGTGTTGGAGGCACTGCATCACAAAGGCGAGCTCACGGTCGGTGCCCTGATTGAATCTGTTCTATCTACCAGCGGGAATATGACCGTTGTCATTCGTAATCTAGAACAGCATGAACTGGTATGCCGCAAAACAAATCCGTCTGACGGGCGCTCGTTTCTTGTGGCGCTGACAGACAAAGGAGCAAAACTGATTGGTGAAGTCTTTGAACAGCACATGACACTTGTAGAAGAAAGTCTCGCACCTATCACACCGGAAGAACGAAATACCGTTATTCAAATTTTACGCAAGCTGTCACCGAACAGCTCAGAAAGGAATCAATGATGATTAAAGTAATAGATAGCCACAAAATGGGCACAAGCGAGTTGGGATGGCTTCACAGTTTATTCCACTTTTCCTTTGCGGAATACTACAACCCGGAAAATATACAATTTGGTATGCTGCGTGTGGTAAATGACGATCGTATTGAGCCCGGTACCGGGTTTGATACGCATCCACACGCAAACATGGAAATTGTTAGCTATGTGGTAGACGGCGCGCTTACCCATCGAGATAATATGGGCAACGAGAGAGAACTCACGCGCGGTCAAGTGCAGTATATGAGCGCAGGTACAGGTGTTACCCATAGCGAATATAACCTCACAAACGACGTTGCGCGCTTTTTACAAATTTGGATCCTCCCGGATAAAAATGGATACAACCCCAACTATGGAGACTACCGCTTTGACTGGGAAGCCAGAGAGAACAAATGGCTAAACATCGTCTCCGGAGAGAACGGAACCGCGCCGGTCAAGATCCATCAGGATATGGATATTTCCGTGCTGAGCTTAGACGCCGGTCTGACGCTTGATTATATACTAAAGGAAGGGCGGCAGGCTTATCTAATCCAGATTGAAGGAAGTGGAACGGTGAACGAGTATCCTTTGTCTACGCGGGACGCGGCAGAGATTACAGACGAAACCCTGATTCAACTGCGCGCGGAAACAAAATCTCATTTTATTTTATTTGACATGAAAGCATAAGAAGCTACTGTCTCACTTTTGTTATGCACCTGACTCGCGAAGAGCTTTACGCGCGTCACACAATATGGCATAATATATTCGAGGTGATCCATATCAAAGCTATCCACGATAATAACAACGCTGAGAAAGCTGATTGCTTTCGGTGTATATATTTTGCCGTCACATGGGATCCTGCTTTTCCAAAGGCATGCAAACTATATGGTTTCCGTTCTGCATATCTACCCTCTCTTGCCGTGCTAAAATCTTCCGGCGTCCCCTGCATGGGGTTTATACGCAAAGAAATTCCTAAGGCAGAATAAAGCGCTTTGCAGCATTGTATTTGAATAACAACATAAAAACCGCCTGGCTCTCATTTTCTAGGCGGTTTCTTTGTCTTTATAATAGAAAAAGCCTATGATTTTCATCCTAGGCTTTTCTTAAAATAGAATCCGGCAGCTACCTATCCTCCCACACCGTTGCCAGTGCAGTACTTT
>CAZBSH010000108.1:0-4077 GCA_964494645.1 uncultured Christensenella sp. | reverse complement strand
TCACGTTTTTTGCCATTTCCACTCCAAAATTTCGTGTTTATAATGCGAAAGAGTGGGCGTCAATCCCACTCTTCGATGCTAACATCTTATTAACAGTATATATAATACCATGTTTTTCCGCAATATGCAAGCGTTTTTTGCCTGTTGTCATTTTTTGGAAAGGCTTAATTTATGCTCCGTTCCGTGGATCAACCTGTTGATGTTTTCACGGTGACTGAATACGCCCAGCGCGGCAATAACCAATACTGAAAAAATCTGGAACATGTTCCCCTGCGCAAAAACAAACGCCGCGATCGCGCTCAGAATAAGCCCAATGATCGAACCGATACTCATAATTTTCGAACAAGCGACAATGATGATAGAAATCGTAAAAATCACAAGTGTAGGAATCGGCTGGATCAGCAGAAGCACGCCGATCGTAGAAGCGATCCCCTTGCCTCCCTTGAACTTTAAAAAACAGGAATAATTATGACCTACGATCGCAAATACTCCTGCCACGCAAAGCCCCTCATATCCGGCAATCGCGCCGCCAATGAGTGCAGCAGCGACCGCTTTTAATACATCCCCCGCAAAAACAGCAACTCCCAAACCCCATCCGTAGTTTCGCAGTACATTTGTCGTACCCGCATTACCGCTACCTTTTTCACGAATATCTTCGTTTCGTATCTTTTTTGTAAAAATATAAGAAAAAGATATCGAACCCATAAAATATGCGATTACGGCGCAAAGTATCAGCACCCAAACTTCCATTCCCTACGATTCCTCCCTGTCCTCATTACGTTGTCTAATAATTATTTTAATCGGCGTTCCGCTAAAGTCAAACGTTTTACGCAAATAGTTTTCCAGATAACGCTGATAAGAAAAATGCATCAACGGTACTTCGTTCACAAACAGTACAAACGTCGGCGGCTTGATGCTCACCTGCGTCATATAAAATATCTTCAATCTACGCCCGTTTGTAGACGGCGGCTCCACAGCGGTGATCGCATCTTGCAAGCAATCATTCAGCACGCCCGTCGATATCCTTTGTATATTGTGATCGTACGCCTCGTGCAGTAAGGCAAACAGCTTATCTACACGCAAACCCGTCGCTGCCGATATATATATCTTTTTGGCATATGGCATAAACGCAAAATCTGCCGATATTTTTTTATTATATTCTTCGATCGTAAAGGTATCTTTTTCCACCGCGTCCCACTTATTAACTGCGATGACACATGGTTTCCCCTCATCGTCCACAAAACCCGCGACCTTAACATCCTGCTCCGTAATCCCCTCCGTTGCGTCGATCATAACGACCACAACGTCTGCCCTGCGCACAGCATTGAGCGACCGAATCACGCTGTAACGTTCAATGGACTTATCATCAATTCTACCGCGTTTGCGCATACCCGCTGTATCAATGATCGTATAACGCGCGCCATCTCTCTCAAAAACAGAATCAATCGCGTCACGCGTCGTACCGGGAATGTCGCTTACAATCGCGCGCTCATACCCCAAAATTTTATTTGTCAGCGAAGATTTCCCTACATTAGGCTTACCAACCAGCGCAATCTTCAATGTATCATCATCTTCTTCGTCGGCGCTGTAGTCTCCGATATAACCAATGATCTCGTCTAAAAGCTCGCCCAGTCCCAATCCTTGAGAAGAAGATATCCCTACCACATCGCCAATGCCCAGCTCATAAAAATCAAATATATTCTGTTCGTCTGATGGATTATCAATTTTGTTGACAACAACGATCACAGGCTTTCCTGATTTTCGCAACAGTTTGGCCACTTCATAATCCTCTGATGTGATTCCTGTTTTTCCATCCACAAAAAAGAGAATGAGCTCTGCGGCATCGATCGCGATCTCTGCTTGTACACGCATTTGGCTCAAAATAACGTCGTCAGTATCCATATCGATACCACCCGTATCGATCAGCGTGAATTCTCTGTTAAGCCATTCCGCATCCGCGTAAATACGGTCGCGCGTAACGCCCGGCGTATCCTCAATAATTGCCAGTTTCGTCCTTGTTATTCTGTTAAAAAAAGTAGATTTACCGACATTCGGCCTTCCTACGATTGCCACCAGCGGTTTTGCCATAGTTTACTCCTTTATTCTTCAAGCATTGCGCGGATCAATTCATATCCGTCATTTTCGATCTTTTTGCAAGGAACGCCAAGCTCGCGTTCCAACTCGTCTATCGATACATCGTCCAGCATCGCTTCTTCATTTTCTTTAAAACAGCAACTGCTCAAAAAGAGCACATCATCGCGTATCTTGCCCTTCAGCTGCGCAATCACGTCGCGTCCGGTAAGCAAACCTGTCACCGTCACCATGTCTCCGAAAAATGCATTGCTGATAGGATACACATTTATTTTTATGCCCAGGCATTCCTCCGCCTTTTGCGCGATACACTGCAGGAAAGGAAAAAAATCCATACCTGTCACCATTCCTACCGTTGTATAACATGTTCTTTTCACTTCTGTATCTGCAAGAGCGTCCATCGCATCATCCACAAAGGTTCGCACCATTCCTACGCCATTTTCGATCTGCTCCAAGCTCTCATATTCTTCTATCGGCGGCATATCCATACCGGCTTTGATGTACATTTCATCTGCCGCAAAAACAAACCGCGTCCTCCCGTTTTCACCAAAAAACTGTTGCTGATATACCTGGATCATTTCGACCGTTCGCTGTGCGTTTTCTTTGCTAACAGGTAAGATCGGATACTTATTCTCTCTGAACTTCGTAATCCCGGCAGGAACAACCGCCAGCGAGCGTACCCCCGGATATAGCGCATAAAGCGCTTCGATCGTTTCGCGCAGTATCTCTTGGTCGTTGATTCCCTCACACATAACGACCTGCGTGTGCACTTCAATATTGTTTTCGACGAACCGCTCTAAAATATCAAACGTTTTTTGTGCGTCGTCGTTGCCAAGCAGCATATTGTGCACATCATGGTCATATGCGTGTACCGACACATATAAAGGCGAAATATGTTGCGCTATGATACGCGCAATATCCGCGTCGCTTATGTTTGTAAGCGTAATATAGCTTCCCATTAAAAAAGACATACGCCAGTCATCGTCTTTAAAATATAACGTTTTGCGCATTCCTTTTGGCATCTGATCCACAAAGCAAAAGACGCAATGATTGCGGCACGCGATCTTTTCACCGAACCCGTCGTCTTCGAATCCAATACCGAGCTCCTCATACGCGTCTTTTTCAATTTCCAGCTCTTCTTCTCTGCCATCCGCTGTCCGCACGAGCAGCAAAAGCACTTCGTCTGCTACGGCATAAGCATAATCGATATAATCATGTATCGGTTGCCCGTTGATTTCAAGCAGTATGTCTCCCGCTTCAAGACCGCATAAGGCCGCAATACTGCCTTCTTCAATTGTACTGATACAGCGACCCATCCTGCTTACCTCAAAAGAAAGCGGGCAAATTCCCCTGCCCGCTCTTTTTCCTATTCTAACGCTCTCGCTTATCTGTAAAGCGGAAATTCCTCGCACAGCGCAAACACTTGCTTTGTAACATCTTCTTTCGCGCTCTCGCCCTCTTTGATCATCTTAGCGATCAATCCGCCAATGATCTCCATCTGCTGTTCTTTCATGTGACGCGATGTCACCGCGGGTGTGCCAATACGAATCCCGCTCGTGACAAACGGGCTCAGCGTCTCAAAAGGAATCGTATTTTTATTGACCGTGATATGCGCCGAATCAAGCAGCGCTTCTACTTCCTTGCCTGTTTTTCCCTGCTTTCCAACATCAAGAAGCATCAGATGATTATCCGTACCGCCTGAAACAAGGCGGATACCGGTATCCATCAACGTTTTTGCCAGCGCCGCGGCGTTCTTTATGATCTGTTCCTGATACTCCTTAAAAGATGGCTGTAGCGCCTCGTGGAACGAAACCGCTTTCGCAGCAATCACATGCATCAGCGGTCCACCCTGAATACCGGGGAATACCGCCTTATTAATCGCCGGACCGAATTCTTCCGAACAAAGGATCATGCCGCCGCGCGGTCCGCGCAGCGTTTTATGCGTCGTCGTTGTCGTAAAATGCGCATAAGGGATCGGGTTAGGAT
>CAZBSH010000107.1:0-4084 GCA_964494645.1 uncultured Christensenella sp. | reverse complement strand
CCCGAAGCAACGGTAGCCCCTGCAGCGACGGTAACGCCTGAAGTGACGGTAACGCCTGAGGTAACACAGACACCTGCTGTACAGCAGAGTGCGGCAGTACCGACAGCGCCTGTGCAAAATGAAAAGCAGAAATTGTTTACGGGAGATATTCAACCGGAGACAACGAACCCGCTTATTGCGACGCTCCAGTCTCGTCTGATGGAATTACATTACATGGACGAAGACGAGCCTACTGAATTTTTCGGTCCCCTTACCAAGCAGGCGGTTAGCTATTTTCAGCGTAAACATGGCATTGAGGTAACGGGTATTGCGACATATGGAACATTGCAGGCGCTTTTTGCGGATGATGCGAAGCCGTATACGGTGACGATCGGCGCGAGCGGTACAGACGTAGAAGAGATACAGAAAAGGCTTAGCAGTTTAGGGTATGACGTGAGTGCCACGGCGTATTTTGGTACGGATACGGAAGCTGCTGTAAAAGCGTTCCAGAAAAACAACGAGTTGGGAATCGACGGAAATGTCGGTTATTACACAAAAGAGGCGCTTTATTCATCTGAGGCGATTACAGCTTCGGGCGATGAGGCGGGCAGCTCTAGCGAGGGAAGTTCCGGCGGCAGCGCGTCCTCTTCCACACTGGAACGGTTCATCGACGTTCTTGAGGCACAGCTCGGGAAACCGTATGTGCTTGGCGCGAAAGGTCCGAACGCATTCGATTGTTCCGGACTTATATACTACGCTCTGAATCAGGCGGGATATGATATCGACTACATGACATCCGCCGGATGGAGAAGCTCGGGGTTCGAGACGATCAAGAGCATGAACGATTTACAGCGCGGCGACATCGTTTGTATGAATGGACATGTGGCTGTGTATATGGGCGACGGTACGGTCATTGATGCATCTTCGAGCAAAAACGCGATGATGCACAGGGAATTTGGATCGTGGTTCAAAAACGGGTTTATACACGCGAAGCGAGTATTCTAAAACAAATAACAAAAAAACAGCATGGCAGATGCTATGCTGTTTTTTTGTACGCCGGGATGATTGAAATGCGGCAGGCGGCATGGGACATAGGAACGGTTTTCAACGTTCATACTGTGTTCATATGGAAGTCATACAATATAAATTGTAAAAATGACGCATTTTCCCTAGCAAATACGGTTGTAAAGTTAGATTTTACAGTATATTATATATAGTAGGGAAATTCTGACATGGAAAAGATTGTACGGGAGTTTATACAAGAAAACAACCTGATCGAAGCAGGACAGACCGTTGGTGTGGCTGTATCGGGAGGACCGGACTCCATGGCGCTGCTGTCTTGTCTTTGTTCGTTTGCGCCTTCTGATTTTTTTTCTGTGGTATGCGTGCATTTTGAGCACGGGATCAGAGGACAGGAATCGCTCGATGACGCGGACTTTGTGAGCCGATATTGCGCGGAGCATAATATCCCGTTTTATATGAGCGCGGCGGATGTTCCTTCCCTTGCGGAGGAATGGCATGTCGGTAAGCAAAGTGCCGCAAAGCGCGCGCGTGAGGAATATTTTGCGAGCCTGATAGAAAACGGCGATGCAGATGTGATTGCGACAGCGCATCACTTAGACGATAACGCGGAAAGTGTGCTTATGCATATCCTGCGGGGAAGCGGCACAGACGGGCTGCGGGGGATACACGTGAAAACCGGTGCTGCTGTACGACCGTTATTATGTGTGACGCGCAGCGAGATCCTGGCATATCTTGAAGAAAAAGGGATCGGATATGTGACGGATCAGACGAATGAAGAAAATGAGTATACCCGTAATTTTGTCAGGAATGTTCTGATGCCGCAGATCAGGGAGCGTATCAATCCTGATGTGGCGGGGGCGCTGAACCGCCTGAGCGTGATTGCGGAGTATGACGCGAAATTTATAGGCGAGGTAGCGCAGGCGGAATTTGCGCATTGCGCGACAATGATTCCTGACGGTGTGGAGATAGACATTGAAAAGTTTGGATGCTTGAGCGAGGCGATCCGCTGCCGTATTGTGCGGCTTGCATGTGAAAAACTATACATTATGCAGGATGTGGAAAATGTACACGTGCTGTCTGTGATGACACTGGCGGAAAAAAATAGGACGGGATCGCGTGTCAATCTTTCGAATAACCTGTATGCGGCGGTGGAATATGGAAAGCTGTTGATTGGGTTTTCCGCACGCGAGACGGACGTAAGCTTCTGTATGCCATTTGATTTTGAAGCGACAAACGAGCTTCCGGACGGGAGCAAGATCGTATGCTGTGATGTATATGAATGTGATTATCAAAACAGCGATCCTGCTGTTGCGTATGTGGATGCGGATAAGCTGCCCGATCAGCTGATGCTGAGGACGCGTTATCACGGGGACACGATACATCCGCTGGGCGCGCCGGGGAAAAAGAAGTTAAAGGATTATTTTATCGACAAGAAATTGCCGCGCGCACAGCGCGATAAGACCCCGTTGTTAGCAGACGGAAGCCGGATATTGTGGGTGGCGGGGCATGTGATAGATCATGAATGCCGCGTAACGCAGGATACATCGCGCATTTACTGTTTAAACTATATAAAAAAGCGGGAGGATACATAATGGAGCATTATGTAGAGAAGGACATTGACAAGGTTTTGCTCTCAAAAGAAGAGATCGCAAAGCGCGTAGCAGAGCTTGGGGAACAGATCTCTAAGGACTATCAGGGCAAAGATTTTATCGCGGTTGGCATTTTGCGCGGCAGCGTTGTGTTTTTTTCGGATCTGATGCGCTGCGTCAAGATACCGATGGAGATCGATTTTATGGCTGTTTCAAGCTATGGACAGGGGAGTTCATCAACAGGAAGCGTACAGATCAAGTATGATATGCAGGAGGATATTCGCGGCAAGCATCTTCTTATCATCGAAGATATCATTGATTCGGGATGGACGCTGCATAATCTGATCAAGCTTTTGCAGGGACGGCAGCCGGCAAGCATTGAGATGTGCTGCTTGCTCAATAAGCCGGACAGGCGCGAGGTAGAGGTGCCGGTCAAGTATGTTGGCTTTGATATTCCGGACGAATTTGTGGTGGGTTACGGTCTTGATTATGCGGCAAAATACAGGAATTATGAAAGCGTGGGCATTTTGAAGCGTTCGGTTTATGAATAAGCCGGTTGTTTGAACATGCATTTGTGTTGGTAAAAATATAAAGTGTGTAATAAATAGGAGGTACGATCAGTTTGGCGAAATTTTTCAGAGGGCCGTTTATCTATATATTGATTATTGTTGTTATCATTATAGCGGCGCAATTTCTGGGTAATCCGGAAACCTCAAAGGTAGAGGAGCTGCAATACTACCAGTTTTTGGATAAGGTTGCGGCAAAAGATGTAAAAGACGTTGCGATTCAGGACAGAATGCTGGTCGGACGTACCAACGAGACGACGATAACGGATGAGAATTTTCCGCGGGAGTATGATTTCTCGACCACGATCCCGGAATCGATCGGACAGTTTAATCAGGATATCGCAGAGGTGACGGGGAGTGCGAACCCAACGGATTATGGGTTCCAGCTCAATTATGTTCCTACGCCCGAGCCGAACATATTTTTGCAATTTCTGCCGTATCTGATTTTGATCGTACTGTTCTTGGTGTTGTGGATGGTGATCATCCGCCGCGCACAAGGCGGTGCGGGCGGTACGGGCGGCGCGATGTCGTTTGGCAAAAGCAAGGCGAGGATGACGGACGGCGGAGAAACCAATAAAACGTTTGCCGATGTTGCCGGTGCGGACGAAGAAAAAGAAGAGCTGGTGGAGATCGTCCAGTTTTTGAAAAATCCGGCGCGCTTTAAGGAGCTCGGCGCACGCATTCCAAAGGGTGTATTGCTCGTGGGACCTCCCGGCGGTGGTAAGACATTGCTTGCAAAGGCCGTAGCGGGAGAAGCGAAGGTGCCGTTTTTCTCAATCAGCGGTTCGGACTTTGTCGAGATGTTCGTAGGCGTGGGTGCTTCGCGCGTGCGTGACCTGTTTGAGAGCGCAAAGAAAAACGCGCCATGTATCGTGTTTATCGACGAGATCGACGCGGTAGGGCGTCAGAGGGGCGCAGGTCTTGGCG
>CAZBSH010000106.1:0-4116 GCA_964494645.1 uncultured Christensenella sp. | reverse complement strand
TGGATCGCTACCGCGTCAATGCTCCCCAAGTGTTCCTGCCCACGATCCCGTCCATTTCCCGTTTCTCCTTTTCAGTATCCTTAACAAGCATCGTAATCAACCTCTTATTTCGTTCTCTATCACTTTCGTTTTCTCGTCCTTGTGCCGTTAGCATCTCGCCAATATCCATCTACGTCCCAATATCCGCCCTGTTCTTTGACCTGTGTCGCATACGGACTTACATACCCGTCGGTAATCTGATTCCCCGGCTTATCCGATTTGTTGGAACGAGATGTGCCGCGCCCCGATGATTTCCGCGCCGCAGCCGCTGCCCGTTCCTGCTCCTGTCTTTTGCGCTCTTCTTCCGCAACCGCGGTCTGATATGCCCATTGCATCCGTGTCCATGCATCATCCCGTTTTTTTTGCTGCGCCTCATTTAAAAGCTGCGTATACTTTGTGCTCAGGTTTGCGCTGTTCGTCATAAAGTTGCTTTGCAGATCGTTGCTCGCCGTCGAATAGATACTGTCCGCTTTTGTTTTCGCTTTCAGGTAATCATTAAAAACGTTGGAAGCAGTTGTTTCCGCCATGCCCCCCGTAATGCCCTGCGCCGCCAAAAGCTGCGGCATATTTTTTTCCGCCATACGCTTTGAAACATACGCATCTTGCTGCGAGCTTTGCCGATCCGCCTTCAACTTGTTTTCTTGGTTTGCGCGCTGTGCTTCCAACGCCTCCATTTCCTTTACCTGTGATTCCTGATATCCCTTGATCTGCTCGTCGTACCCGCCCTTGCTCGCCGCAAGCCCTTCGTTGATCATGTTTTCCAATTCTTTTGTATCCATTGCTTTTTCCTCCTTGCCCCCCAGGGGACCTTCTCTTTGCCCTGTTTACACGTTTTTCGCCGCAAACTGTTCATGATATCCGCTGCCCGCAAGATACCATTCATCTATCCCTTAAAATCTTGCTGCCACTCTTATTCTCTTCCTGTAATCTCCTGTCTTTGCTCCTCTGTGATCCATCCGCGCAGTACAGCCCTTTCAAGTCCTGACGCGTCAATTCTTTTTTCCTGATATAACCGCTTTAGCGTCTCAAACATTCAGATCACCTCCAAGCATGGAGAGTACCACCATATCAAGCGTTTCCTGTATTGTATCCAGTTCGGTTTTAGGTTTTATGTCGGTCTCCTTCTCTTGTGTTGTTCTTATTTCAAGCTTGCCGTTTGCGACCTTGTAATTGTAATGACCGTCCATATCAGCGATCACCGTATCACAATGCCGTTCAAAACTATATTCCCCATTGATCGTTTCCACACAGATATCACCTTGCTCCGGCTGTCTGTCAATATCTGAATATAGCTCCTCTACAACTCCCTTGTTGTTTGTTTTTGCATATACTTTATACATATTTCCCCCTTACGCGGTTAGCGTTTGTTTCCACGCCGTCCATGACGTACCATTGAATACCCGTTCCCACTTCTGATTGTTCGTATCGCACACAACCTGCTTGATGTACGGATTGCCCGACGTCGGGCGGTACGATTCCACACGCAGCATTCCGTAACTACCAAATCCGGTGATTCCTGTACTTGTTACGTTCGCAAGCATATACATGGCATTTACGTTGTAATTATTTAGGGTGTCTGCGCCCGATAACTGCTTAAAATATTTCATTGGCTGTTGCCATGTTGTCCATGACGTTCCCTGATAAAATCTCATCGCTTCGTTTCCGCTCGTGTCTATCATATGCTGTATTGTGTAAGTATTCGCCGTGTGTGAAAACAGTATCCCGTAACCGGTCAATCCAGCCGGGGGATTTGTAATATTGGCGATCTGCCACATTTGCGACGCTGCTGTGCTGATTACATTAAAGTTTGCGTTCCCACTCAACACTCCCATGAACTTAAATTCGTTGCTTTCCTTCCCGTAATATGTCGGCGGTTTATTTCCCAGCATTTCAGCATTATCCACCGTCCCATTATTGTTTGTGTCGTACACGCTTTTCAGCATATCCCCATATCCTGCGTTTGCCATTGCGTCAGTAACCGCTTTTTCGCTCGGAATTTTGTTTTGCGTATTTCCAAGCACCTGAGATATATCTGCTTTTTCTATGCGCGCATCTATCAGCGCCTTGAGACTTTCAAGTACGGATTGTACTTCTAAGCCACCAACGCCCGAAATAGCAGAAACTCCTATACACTTTGCGCCGCTATCTGCTGTCGTTGCAACGAGCGCGTCAATAAGCTCGTTGTATTTTCCAAGCGCAATTATCACCTTGGCGATGTTGTCAAATCGCGCTTTTAACTGCGTCGCGGAGATCCCCTCCGCCGACGGATTGTCCGACAGGCTGCTGACGTCCTTGCCGACAAAATCTTCTTCCTTAAATTTCAATTCTTTGATTGCCATGTATTATGCTCCTTTCAGTCGCATTCTTTCTTTTGATGTACCTACTTCACATTGGACTTGAGATCGTAATAAACCACCGTACCATACAGCCCGAACGCCTCGTTTAATACATCGTTTTCAAATTTGAGCTGTGTCGTCACAACTTTCTTCGCTTTGATTTTGGTATGCACGACGTACACATCTGTATTGATATTGAACGTGAACCGGTTAAAATCGACATCCTCAAAACTCATGATGTCCGCCATCTTGTTATCGATCAGCATAAACGTCCCATCGTCCTTGATGGATACCTTTACGCTGGAACGCGCATACGGATTCAATTTCGTGTAGATGTGCCGTATCGTCTTGTATTTGGAATACGTATCAAACGCAAGCTCGGGTGTCGTCCACTTCGCATGGATCGGCTTGCCGTCGTCGTTGTATGACCCAGAGCACTTGGCATTAAAAAAGCGCATCACGCGCCCGTCTTCTGTGCCAAACAGCATCCGTCCATCGTCGATAAACCAGCAGTGCACCGGAACGTTGTCCCAATAATACCATTCATACTGGTATTGCTCCGAACCCTTGCCAGCGTACGAACGCTGCGCCGCGTCCGCAACGTACACATGCGAATTGACCGCGACATACAAATATCCGTCATGCGCGGTCGCCACCGCCTCGCTGAGATTTGGCTCGCGTATCAGCCTTTTATTGATCAACTCACTTCTTGCCTGCGCGTAACGCTCAGACGTGACCGCGTTGGTCGAAATGGCGAACACACCTTGCTTGGATAAGAACATATGATCATCGCGCAAATCCTTCATACAATACGGCGAGACCGCCCCCACGCCCGCAATGCCTGTTTTGGTGGGAAACACCGCGCCGCCCTTGTCGTCCATTGTTGCCGTCCGCAAAAACACCGTCGCATCCTGATCGTTGTCTTCTTTTAATATCGCAAGGTTCTCGCCGCTCCGCAGATATCCGACGATTTTCGTATTGTCCTGCCCCGCCAGCGCATACCCTGTATCCGGAAAATATGTGGGTGCGTTGCGCGTATCCGTCGTGATCTCCGACGCAAAATCCATGTTGGCAAACTTTGGATTGCCTGTCACAAACAAGCGGTTGAACCCACCAAGACCCCATGTGATGCCCGTCGTGCACTCATTGATCTTTTCCGCGTTTCCCGCAACACTTTTTGTAAAGGTAATACGCACGTTGTCCATTCCGCCCGACGATGCGACAGGCGCATCGACAAACGTCACCCTTCCCGTATTCTTATCAAAAGAATATTTTGTTGCCGCCAAAACGGTCCAATTCCCATTCGTATCGAGCAGTTCGACCTTTGCCACGGCATCAATCGTTGGCGCGTCAAGCTGGAACACCTTTTCTGTCCCATTCCCAAAAAACTCATTGATGCGTGTGCTCGACAGCAAATTCACCGCCTCATGGCTTTCCCCGCCGCCGCTGGGCGCGCATTTGATGCGCGTGGTGGGCACATAGGCAACGCTCTGTGCGGTCACTACGCTTGTACCGTCAAAGCGCAACAGTGTTTTGCCATCCAATATCCACAGCTTGGCGTTCATCTGGTAAGCGCTCGATCGCGCATCATTCATTGCCGCGTAAAGTTGCGTCGTCGTGTTGTCCGCGTTCCACAAGTAAAGCTTTGTGCCGCAATGTATGATCTTTTTGACCACGCCCCTTTGCACCAACCGAAATATCCCGTTGATCCTGCCCGATAGCTGCAAAAGCTTTTCATATC
>CAZBSH010000105.1:0-4321 GCA_964494645.1 uncultured Christensenella sp. | reverse complement strand
ATGCGAAAAACAAAATTCGGAACGGTACTATTGGGTATTGTCATTTCAGCGATGTCAGGAGCGGACGTGGTATGATCATAGTGTAAAAATATACGCAGATAAGGGAAGTGCGGAGACGCGCTTCTTTTTTTGCGCAAAAAAAATAGAAAAGAGGAAGTAGGATATGGCAGGAAATAACAAATGGAATGATGCGTACACAGGGATGCAAAGGAACGGAAAGACGACGGAGACAGAAACGGAAAAAGATACTGAAATTGGTACGGGCTTGGTGTATCATATGGATAAGAAAGATCCGCAGATCGTGCGTGGATATGTGATAACGGGGGGAACAAAAGTTGACCCGCAGGCGACAGGCAACATCGTGCAGCCGTTGTCGGCGCAGGTGAACGCGCCGAGCGCGACCAGTACGCTGCAAGGGGAAACGGATTGGGCAGCGGCGTACAGAGATCGGCAAAAGGGCGCAGCGGCGAGGTCTGCGAAAACGCTTGCGCAGCAATCGTATTTTGATATGCAAAAGAGCGCGGAGGCGAAATCCGCGCAAACAGGCGGCAGTCCGCTTGATTTGGGTAGGGGACCAATCACGCAGGATAATGCGGAGGAGATAAGTCGCGCACAGGGAAATGAAGATACTCTGGAAATTTCAGACAAATTAGAAAAATTGATATCAACAAAGGGAACAGAAGCAATTTTTGCGTTGGATAAAGAAGTAGAAGGATTCCCGGATTTCACAGACAAGTTGACAAAATATTTGGAAGAAGTTGTAAAAGAATGTAAAACTGCCAAAGATGAACAGGGAATATTTGCGTTGATGGATTGGATTGATAAGGTTAAACCGGACGGGATTTAGGATCCTAAAAGTAATAACAAACAAATTCGTGAGATGTTGGGATATAGCCAAGATGAAAAATTGCCAGAGCATTTTTATTTCAATGGGCGACTTGTAGGATTGGAAGAAATTGGAAATTTAATGTATGGTGTCTCGGGATCGGCGATTGGACTTTCACCTGAGGCATTGTTTATGGGAAGTCAGGTGGTGCAGGGATTTGTTGACTTTGGTCGCAATTTTTATAATCCGGTTTTTGGAGATGAGTACCAAAAACGTTTAAAAGAGCAGGAGAAAAATGAGCAAAAAGATCAAGAAGCTATACGAAGGGTATCGAATATTATGAAACACAGTTCAGAAAATGAGAAAAAATGGTCTGTAAGCCTCAATACAAAAGTATTATGTGTGATACTCTTTGTAATCGTTCTTGTGATTGGTGGGGCGCTTGCCTGTATGGCAATGCGACCTGAACAAGAGCTTGCCAGAGCACGTACGATCGTTGAGAATGAAAGCGATACGCTTCTTGAGCTTGCGGATAAGTTAAGGGAGAGTGGTCTGGGTAATTACAGCGTGAATGATCGTAAAATCAGTGATATGTTTGATCCGTTGCAGATGGAATATCACTTGAAGTGGTATGCTTTTTATTGGGAGGGAGCGCAAGAGAACAGCGAATTGGCGAGAGAAATATTGCCGGAGCTGGAGCGTTTTTATTACATGTATGGAATAACGGGCGTTACAATCGAGGAAGGATTTTTGACGTTCGATCTGGGATTAAGCCCTATACTGCATGTATCGTCCTTTTATTTGCCCCAAGATTTACTTCATACAGAAGCGAGCGGGCGAGAGTTGGTTGTACGCGGCTACGACAATATTGTAGAAATGATTGCGCCGGGGTGGTATTTGCTTGATTATCCGGCATAGATGACCAAATATGATAGCGTGGATAAAGAGAAACTGGATATACTTTTGAGGGTTGCCGCAGTGGTACTGTGTTTTATTAACCAATCGAAGCAGAAGCATTTGGAACGATGGCTCTTTATCATGCCTATATCAGTTGGATCGCGTTGTTGTCAGCTATGCTTTTACTGTTTTTTGTGGTTGATCGGCGTAAGATAAGTGGTTGTAAAACAGGCGTCCCAAAGGGGATCAATATTGTTCTTGTGGTAGCACTTTTATATATCGCTGTTAGAATGATAATTACCATACAATGGAATACGCCAATGGAGCCAGTGAGGTTTGAAGGGGTTTTGATTTTTTTGGAGCATTTACGGGGGGATATATCAATGGGAATTAAGTGATGCTTTGGGAGGAAATGTTATAATTTAGAATTTGTTGCCGTACTTCCTTCTGTGGCTCAACACCAAGCTGTTGAAAAAAGCACTTTTAAAACCGCTTCAAAAATAGAATCAAACAAAACAGGTTTTTGCAGATGCGTTGTGAAGACCTGTTTCGTTTATTATCCTTTCCGATTTAAAAACTGTTTTCAAAAAATAGAAAAGAGGAAGTAGGATATGACAGGAAATAACAAATGGAATGATGCGTACAAGAGTATGCAACCGCAAGCAGAAGAAGCGCGTAGCGGGCAAGAGGAGGAAAGGAAAAGACAAGAGGCATTGCGTGCGCGTACGAGGGCAAAGAAATGAAAAAGATGCCATATAAGGCATAAATTTGGTGTACAATACAAAATAAACAAAGAGACAAGTTGGTAGTCGCCTTATACTCGAATGAAAAAAATACTCTGTATTGTAATGGCGGCTATGCTTCTAGGGGTTGTGGGCTGTGTGTCTGCGCGACAGCAGGGAGCGCCGGATACGGATGCGTCAGGAAAGATTGCGCTGGGGATCTATCATATTGTTGCGGTCAATGAGAACGGAACGGTGAGGGTGTCAGGCAATAATAATAACGGGGAATGTAATGTTAGTGGATGGAGGGATATTCGGAGCGTGGCGGTTGGGTATAGGCATACCGTCGGGCTGAAAAAGGATGGAACTGTTGTTGCGACAGGGTTAAATGACAGGGGACAATGCAATGTACAAGATTGGAAAAATGTCAGGCAGATCACGGCAGATGGCGATACTACGGTTGCGTTGTTTGAGGATGGTACAGTCGCTTCGACAAGATATGAAATGAGTACAGGAAGTTGGGAAGAGATAAAAGAATGGAAAGATCTCGTCGAAATGAGTATGGGAAGCGTGTGGACGATCGGCATACAAAAGGGCGGAACTGTCGTTCGAACAAGGTATATTTATAAAAACGCGGAGAAAAAGGAAGAAGCGGAGGATGAAGCAATTGATCTTTCCGGATGGAAGGATATTGTGGCGGTGGCGCAGTGTGATGATATTGCGGTAGGGCTGAAAAGTGACGGTAAACTTGAGATGGCAGGGAATAAGAAAGATAAAGAACAGCGTAAAATATGGGAGGCGAGCAACTGGAGCGGGATATGCGGATGGACGCTGTAAGTGCCTCGGAATTTAATGTGATGTTGGAAGAGCCGTATATCGTTAGAAGGTGTGCGTGTTTGAAGTGGCGCGAAGATGTTTAAATAGAAGCATAAAGGAAAAAACAAGGAGGCGTAGCAATATGACGCAAAGAACAGAGCCGGGCGAATTTGTGGATGAGGGGGCTGTGGTGCTCACTGATCCGGCGGATGAGAGAGATTTCCTTGACAACGGGGTGTCAGTATCGTTTGACCGCTTTGACGACGATGAGGAAGACAGCGACGCATAAGAATATATGATCAATGAGAAGACCGCTCGCAAGGGCGGTTTTTTTGTACAATAAAAAAGAGGAGAGAAGAAAGTATGACGGACAGACAAAAGAGGTTTTGTACAGAGTATTTGAAGGATTTGAACGCGACGCAGGCGGCGATCCGCGCGGGGTATGCGCCTAAATACGCGGACAGGAGCGCTTCTAGAACCATGAAAAATGAGGAAGTGCGCGCGCAGATACAGCGCGACCTTGATGTGATCAACAAAAAGAATATTGCGCAGGCGGAGGACGTGTTGGAATACCTGACAAAGCTGATGCGCGGCGAAATATTTGAAGAAAAGATCATGGTCGACGAAGAGACAGGCGAAGAAATCATATTGCGGCAGCCTGTGAAAGTATCTGATCGTACGCGGGCGGCAGAGCATCTTGCAAAGCATCACAAGATTTTGACGGATAAGGTCGATTTGGCGGGCGGAATGGATATCCGCGTGGAACTTGACGGCGAAATAAGGGAGTGGAGCAAGTGATTTTGAAGATACAAAAACCGTATCCAAAGCAGATACAGTTCTTTGAGAGCACGGCGCGCTATACAGCATACGGCGGGGCGCGCGGGGGCGGCAAAAGCTGGGCAGCGCGTACAAAGGGCGTTTTGTTGGCGCTTCATTATGCGGGGATACAGATATTGCTGCTGCGCAGAACGCTGCCTGAGCTGCGGGAAAACCACGTCAATTTTTTGCAAAAGCAATTGCGGGATGTGGCACAGTATAAAGAAACGACGAAGGAATTTTT
>CAZBSH010000104.1:0-4418 GCA_964494645.1 uncultured Christensenella sp. | reverse complement strand
TCGCGCTGTTTTAAAAACGTGGGAAGATCGCTGACGGGCGAGGAGCCGAGGTATATGTACGCTTCCGTATAGGCGCGCAGTTTATAGATATCGTAAAAATCCGCCAGAGAATTGACGGCGATATATTTGCCGAATTTACGAGGCTTAAGACCGGCCTCCTTGCATAGGGAGTAGGTGACGTTTAAGTTTGGGGATGCGAGTGCGATTACGTCTGTGGGCAGCACGCGTACGCGCGCCTTGGTACGCATCACAAAATTGGCGAGCGCCTTATTGAGCGCGGCTTTTTCTTCGTCTCGGTGCTTTTCCAGATCGCTGCGCAGCTGATATGATTCCAAGAAACGCTTTGCGCGGTCATTTTTTGCGCGACCGATGGCAAGCAGGTAAGAGGGCAGCGCAAACACGGTTTGCTCGTGCATCACCCCTTCGATGAGCTCGTCCAGATATTCAGCGGCACAGGTATTGCCGATGATCTGCGCCGCAAGCATGCGGACCTTTGCGTCTTCGGTGCGCAACAACTTGAGCAACCCATCGATGTTTGCCGCGGCGACCTCTTTGGCACGGTCACCGATATCCGCTAAAATACGTAAAGCAGCGCGCGCTGTACCTTCCTTTGCGAGGGCGTATATACGCTGCAGATCGCCATCCTTGATGATCTCGATGATACCTTCCTTACGCTTGTCAGCGGGAAGTTCGTTGTAATTTTCTACAAATTCCTTGATTTCAGATACTTTCATTGTACTCCCATGTTTTCAAAAATGATGTTTAATACGTTAGCCGTGCCGTCCGCTTCTTTGCTGTCTGCCATTGTGGAAATCATCTGATCCCTTTGTTCCCACAATGCTTCAAGCGCCTGAACAAGCGCCAGCGCGTTTAAATTTTCCTGCTCCAGTACACGCGCATATCCACGCTTTTCAAAATATCCCGCGTTGAGGATCTGATCGCCGCGGCTCGCGGACAAGGGAAGCGGGACAAGTAACGCAGGCAGTTTCAGAGCGAGAAATTCGAAAATTGCGTTTGCGCCTGAACGCGAAAGCGCAAGGTCTGCCGCCGCAAATACGTCGGGAAGTCCTTCTTCGATATATTCGTATTGCCGATAGCTTTCGCTGCCTTCAAGCCCGGGATTGAGCTTGCCTTTACCGCGCAAATGTACGATGTCATAGCGCTCTGTAAGCTGGTCAAACGCCGCGTCTAGCGCGTCGTTGATCGCCTGTGCTCCAAGGGATCCACCCATTATTAATAACACGGGTTTTACTCCGCTAAACTTTAGTTTCTCAAGCCCTGCGGCACGATCGCCCGTAAGCAGATCGCGGCGGATAGGCGAGCCGGTCAGCACGCTGCGTTCGCTGCGTGCGGCATCCGTATCAAACGACAGACATATTTTTTGTGCCTTCTTGATGCACAGCCTGTTTGCAAGACCGGGCGTATAATCGCTCTCGTGCAGGATGACGGGAATGCCGAGCTTTGCCGCAGCCCATACTACAGGCACGGATACAAAGCCGCCCTTGGCAAACACAAGATCCGGTTTCATGGCTTTTAGGATACGTTTTGCTTCTTTGGTTCCCTTGAATATCTTAAAGATATCTGTGACGTTTTTAACGCTTGCGTAACGGCGCATTTTTCCGGCGCTGATCTCGTGAAAGGGGATGTCGTGGACGAGCGTTTTTTCGATACCGTCCGCAGTTCCGATGTAATGCACCTCTATGTCGCGTGCCATAAGACTGGGTACAAGCGCTAAATTCGGCGTGACATGCCCTGCGGAACCGCCGCCGGTAAGCACGATTTTCTTTTGTTCGTTTTGCATAAATTGTTTCCTCTCCGTAGGCGCGCATTGTCCACAAAAGCGCATGGGCAAAGCAAAAACGCCATTCTCTATGATAGCACAACAAGCCCCGCGCCGCAATAGCGGGTTAAGAGGCATAAACTTAAGAAAGGTTTCATAGTTAGAGCGTTGAACGAAGTGGTTATCTATGTTATATTAAATTGGTAGAAAAACGCGATATTATGAGGTTTTGGTATGAAGGTTTTGATTTTGAGCATGACGGTCGGGCAGGGGCATAACTCGACGAGTAAGGCGCTGCGCGCGTGTATGGAGGAACGAGGACATACTTGCGAAATATTGGACACTTACAAATTTCTTGCAAAACCGATTGGTCTTGGATTTGATAAAGGCTACACTGCGATGGGGCGTTTTGTGCCCAAACTCAATGAGAATATTTATAAAGCCGCGGGAAAGGCCAATGGGCGAGCGGACATGAAGCTGAATTTTCCGTGGGCGTTTGCAAATTTGACCAAGGGGAAAATGCAAAAATATATCGACGAAACAAAGCCGGATGTCATCGTCTGTTCGCATGTGCTGACGGCGATTCTGGTTACATCCCTAAAGGAAGCAGGCATGATTGACAGCGTGATTAAGAGCATTGGCATCGTGACGGATTATTCGCTTCATCCGTTTTGGGAATATACGGCAATGGATTATTTTGTTGCGGCAAACGAGCTGCTGATTCCGGAATTTACCGACCGTGGGATACCTGAAAATAAAATATTGCCCACGGGTATTCCAATTGCGCCAAAGTTCACGCACTCCATTCCGCAAAACGAAGCGCGTGAAAAGTTGGGACTCGATCCGGATCGGTTTACCGTCTTGATTGCCTCGGGAGGCATGGGGTTTGCGGGGCTTGTCCCTGTTTTACAGGATATTGATACAGTGCAAGACACGCAGATCATAACGGTTTGCGGAACCAATACACGCCTAAAGAACAAACTGCTGAGCATGGAGTTCAAAAATCGAGTGCATATTTTGGGGTTTGTCAATAATATGGACGAATATATCGACGCGGTCGACGCGGTAATTACCAAGCCGGGCGGGTTGTCCACATCAGAAACGATTGCCAAGGAGAAGCCGATGATCCTCACAAAGCCTATGCCGGGTGTGGAAAACATGAACATCGCGTTTTTGCTCAACAACTCTCTTGCGGTGCACGCAAACGAATATCAGCCGCTTAGCATGGTCATCAGGCAAATGCGCATCAATCAAGTGAAGATAGACGAAATGAAGCATGCGCAAAAGAAGTGGGGAAAGAAAAACAGTGCCAAAATGTTGGCAAGGTTTATTGAAAAATTGGTGTAAGGAAGATTGAGGCGATGATGATCAGGAAAGAAGAAATCGCTGACTATGATGCGGTTTATTATCTTGTAAAAGAGGCATTTGAGACTGCCGCGCACAGCGATGGAAATGAGCAGGAACTTGTCGCTATGCTGCGAAAGTCACGGTCGTTTATACCGGAGCTTTCGCTTGTTGCCGAGGAAGAAGGACACATCGTCGGGCACATCTTGTTTACGGAAGGAAAGGTCGGGAAGGATACGGTATTGATACTTGCGCCGCTTTCCGTACGACCGGATTTCCAACGACAGGGTGTGGGAAGCGCGCTTGTCTTAGAAGGACACCGTATTGCGCGCCGGCTTAACTATGCGTATGCATTGGTTTTGGGCAGCGAGACATATTATCCGCGCATGGGTTACGTTCCGGCGGAGCAGTTTGGTATTACAGTGCCGGAGGGCATTCCGCCCGTAAATTTTATGGCGATCAAACTGAGGGAAGACGCACCGGAAATTGGAGGAAGCGTTCTTTACGCAAAAGAGTTTGGCTTATCATCTTAAAAGAATATAAAAAAGAGCATCCTCTTAAGGGATGCTCTTTTGATTTGCTTATTGCTTAGTCGAGTCCGGCGGGTTTTTCTGTCGCGCGGTCACACGGAACGTGTCCGCAGTTGCCGCAAGCAGCAGCACCCTGTCCGTTTGTGGTATCGAAGCGTTTTTCCATTGCGTGGTTGATGACGCCGTTGAATGGATAGTGACCACAGCTCCAGATCTCGTCCGCTTTGACTTTCCAGTTCTCGGCGATCTTGTCTGTCTTTGCTGTCAGAACGTCAACGCCTTCGAGATCAAGATCCTGCGTCGGATGCGCACCGGATTCGTTGACAGCCTTACGCAGGCCGTCCGGATTATCGAGCAACGGGCACGGTCTTAAAAGATTGTCAGAGAACGGCTGACCTTCCTGATATTTACGGAAGAGCGGGCTGCCGAGCGCTTCTTCTAATGTACATTCGTTGATGTTGTGCGTCGCGTAATGGATAAACGCGCACGGTTCGCAGTCTCCGTTGGAATTGATATGGAAGTAACGTCTTCCGCCTGCGATACATCCGCCGACATATTCGCCGTCATTCCAGAAGTCGAGGATAAACAGCGGCTTATATTCACGCATTTCGCGTACCCTTTTATACATATGCTCTCTCTGCTCGGGCGTTACGCACAAGTCGAGAACAGCGTCCTTACCGATGGGCATATAGGTGAACAACCAACCGAACAGGCAACCTGCTTCAATCATTGTGTCGTTCCACTCGTCGCTTGCGATCGTCTGA
>CAZBSH010000103.1:0-4437 GCA_964494645.1 uncultured Christensenella sp. | reverse complement strand
CAAATCTGGGTGGCGCCTCCACATGCAAGACCGGTTATCTTTGGATGATCGGTTTTTTTGTATATTCTTACAAAAGTGTAAGAGAAATGTAAGGAACTTCGATTGTTTATTGAGAGGTATCTCTCATATAATGAATCATATCAACCAAAGTATTGGAGGGCTATATGAGTATATTACTTGATATGAAAAATGTTGAAAAGGTGTATGGGAGTCGCGGAAACATTACCAACGCACTCGATAACGTGAGTTTCACTGTAGAAAACGGTGAGTTTCTAGGAATCATGGGACCATCCGGAAGCGGAAAAACAACGCTTCTTAATTGTGTGTCAACGATTGACACCGTAACTACCGGTCATATATTGATCGACGGGGTAGATATTACGACCTTAAAACCCGGACAGCTCACAGATTTTAGGCGTGAAAAATTAGGATTCATTTTTCAGGATTTCAATCTGCTAGATACACTTTCCGGTTACGAAAACATCGCACTCGCACTGACGATTTGCAATATTGGCTATCCGCAGATAAAGGAACGGATCCGTGAAATATCAAAAACGTTGGAAATAAGCGATGTGCTTTATAAATATCCTTATGAGATGTCCGGTGGTCAAAAGCAACGCGTTGCCGCAGCGCGTGCGATTATTACGCATCCTTCACTGATCCTTGCCGACGAGCCGACCGGTGCGCTCGACTCCAAGTCCTCTCGTATGATGCTTGAAAGTTTTGTAAATATGAATCAGAAAATGAATGCAACCCTTTTGATGGTAACGCATGATGCTTTTGCGGCAAGTTATTGCAGCCGTATCCTATTTTTACGCGATGGTAAAATTTTTATGGAATTGATCCGCGGGAACGAATCACGCAAAGAATTTTTCGGAAAAATCATCGAAGTAGTATCGCTTTTGGGAGGTGACGTAGCTGATGCTGTGTAAACTGGCTTTTCGAAACGTACGCAAGAGTATAGGCGATTACACAGTATATTTTGTAACGCTGATGTTCGCTGTCATGTTTTTTTACGCGTTCAATTCTGTAGACGCACAACAGGCCGTTATGGAGCTAGGCGAGAATAAAGCAACCGCTGCGCAGATGATGGTACAAAGCATCAGCATCTTTTCAACCTTTGTCGCAATCACACTTGCAATACTTATCCTCTATGCCAACAACTTCTTAATCAAGCGCAGAAACAAAGAACTGGGCGTATATCTTATGCTTGGCATGGGCAAGGGGCGTGTCGCGGCAATTTTCATGGTGGAAACGTTGCTTGTCGGGGTAATTGCGCTTGCCGTGGGTTTATTGCTTGGTGTGTTGTTTTCACAGGTGATGTCCATTATTACCGCGAACATGTTTGAGGTACCGTTAAAACAATATCAATTTGTTTTTTCGTCCGCCGCTGCAGTGCAATCCATTCTTTATTTTGGCGTGATCTTCCTGTGTGTCATGATCTTTAACGCCATACGTGTATCACGTCAAAAAGTCATTCACTTGCTCCATTCAGACGTGGAGAATGAAAAGATTCTCAGTCGCAAAACAGGAACTTCCGTTGCCTTGGCGATTATCGGGATCATATTGATCGCGATTGCATATTACCTGATTATCAAAGGGATGCTGATTATGTATCTTCCTTTTGTGATGCTGTTTGGCATCCCCGGTACATTTCTGTTGTTTGCAGGACTGGCAGGCTTTTCTTACAAAATTGCATCTCACAATAAGAAACGGTATTTTAAAGGGCTGAATCTCTTTGTGACACGGCAGCTCACCAGTAAGATCAACTCTACACATACTTCAATGGCTCTCGTTTGCATTATGTTATTTGTAACGATTACCACGCTCGGGGCAAGCGCTGGTGTTTCGGGTGCGGTGAATAGAGAAACTTCCCGCGAAATCAAATTTGACGCTGAATATTATATGGAACCGGAAAAGGCAGAAGCTGCCGGTGGAGCAGTGAATGCGTTAAGGCAGTACGGTATCCCCGTTGACGATCTTTATGCGCAGACTGCGGAGTATGAGACATACGAAAGCGATGTCGACATTCTAAGTCAATTCGGAGCTTATTTTGATGTGGCACAAATGAATGAGATGGCTGATGTACAAGGGGTCACAATCCCTGCGCTTGCCGTTTCTGTATCGCAGTTCAACCGTTTATTATCTCTTATCGGCGAACAACCGATACAATTGTCCGCTAGCGAGCTCGGCGCAGTACTTTATAACCAATCCATGTTTGACAACTTGCAAAAATTCGCACAGGATCAACAGGCAGTCAGCTCTAACGGAAAAGAATATACAATTGCACAAGATCAACTGCGACTCGCGAACATTCGCATTCACGGCGCAGTATCCATGGCTCCTGTTATTCTTGTCTATCCGGATATGGATGTCCTCAATTTCAAACCGGAAGAAATTGCCGTCGATGCCACCTATACCAACAGTCAAGCAAAGGAAATAACCAAACAGATAGAAGCGGATGTACAGAAACAACTGCAGGAACAAAATCCCGAAAGACCATACACCTATTTTGCAACAAAGCTTGCCATGCAGGATTCCAGCATCGGACTGCGCGTAACCGTTTCTTTTGTGGGTATCTATCTCGGTATCACGTTTCTTGTGACTGCTGCCGTTATCCTTGCCTTGCAGCAGCTTTCCGCTGCAAACGATAACAAAAAGCGCTATGCAACGCTTAGGAAGCTGGGAACGGAAGAGAGAATGATCAATCGCTCCCTTTTAAAACAGGTTGCTGTTTATTTTCTGATCCCGCTTGCGATTGCTGCGGTACACGCCGTCTTTGGAATCAAGGGTCTTATGAGCGCGATCAATATGATGTGGTATGAAAATGTATATGCGGATGTTTTTATCGGGTTGATCATCATTGCGGTGATTTATGGAATATACTTCACAATCACATATATCAGCAGCAAAAGAATCATCCGGGAAAACTGATTTATACCGCCAAAATACACAAAAAATGTGACGATATCTCCTTTAAAAGCGCTTTCAGATGCAAAGCGCTTTTTCCTTTGGGATACAAATAAATATTACAAATAACATATATATATGTTATAATAATTGAAATGTCAGTATTCAGTATAAGGAGTTGTCATTATGGCAAAAAATATATTAATTGTAGATGATGAACCTACTTTGGTCAAGGGACTCCGCTTTAATTTGGAACAACAGGAAGGATATTCTATTGATGTTGCGTATGATGGGGAAGAGGCACTCGCTGTCTTTGATCCGCAAAAACACGACCTGATCCTGCTGGACCTGATGCTGCCCAAAATGGACGGAATGGAAGTATGCCAGAAAATCCGCAGTAGTTCCGATGTGCCTATCATTATGTTAACCGCCAAGGGCGAAGATATGGACAAGATCATGGGGCTTGAATTCGGTGCTGACGACTATATGACAAAGCCATTCAATATGCTTGAATTAAAAGCTCGTATCAAAACGATCCTGCGCCGCGCCGGTTCTCAAAAGCCCTCTGCCGATGCGCAGACGATTCAGATTAAGGACATGAAAGTAAATCTGATCAATCGCAGTGTAGAGATCAAGGGTAAGGATATCAACCTAACAGCAAAAGAGTTTGATTTGCTGAATTTATTTATCGCAAATAAAGGGAAGGTGTTTGACCGGAACACGCTGCTTGAAATGGTATGGAAACATCAGGGTGATTTGCGTACGGTAGATGTTCATATTCGCCGCTTACGCGAAAAAATTGAGTTAAACCCTGCAAAACCCGAATATATTTTAACAAAATGGGGAGTTGGATATTATTTTACGAATAAGTAAATTAATGTATTCGATCCGCTGGCGTTTTGTGATCATCTATCTTATATTGGTGGGGATCATTTTTGGGTTGGTGTCGGTTGCCGTGTCTTCTATGGTTGAGAACTACCTCGTAGGGCAATACTTAAGTAGCGCGCAAAAAAATGCCAACAGTACCGCGGTACAGATCGCACCTTATTTGAGCGATTCCGATGCAAACAGTATGTATAACATCGTGGTAAGCAACGGAAACGATATGGGTGGTCGGCTGCTGGTGCTCAACAGCTCAGGGATCGTACAAACGGATAGCTTTTCTTCCTTAAACGGAGTCAAATTAAACGAACGTGAAGTAAATGACGTTCTATACGGTCAAAATTCATCCTCCTATGGTTTTCACTTAATCAACGACAGCGCGACGGGCGATGATTTTTGGTCTGTTTATTATACTTCTTCTATTACGCATAACGGTAATATTATTGGCGTCGTATTGTATTCATCAAGTTTAAGCGACGTTGTGAGAGCAACCAGTCTGCTTCAATCGCAAACGCTCATTATTTTTGTGTTGGCTTGCGGTGTCATCATTATATCCAGCATGCTTTCCACCAATTGGATCACCAATCCAATCAATAAACGGACAGAAGTCGCGGTAAAAATTTCCCGCGGCGATCTCTCTCAACG
>CAZBSH010000102.1:0-4545 GCA_964494645.1 uncultured Christensenella sp. | reverse complement strand
ATGTGCTCGCGCAGGATAAAAACGGCGACCAGTACTATCTTGCCAAAGCATTATGCGAAAAGCTCTTAGGCGAGGACGCGCACATCGTCAGCAAATTCCCGGGCAAAGATCTCGAATATAAAGAGTACGAACCGTTGTTTGATTTTGTCACACCGGAAAAAAAGGCGTGGTATATCACTTGCGATACGTTCGTCACCTTGACGGACGGCAGCGGGATCGTACACATGGCCCCCGCGTTCGGCGAGGACGACGCGAACGTCGGCAGGAAATACGACCTTCCGTTCGTGCAACTGGTGAAGTCGGACGGAACGCTGAGTGAAGAAACCAAATGGGCGGGAGTATTCGTCAAAAAGGCGGATAAATTGATCATTGAAGATTTAAAGGAACGCGGTCTGCTGTTCGCGGAGTTGCCATACGAGCACAGCTATCCGTTCTGTTGGCGCTGCGATACACCGCTTATCTATTACGCGCGCAGCACATGGTTCATCAAAATGACACAGCTACGGGACAACCTATTGAAAAACAATGCGAGCGTCAACTGGTTACCCGAAAACATTCGCGACGGACGCATGGGCAATTTCTTGGAAAATGTCATAGACTGGGGCATCTCCCGCGAACGCTATTGGGGCACACCTCTGCCCGTCTGGGTGTGCGACTGCGGCGAGATCCATGTTATCGGCTCGCGGCAGGAGCTTAAGGACATGGCAGAGCAGGAAGTATCTGAGGATATCGAGCTGCATAAGCCGTTCCTTGTTCCGATCACCTTAAAGTGCGCTAAATGCGGCGGCAGCATGAAGCGTGTGCCCGAAGTCATTGATTGCTGGTACGACAGCGGCTCTATGCCTTTTGCCCAATGGCACTATCCCTTTGAAAACAAGGAGCAGTTTGAAAGCCATTTTCCGGCGAACTTCATCAGCGAAGCGGTTGACCAGACACGCGGGTGGTTTTATACGCTGCTCGCCATTGGTACGTTGATCTTTGATCAGGCGCCGTTTGAAAACTGTATCGTGCTTGGCCACGTGCAGGATAAAGACGGACAGAAAATGAGTAAGCACAAAGGTAATGTCGTCGACCCGTGGAGCGTCCTTGACAAGCAGGGCGCGGATGCGGTTCGCTGGTATTTCTATTCTTCGAGCGCGCCGTGGCTGCCCTCTCGCTTCTATGACGAAGCAGTAAGCGAAATGCAGCGTAAATTTATGGGTACGCTGTGGAATACATACGCATTCTATATTCTGTATGCTGACATCGACAATTTCGACCCGACAGGCTATACGCTTGCTCCCACGAACATCATGGACAAATGGGTGCTGTCGCGCCTCAATTCTCTGGTGCAGTCGGTCACAGACGATCTTGATCATTACCGCATCGTAGAGCCGTCACGCGAACTCAATCAGTTTGTGGACGAGCTTTCCAATTGGTATGTGCGCCGTTGCCGCGACCGTTTTTGGGGCAGCGGAATGGAGCAGGATAAAATCGACGCATTCATGACGCTTTATACGGTGCTTGAAACAACAGTAAGATTGCTTGCGCCCTTCACTCCGTTCATGACGGAAAGCATCTATCAAAACCTTGTGCGCACAAGCGACAAGAACGCGCCCCTGTCCGTCCATCTGACAAGCTGGCCGAAGGCAAACGCAGCATTGATGGACGAACGTCTGGAACGCGATATGGACGCTGTTTTGAATGTTGTCAATTTGGGGCGCGCATGCCGTAACACAGCAAACATCAAAAACCGTCAGCCGATCGGAAAAATTTACGTAAGCGGTATCGACCATCTGGATGAAACATTCCTAGACGTCATCCGCGGAGAACTCAACGTAAAAGAGGTGGAGCTGGGCGCTGCCGCAGCGGAATACATCACCTATAACTTAAAACCGCAAATGCGTACTTTGGGACCGAAGTATGGCAAACTGTTAAACGGTATCCGCGCGCATCTTGGTGCGGCGGATGGTATGGCTGTCGTCAATACGGTACGGAGCGGAGCGACCTATGAATTTGAAGTGAGCGGCGAAAAGATCATCCTGCTTGAAGAGGATATTTTGATCGAACCGGCGCAGCGTGAAGGATTTGTCGCCGAGACCGGCGGAGACTATGCCGTAATCATTGACACGGCGCTTTCGCCTGCACTCATCGAGGAAGGCAATGTGCGCGAGCTGATTTCAAAGATCCAAACTATGCGCAAAGAAGCGGGCTTCGAAGTAACGGATAAAATCGAGCTTTCCGCAAAAGATAATGATACGATTATCAGTATCATGCAAAACAACGAGGATCAGATCTTGAACGAAGTACTTGCGCTGGGTGTACACTATGGAAGCGTGGACGGATACGGTAAAGAGTGGAGCATCAACGGGGAAAAAGTAACGTTGGGTGTGAAAAAAGCGTAGCGCGAACCACTCTCTTCCCTGTATTTGCATCCGTTTTCAAAATGACAGATACTATCTGAAATCAAGGGGGCTGGACCCCCTTTTTCATCGCAAATATAGTTAACGTTAACTTTGCTTATTTTATCATGTTTCCTTATGATTCTTTTTCCTATAAATTTCGTTGCAAGAATGTCAATAATGTACTATACTGTAAATTGTATTGGTTTTAAAAAATATCAGGAGGATACGATTCTATGAGTAAAATTGATAAGCTTGCTGTGAATACCATCCGCGTTTTGTCGGCGGAGGCGATTCAAAAAGCAAACAGCGGTCATCCGGGTCTGCCGATCGGGTCTGCGCCGCTTGCGTACACGCTGTGGTCCAAGCATTTGAAGCATAACCCCAAAGATTCCAAATGGGACAACCGCGACCGCTTTATCCTAAGCGCAGGACACGCATCCATGCTGCTTTATTCCCTGCTTCATATGTTTGGCTACAAGGTAAGTATGGACGACATCAAAAACTTCCGTCAGTTTGATTCCCTGACACCCGGTCACCCGGAGCACGGTCTGACAGACGGTGTGGAAGCCACCTCCGGTCCGCTCGGACAAGGTATCGCGATGGCTGTCGGCTTTGCAATGGCAGAAGCACATCTTGCCGCAGAATTCAACAAACCGGATTTCAACGTGGTGGATCATTATACGTACGCGCTTTCCGGCGACGGTTGTTTACAGGAAGGTGTATCCGGCGAGGCAAGTTCTCTTGCGGGTACGCTTAAGTTAGGTAAACTGATCGTTCTTTATGATAAAAACGATATCACGATCGAAGGCAGCATTGATACCGCCTTTGACGAAGATGTGAAAAAGCGCTATAAAGCATACGGCTGGCAGGTTCTCGAGGTCGAAGACGGCAACGAAGACATGAAGAGTATTTCCGCTGCGCTTGAAGAAGCAAAAGCGGAAAAAGAAAAACCGTCGCTCATTATCGTCAAAACGGCAATCGCCTACGGCAGCCCCAAGCAGGGAAGCGAATCGAGCCACGGCTCCCCGCTCGGTCAGGAAAATATTGATGCAATGAAAAAAAATCTCGGCTGGGAACATCAAGATCCGTTCTTCGTTCCCGAAGAGGTCAAGAGCCACATCGCAGAGCTGTGCGAAGTGTTCGACGCAGAAGAAAACCAGTGGAAAGAATTGTTCGATAAATATTGCAAGGCATATCCTGAGCTGGCTGAAAAATACCAAAAATATATGAATCCTGTTTCCGAGTCTGTTTTTGACGAAGATTACTGGACAATAGAGGATAAGGCTGTGGCAACACGCCAATCTTCCGGAGATATCCTTAATAAGCTCGCAAAGCGCATCCCCAATCTGATCGGCGGCAGCGCAGACCTCGCACCCGCGAATAACTCGCTGATGAAGGATCGTTCCTTCTTCTCCGCGGAAGATCGTCTGGGGACAAACATCCATTTCGGCATCCGCGAATTTGCGATGGCGGCTGTATGCAACGGTATGCTGCTGCACGGCGGTCTTGTTCCTTATTGTGCGACATTCCTCGTGTTCAGCGATTACATGAAGAGCGCGATCCGCATGTCCGCATTGATGGAGCTTCCCGTTACTTACGTGTTGACGCACGATTCCATCGGCGTGGGCGAAGACGGCGCGACACACGAGCCGATCGAACACCTCGCTGCGCTGCGTGCAACGCCCGGCGTTCACATGTGGCGTCCGGCGGACGGCAACGAAACCGCTGCCGCCTATAAATCCGCTATGACGGCAAAGGCGCCTAGCGCGATTGCGCTGTCGCGCCAGCCTCTTCCCCAGTTCAAGGAAACAGGCAAAGACGCTTTAAAAGGCGGCTACATCTTAAAGGATGGTGGCAAAACACCCGACGTAATCCTCATCGGTACAGGCAGCGAGGTTTCTCTATGCATGAGCGCTGCCGAGGAGCTCGCAAAGCAAAACATTGCCGCGCGCGTTGTCTCCATGCCGTGTATGGAACTGTTTGAAGAACAGGATGCCGCTTACAAGGAAAGCGTATTGCCCAACAGCGTGCGCGCAAGGGTCGCGGTCGAAGCGGCTACCTCTTACGGCTGGGCAAAGTACATCGGTCTTGATGGTGGTTACGTGACGATCGACCACTTTGGCGCATCTGCACCGGCGAACGTACTGTTCGAAAAATTCGG
>CAZBSH010000101.1:0-4611 GCA_964494645.1 uncultured Christensenella sp. | reverse complement strand
CAAGCCCGCTGCCACAAGCCCTGCAATATGCGCCATATCTACCATCAAGTAAGCACCGACAGCATCTGCGATCTCGCGGAACTTCGCAAAATCGATCGTACGCGGATAAGCGCTCGCTCCCGCAACGATCATTTTCGGCTTATGTTCCATCGCCAACCGGTACAACCGGTCATAATCGATTGTTTCGTTCTCCTCACTCACTCCATAAGGAACGATATTGAAATATTTACCTGAAATATTGACAGGGCTTCCATGTGTCAAATGCCCGCCATGCGACAAGTTCATACCGAGGATCGTATCGCCCGGTTCAAGCATCGCAAAGTACACAGCAGTATTTGCCTGCGCGCCGGAATGCGGCTGTACATTCGCGAATTCCGCGCCAAACAACTTCTTTGCGCGTTCGCGCGCCAAATCCTCTACCTCGTCCACAAATTCACATCCGCCATAATACCGCTTACCCGGATACCCTTCCGCATATTTGTTCGTAAGGTGTGAGCCCATCGCCTGCATCACCGCCGGCGAAACAAAATTCTCAGACGCAATCAACTCGATGTTATGCTCTTGCCTACCAAGCTCGCGCATCATGCAGTCATATACTTCACTGTCCGTTTTCTTTACTTCAGAAAAATCCAACATTGTTTTTACCCCTTATAAATTTTATCAAAATTCGCAATTGCGAATTTAGCAGCATTTTGTTCCGCTTCCTTTTTGGAACCGCCTACCCCTTCACAGATAACTTCGCTCCCCACGATCAAACGAACATAAAACGTCGTATTATGCGGCGGTCCTTCCTGCCTGCTGACAAGATAATTGATATCCTGCTTGACTGTTTTTTGTATCATTTCCTGTAACTGCGATTTATAATCATGATCGGAAATACGTGACATCGCCTGCTTGATCGTGTTGTAAAACAATACATTGATCACGCTCTGTGCCGCATAAAATCCACCGTCGGAGTAAATCGCGCCGAGTAGTGCTTCCAGCACATTTTCAAGGATGGACGTTTTGCTTCGTCCTCCCGATTGTTCCTCCCCATTTCCAAGAAAAATATATTTTCCCAAATTGATCGCGCGCGCGATGCCGGCAAGCGACTTAGAGCATACGATATCCGCGCGCTTTTGCGTCAACATCCCCTCTGAAAAGTCACTGTAATGATTATACAGATAATCGCTGATAATCAGCTCAATCACCGCGTCACCCAAAAACTCCAATCGTTCGTAGTTCGGAATGCTCCCACACGACGGATGCGTCAGTGCGCGCGCCAACAATTCTTCATCATGGAAATCATACCCTATTCTCTTTTGCAGCTCTCTTAGCAGTTCGTCCATCATTCCTCGGTCAGCTTCGAAATCTCTTCTTTGATTACTTCCACAACATTTCCCGAAATGAACTTGCGCGCATTCCTGATCGTACTCAGTATTGCCTTTTCATCCGAACTGCCGTGTGATTTTACCACACCGCCCCGAAGCCCTAAAAGCAAAGAACCGCCGTACTCCGTATAGTCCATCTTCTTCTTTAGTTTTCCAAAAGCGCCCTTCATAAAGACCGCGCCCAGCTTTGCGCCCGTGGATTCCTTGATGTACCCTTTGAGCATACCAAGGATCGTCTTTGCACATCCCTCGACAAACTTCAATACAATGTTGCCCGTAAAACCGTCGCAAACCAATACGTCAAATTGCCCGGAAAGCAAGTCTCTTCCCTCCGCATTGCCAACAAAATTTACAGGTGACCCCTTCAGTAGCTGATACGCCTGCTTCGTGAGTTCGCTGCCTTTTTCTTCCTCACCGCCGATATTGATCAACCCGACCCTCGGCGCTTGCATACCAAACACCTTTTCCATATAAATACTGCCCATAACGCCGAATTGCTGCAAGTATTTTGGGGTGCATTCCGTATTTGCGCCCACGTCGATAAGCAATACTTCGCCCGTCTGCGTGGGTAACACCGGAGCCAGCGCAGGACGCTTTATCCCGGGAATGCGTTTAACAATCAATGTCGCGCCCGCGACAAGCGCACCGGTGTTTCCTGCCGAAACCGCAATGTCGCCTTTTCCTTCCGCCAGAAGCTTTAGCGCCACGGCCATAGAAGAATCCGGTTTTTCCTTCATCGCCTTCACCGGAGAATCATTCATTGCAATGACCTGCGTTGTAGGAACGATCTCAAGACGGCTTTGATCATAGGTCAAGCCCTTCAGTATCTCTTCAATCCGTTCCCTGTCGCCCGTCAATACGATATTCACATCAGCAAACTCATTGATGCCCGCTACAGAGCCTGCCACGATTGCTTCGGGCGCGTTATCCCCACCCATTGCGTCAATTATGATCTTCATGTTTATTCCTCTCGAATGTTCAGACAAATACAAGTATAGTATACATGAAAACACAATGATTTCCAACCTAAATTCAACTAAAAAAAGGGTCTGTATACTTTACAAGACCCTTTTTCTTGAAAATCTTATTTCGCTGCTTCCTCTTTGGGCGCTACGACGAGTCTTCCGTTGTAGTATCCGCAATTCGGGCATACTCTATGAGACAGCTTCGGCTGGTGGCACTGCGGGCACTGCGATACAGCAGGAGCAGTCAGCTTCCAGTGTGCTCTTCTTGTACGTTTACGTTGCTTAGAAGTCCTATTCTTTGGTACTGCCATTTTCTACACCTCCCTGGGGTCAAAACAATCCCTTTAATTTTTCAAACGGATTTGTTTCATCCGTGTCGTTTGTTTCACATTCGCACTGTGCGGCATTCAGATCCTGTCCGCATTTGGGACACAATCCTTTACATGCTTCATTACACACAAGCTGATGCGGCAAACCGAGCATAATGATATCATATACCATTTTATCAAGACAAAGCGTCTCGCTGCGATAGGTATATTCGTCTTCGCCCTGCGTACCCTCGGGAAGAAAGACTTCGTCGAACTCTCCCGCAAAATCGTACGTCATTTCTTTTAAGCACCGGTCACATCGCATATTCAAAACGGTACTGAGCATACCCTTGATATTGATGCGTTTGTCGTTGGCACTATAGTTGGCTTTCAGCATAAGCGGTTCATTCAGATTAATATCTTTTCCAAAATCCAGAGCACCACTATACTCATAAGAATATGTCTGCCCCTCACTTTTCAATGCAATTGAAAGGTTGATATCAATCATTCTTTGCCCTCAGCCGAAAAACAGCTACCATATCATTATATTTTTATGCCCTTTAATTGTCAATATCTTTTTTGATACAGACTTTATTTACAGCAAATCTCATAAGTATCTTGTGCGATCGTCATTTCCTCATCCGTCGGAATAACCAGTATTTTGACTTTGGAATCCGGCGCGGAAATATCCATTTCCTCACCGCGCATCTTATCGTTTTTCTGCTTGTCGATCTTGATTCCCATAAACGCAAGACCTTCTGTCGCATGTGCGCGAACATCCCAGTCATTCTCTCCAACACCGCCGGCAAAGGTCAGCACATCAACACCGCCCATAGCTGCCGCATAAGAGCCGATAAACTTTTTCAGCCTGTAATTGAATACATCAAGCGCAATTTTCGCGCGTTCGTTTCCTTTTGCCTCTTCGGTCCAAAGGTCGCGAAAATCACTCGACACACCGGAAATGCCCCATACACCGGAATCTTTGTTGAGATAATTGATCGCCTGGTCAACATTCATATTAAGCTTGCCCATCAAATATGGAACAATCGCCGCGTCAAGATCACCGCTGCGCGTACCCATCACAAGCCCTTCTAAGGGAGTGAATCCCATCGAAGTATCTACAGATACCCCACCATCAACAGCCGCTACGGAAGAACCATTCCCAAGATGACAGGTGATGATTTTCAGATCCTTGATATCCTTACCCAGTATTTCCGCCGCTCGCCTTGAAACATACTTATGCGATGTACCATGAAAGCCGTACCGCCTAACCTTGTAATCCGTATAGGCAGAATAAGGAATACCATAAAGAAATGCCTTCTTTGGCATCTTCGCATGGAACGCCGTATCAAACACACCCACCATCGGCACACCCGGCATCAGCTTCATACAGGCCGCAATCCCCATCAGGTTTGCCGGATTATGAAGCGGCGCCAATTCTATGTTCTCTTTTAACGCATCGATCACAGCATCGTTAATCAGCACAGAACCGCTAAACTTCTCGCCACCATGTACAACGCGGTGTCCAACTGCTTTGATGCTGGAAAGATCAGATACCACGCCATGCACAGGATCAGTGAGTGCCTTGATCACTTGCTCCATCGCGTCATTGTGGTCCTTCATCGGCGTTTCGATCTCCGCCTTATCTTTTCCGGAAGGCTTGTGCTTGATGATGGAATGATCGATCCCGATCCTCTCCACCAATCCTTTTGCAATAACATTCTCTGTGTCCATATCAATCAACTGATATTTCAATGAAGAACTTCCGGCATTAATTACCAATACATTTGTCATTTTACTATACCCCTTTTTTCTTAGAAGGACTGTGCCTGTACCGCCGTGATCGCCACAACCGATACGATATCTTCTACACTGCATCCGCGCGACAAGTCATTTACCGGTCGTGCCAACCCCTGGCTCACAGGACCGATCGCTTCTGCTCCGCCTAGCCTTTGTACCAGCTTGTAT
>CAZBSH010000100.1:0-4685 GCA_964494645.1 uncultured Christensenella sp. | reverse complement strand
AGCGGCCAGCACCAGAAACTTCATCGATGTGCCCTTTAACGGATTTTTAGGCCCGCCTTCGAAATCGGCAGTACCGACTAGAATACTGCACCACCATAAACCTTATACTATTTGCTCTTTTTCTTTGCCTCTGCCTCTTCTACAGGCTCTTCATCCGGCATATCCGCATATTCCCCAAGCTTATAAGATTTCAAAATCTCTTGCTTGATTGTTTCTGCGATCTCCGGATTGGCAGCCAGATATTGCCTTACATTGTCACGCCCCTGCCCGATCTGCTCCCCATTATAAGAGAACCACGAACCCGATTTTACAATGACCCCAAGCTGTGTCGCCAGATTCAAAATACTTGCGGTCTCGCTGATTCCTTCACCATAATAGATTTCAAATTCTGCCGTTTTGAACGGCGGCGCTACTTTGTTTTTAACAACTTTGATTCGCGTACGGTTACCAATCATTTGGTCTCCGACCTTGATCGTCTCAATCCGGCGTACATCAAGGCGCACGGATGCGTAAAACTTCAGCGCCTTACCACCCGTCGTCGTTTCCGGACTGCCGAACATTACGCCGATCTTCTCACGCAGCTGATTGATGAATACTGCTATCGTATTAGACCGGTTGATCACACCCGCAAGCTTCCTTAACGCCTGTGACATCAGTCGTGCCTGCGCACCTACATGTGAATCCCCCATCAGCCCCTCGATCTCCGACTTTGGAACAAGCGCCGCAACCGAGTCCACGACAATAATATCTATCGCTCCGCTGCGTGTTAACGCTTCAGTGATCTCCAGTGCTTCTTCACCTGTGCTTGGCTGTGAAACATAAAGATTGTCGATATCCACGCCGAGATTTTTTGCATATACCGGATCAAGAGCATGCTCCGCATCAATAAATGCCGCAGCTCCACCCTGTTTTTGTACTTCCGCGATCATATGAAGCGCTACCGTTGTTTTACCCGAAGATTCCGGTCCGTATATCTCAACGATCCTTCCGCGCGGCACGCCCCCTATTCCAAGGGCAATATCAAGCTCAAGACATCCCGTCGGAACAACAGATATATTCATATTTTTCGCGGCTTCTCCTAATTTCATAACCGCGCCTTTTCCAAATTGCTTTTCGATTTGCGCAAGTGCTACGTCTAATGCTTTATCTTTTTCCATGCTCTAAATTCCTTTCTGTTTCCCCATCAATCTTTCAGTATTTTTGCGTTCTTCACCATATATTCAACGCACGAGTAAACGGCCAGAGCAGCGCTCACCCAAATCAGTATCGTCCCAATCGAAACCGGTACGAACATAAACGGCCAATCATTGAGCAACAACAGTATGATCGCTATAAACTGTACTACCGTCTTTAGCTTCCCGGACATATCCGCCGCAATTACAACTCCTTTTGACGCTGCCAACGAACGCACGCCGCCGATAATCAATTCCCTCGAAACAATAATCAATACCGGAACCATCGCCACTCTTTCCCAGCTCATCAACACAAGCAATGCGGCCAACACCAGCAGCTTGTCCGCAATCGGATCCCAAAGCTTACCAAAATTCGAAACCATGTCGAATTTACGCGCAAGGAATCCGTCCAGCCAGTCGGTGAACGCCGCTACTATAAATATTATAGCAGCATAGATGTTCCAATCAGGTACATTGGCAAAATAAATCATTACAAAAAAAGGAATGAGTATGATTCGTGCCAAAGTCAATATATTAGGTGCATTCCATTTCATTGTTCAAGCTCCCCCGCGCAATCATAGCTATACGCCTTCGTAATTCTTACGTTATAATATTTTCCCTCTTCCAGTTCCTGCTGCGTTTCTATGAATATCTTCCCGTCAACATCCGGCGCTTCCGCATAAGAACGTCCATAATATACACCGGTATGGTCATCCTTCCCTTCTATCAACACCTCATATACTTTACCAATACGCCTTTGGTTCAAATCAAGAGAAATAGAAGACTGTACATTGAGCACAGAATCCTTACGAAATTCCTTTTCCTCCTCGTCAATCTGATCCTCCATTGCGCCGGCGGGTGTATTTTCTTCCTGAGAGTAAGTAAACACTCCCAGTCTATCAAACTGCAATTTTTTCATAGTACTGTAAAGATGTATCACATTGTCCCGCGTTTCTCCCGGGAACCCGACGATCACAGTGGAACGAATGATAAAATCAGGGGAAGCATTGCGAATTCTCTCCACTACTTCGCAGGTAGATTCGCGAGTATTTCTTCTGTTCATTGGTCCAAGAACATCATTATCCAGATGCTGCACCGGAATATCAATATACTTTACGATATTGTCGTGCTTCATCATGACATCAAGCAGCTCTTCCGTCACTCCGTTCGGATAACTATACAGTACGCGTAACCATTTAACGCCCTCGATCTCTGCCGCCTTATCGAGCAACCTCGCAAGATTGATGCCACTGCCAAGATCCGCGCCATAGTTTGTCGTATCTTGCGCGATCAATATGATTTCTGAAAAACCATTTTGCGCAAGCGAAGCGATTTCGTCAAGGATCGCCTGCGGTTTTCTGCTCTGATAACGACCCCTGATTGAAGGAATGACGCAGTAACTGCAACAGTTATCACATCCCTCCGCGATTCTGACATAAGCGGTAGGCGCAACTGTCGTAACGACACGCTCATGGTAGTTCTCATCAAAAGCAACATCCGCATATTTTGTAAAATGTCCGCCATTTACAACCTCTTCGATCGCCGCTGCAATATCCTTATAGCCCGCAGTCCCTAAAAAAGCATCCACTCGCGGAAGAGTTTGTGAAAGCTCTTCCCGAAAACGCTGCGGCAGACAGCCTGTTACAACGATCCCTTTGACATTACCAAACTTTTTTTGCTGCTCTGCCTCGAGGATCGTATTGATTGATTCCTCCTTCGCCTCATCCGTAAAGGCACAGGTATTGATCAGCATAATATCAGCATCAGCAATATCCTGCACAAATACATAATCCTTTTCGAGCTGTGCAAGCATCAGCTCCGTATCCATTCTGTTTTTTGCACATCCCAACGAAATTACGCCAATTCTTACCGCCATATTACTCTTCCTCTCCCTGAGGGGACACGATCTTGTCAAACTCTTCCTTTGTAATCAACACCTGCCGTGGCTTACTGCCATCCATAGGCGAAATATACCCGCTCTCTTCCAGTTGATCGATCAGTCGCGCTGCGCGTGCGTAGCCTATCCTAAGCCTTCTTTGCAACATTGATGTGGATGCCTGGTCGTATTCCATCACAACCTCCAACGCTTTGATGAATAACTCATCTGTCTGTTCCTGTCCGGCGATCGGAGACGCAGACTCTTTGGATATGCCGTCTAACACACGCGAATCATAATTGGCTGTTGTACGCTCTTTTAGAAAGGTCGTAACAGCTTCTACTTCCTTGTCCGAAATAAAACATCCCTGCAAGCGCATAGGCTTGGGCGCACCGGAGGGATAAAACAGCATATCGCCCTGTCCCAATAGTTTTTCCGCCCCCGCCATATCGAGGATCGTACGCGAATCCACTTGCGAGGACACCGCAAAAGCGACCCTTGACGGAATATTTGCTTTGATAATACCTGTGATAACATCGACCGATGGACGCTGTGTCGCAATTACCAGATGAATACCGCTTGCGCGTCCAAGCTGCGCAATCCGACATATTGCATCCTCCACCTCACCCGGCGCAACCATCATAAGATCCGCCAATTCGTCAATAATAACAAGGATATGCGGCAGTTTCTCTTGCTCCTCCGCCAGCATAATATCGTTATACTTTTTTAAATCCTTTGCGCCTTTTGCCGCAAACATACGGTAACGCATCGTCATTTCATTGACGGCCCAATTGATCGCAGACGCTGCCTTTTTAGGGTCGGTAACGACAGGTATAAGCAAATGCGGAATATCGTTAAATATATTGAGTTCGACCACTTTGGGGTCTATCATAATCATCTTCACATCTTCCGGCGAGGAATGATACAAAATACTGATGATCAGCGAATTGATACATACACTTTTGCCGGAACCCGTCGCTCCCGCAATCAGCATATGAGGCATACGTCCAATGTCCGCGTAAACATTCGTCCCCGCGATGTCTTTGCCCAGCGCGAATGCAATCGGACTTTTCAACTTTTTAAAGTCTTCCGCACCCACAAGCTCTCGTAACCCAACCGAACTTGTTTCGGTGTTTGGTATTTCAATACCCACCACCGGTTTTCCGGGTACGGGCGCCTCAATACGTACATCCCGCGCCGCAAGATTCATCGCGATATCGTCCGCGAGATTTACGATTTTACTGACCTTGATCCCCGGCGCAGGTTGAACCTCATAACGCGTCACCACAGGACCGCGGCTCACATTGACGACCTTCGCGCTGACATGAAAACTCGCTAGCGTGTTTTCCAATATTTCTACATTTTTTCGCAAATCAGAAGCGGAAGTACGCGCACCTGTGCCTTGTGGAGCCGACAACAAGTTAAGCGGCGGCTTGATATATTTTGATGTATTCTGCTTTGGAGGCGTCATTAGATTTGTGGCTTTCGTGCCCGCTGCCGTACCTGTCACAACATTTTTACCCTCACTGACTGTCGGAATCGGCTGTGTGACCTCTATCCTGCGACGTCCACGCGTTTCCGTAGGAATATCATCATCAAAATCAATATCCGTATCCGAAAACACCTTTCTATATTCC
>CAZBSH010000099.1:0-4721 GCA_964494645.1 uncultured Christensenella sp. | reverse complement strand
ATCATCGCAGCCATATCCGGTGGCGCTCCGCTGCCCATCATCGCAGCCATATCCGATGGTGCTCCGCCGCCCATCATCGCGGCCATATCCGGCGCTCCGCCGCCCGCGCCGCCCTGCTGCTCCTTGATCTTCTCAATGATCTTGTTTTTGTTGCGGATGTACCCTTCCGGTACAGCCTCCAAATAGGTGATCGCGTCAGGAATAATCTTGTTTGCCAACAGATTTTCCAATGTCTGTACCTGCATCAGCTCCGACCAGTAAGCGCCCGCGCCGATGTCGATCTTCAAATTGAACGCATAACGATCGAGCAACGAAAAGTCAAACTCACCCTGCATCCTGCACCCGTCCGTATCGCTCACTGCCACCTGCCGCACACCATAGTTAACGCGCATCATCTCGATAAATATGCGCACACAGCTTTCCACAAAGTTATAAAAATCCTTCTTCTGGATATCCAGCGGCACACCCGAAGCCTTTTGCAGTGCAATGATCGCCGACGTATTATCCGGCTTCACGTTGCCAAGCGCCGCATCGCTGCCGCCCATCAGCTCCTTTGTCTGTTTGATGGTCATGCCCGCCATATTGACCACATCGTCGCTCATGTCCGCCGCCCTGAAGTTCGCAAAGATCGCATCGTTGGGGTTGCCCGTCACTGCCACAGCCGCGCCCACCTTGTTGTTCCACGACGGGATCTTCGTGCGATCATACATCACCTTCGGGAACGCATTATTCAACACATTCTGCATCGCCATCGCATAGATTTTATTGACAAATATCTGATTTTGTATCTTTCCCGTGATGGGAGATACACCGTGGTAAGAGTTTTTGACGCTCTCCCAGTTCATGTACGCCAGGGGATACAGCTTATACTCTGTGTCCGCCTCGCGCTTCACCAGTGCGTTACGTGTGCTTTTCATGATATGTACCGTGCCGTTTTCTTTCCACATTTTCAACACGACCGTCGTATAATCGTTCTCGTGATCTTTATTTGCGTTCATGTAATGGCTTTCGTTGTCCGAAGTGATGCTATTCGGGTCAAGCCCGTTCATCGCCGCCTCGTCCTTCACTTCCTCCGTAAGCCTGCGATAAGCGATCATAATATACGGTTGCTCCTGTACTTCCGCGTCTGACGGGTTCCCAAACAGCACATTCGTATTGTCCACAAGGTCAATCTTAATCTCCCCCTTATAGTCAAAACCTGTTTCCGCGTCAGGATCGAACCACACATAAAAACACCCGTCGCCGTCCACCGCACAGTTACGGATCATCTTGCGGTTTTTAAACGTCATGTTCGTACGTTCGATGATGTTGTCGATCTCCTGCGAAAGGATTTTCGGGATCAGCTCGTTGACACTCATTTCGTGCGTCTGCGTGTCCGACGACGCATCCCCGCCCGGCAATCCGGGCAACACAGGCGCATCCCCGCCTGCAGCAGGTGCGCCTCCATCCGGCGTTTCACCCTTTTTTGTACCGACCGTTACTTCTTTTTTCATTTTGAGGGTCGTTTTACCGCGCCCATGTTTCTCCAGCATATCCGTACCGCCCGCAAGCTCTATGTTTGCGGCAATATCATCGCTGATCAGCATCGCTACATAGTATGAAACGACCGGTTTTAAAAAGTTAAATACCGGCTTATCAAGGTCAGGCGCGTTCACGCCCTCCCATTGCTTGTCGTTAAAAAAGTTGTTGTTGCGCTCCACATCTTTGTAAAGCCCGATCCCCATGTTATAAGAAATACCACGCTGGTATTCCGCCCATATTTCACTTGCTTTCTTTTTGATCTTCATGTTTTCTTTCTCCCCCGTGTTTTAGTTTTCAAAATCGTCTTCTGTCTGTTTGCTGCCCGTATAACTCAAAAGATTATCGAGCTGTGCTGCCTTGTCCCGCTTGCGCTTACCGGTCTGTTCCTCCGGCGGTTCGATCGGCGGCGGTGTTTCTTTCCTTGCGCGCGTCCATTCAAACGGTTTCCTGATGTACGCCCCCAGCACAAACGCCAGCGCCATCCCCACGATCATTCCTGCCATTTCCATTTCTTTTCCTCACTTTCTTTGCATAAATTTGCATAAAAAAGACCGCCCATTTGGACGGTCGCATAATTGATATATTTTTTTATTTCTCCAAAGCCTCATCCCTACCGCATCAAAAAGAAAAATCCAATCCTCAAGCCAGTCATCAATTACCCCACTGTCAAACATATTCCCCTCAGTACCTTTTTGCCGCCTTGTCTTCTCCTCGCCACATCACAAGCGCCGCGCACAACGCGACCGCCATTCCTTTTTTTCCTCTTTTCACCATTTATCTCTTCGCTCCTCCGGCTTCACATTAAATTCCAGACCGACCATCCCACAACAACACCATCTTTTATGGCAAAACCAAGATTCCATGCTTGCTCAAAAAACTCGTCCATATGGTTCACCACATATTGCCCGCCCAAATGATTGTCGTCCAAATACTTCCGGAAACCGCCCGTTGTCAATGCCTGCCCATCCTTCGTGATATAGATATCCGCATAACATTCAACGACCTCATCTTCTGGCGATGCGCTTACCAACTCCGCGATTTGCTCAATGCTCAAATCAAAGGTATCAATGACCTCCCAATCTCTCGAACGCCACGCAAACGCGTATCCCGTGTACGCTTCCACTATCTCATCCATCGTACTTCCATTGCCGATCCCGCGTTTGGTTTCCAGCGTATGTCCGCGCAAATCGTACGGCGTCCCCTCATACCGTTTCCCATAATATCCTGAATAGTCTTCCGGACTAAAATCTTGATTGCCCATCCCTTCCACCGTGAGGACGGGCTTTCCGTCCTCATAGATATAAAATTCGTCAAGCGCCAGCACCTTCAGGTTTTCGTCAAAAATGTATTCCTTTTCCTCGCTTTTGGGCGCGAGCAGCTTTTGCGCCCCCTCCGCGATGCCCACGACACTTTCAATAAGCGTACACCCCGCAAGGCTCAGGCACAGCGCCGCGCACAACGCGACCGCCAATCCCTTTTTTCCTCTGTTCATTTGTTCGTTCCTCCCATATACCACGGCTTGTTAAAGTTGATCACCACATACGGCATGCCATTCGCCGTATATCCGCCGTCTGTCGCCTTGATCTGTTCCGCTTCTCCGCCAAACGCGTATGCCAGCCCCCCGAACGGACTGGATAAAAACGTTCCCTGCAAATTTTTCAAATTCTGTTCGCCGATCGCCTGCGTCATGGCTTGTAAATACGGTGGGTCATCCTGGCTTGTTCCCGTCATTCGCGCCTCGACCACCACATCGCCTGCGTTCAGCTTGTGCGCGATGTTATTCGCGTCCTGCGGAGAATACCCATTTTTTTCAGCAGATTTTCCATATCCTCCGGGTACATCGCCACGTACTGCCAAAATTTCTCATCTCCGGCGTTGTACGTAAACAACTTGTTCCCCCGTCTGTTGTATTAGGGTTCGACGCACTGCTAAGCGCTGCCTGTTTCTGCATGTCCCAATACGATTGCTGCGCAAGCGTTGCCGCAGACTTCGTTTCCGCTTCCTTTTGCCGGTCTCTGTACGCCGCTGCCCAGTCCGTTTCCCCTTGCGGCGTACTGGTCGCGCTCAGCGCGTTCACCTGCGCCGACAACGGCTGCACGATGTTGCCTGTCGTCTGCGGGTCAACTTTTGTTCCCCCCGTTATCACATCTCCACGCACGATCTGCGGATCTTTCTTACCCATATGATACACCAAACCCGTACCAATTTCAGTATCTTTTCCGTTTCTGTCTCCGTCGCCTTTCCGTTTCGTTGCATCCCTGTGTACGCATCATTCCATTTGTTATTTCCTGCCATATCCTACTTCCTCTTTTCTATTTTTTTGCGCAAAAAAAGAAGCGCGTCCCCGCACTTCCTATTTTTACACTATGATCATACCACGTCCGCTCCTGACATCGTCGGACATCCATCGGACATTTGCGGACATGGACGCTCATCCCCCGCTCACGATCTTCTTCAAGGCTGTGTTGCGTATCCGGCTCAACTGCCGCTCACAATATCCCATTTCCACCGCAATATCCGCATGCGCGACCCTGTCTATATACCTCCGCCCGATATACCGCCGTTCATAATCGTCAAGTCCCGCCCGAACGATACGCTCCCTCATGCGCTCATGCTCCGCATATATTTCCTTAAGCCGTGCCGACGCTTCGGTGATCTGCGTATCATATACATCCACCAGTTTTTCCACCACATCATATACCGGATCATTCGACCGTCCCCCCTGTACCCGTACACAGTCCGTCACCGACGCGCGCAGCATCCCGTCCACGATCTCGATCTTCTTCGCGGCAAACTCCCTGATCTCTTCCTCGATCTCCCTTGTCTGCTCCTTTAAGCTCCCGTATCTATATAACTCCCGCTCAATTTTTTGCATATTCTTGTCCACCTTACAAAATTATTACATTTGTTAACAATTTTTTCATTAATTTAACACTGTTTATTCACATAGCCGCTGTATCATAAAAACATAAACAATATGTTTTTTCTTTTTCATTTTCTTCCTTATATGAAGCGCTCCCAAGCCGGGGGGCGCTTCTTTGGTCTACCACCATACCCGCGCGCTGAACTTATCAAATTCATCGTGCCCTGAAACAGCAAGATCAATGATGTTTCCTTTGATCGCGCCGCCCGTATCCTCCGCTACGCGCCAGCCTACACCGTCAATATATACGCGTGTCCCGAGCGGGATCACCGCCGGA
>CAZBSH010000098.1:0-4809 GCA_964494645.1 uncultured Christensenella sp. | reverse complement strand
GTGGGGGCTGATGTTGACTCTTCCGGGCACCCCGGAAGGTGGCAATGATGAGAATTGTATTCCGTCACGCAAAGTAAGAATCTTTCCCCAATATCAAATCAGAAAAAACGCTCAACAATCGTAAATTTTACATACATGAATTAGGAAGCAAAGTGAGAATTTATTAAAAAACCTTGCTATTGCGGAACAAAAAACAACGATAATGCGGAAATATCTTTAACTATGAACACATTGTATAGTTATTCATTTTACATTCAACGTATAGAAATCATAATTGAGATGATTTTATCCAGATCATCCATTATGACTTTTTTATGTTTATTTAAGTTTATTTCATCAGTTGTTGGCAAATGTAAGACTTGAAAAAGTCTTTCTACATCCATTAACAGATTTTGCAGGTATTCTAAATAATCTAACTTCTCTTGTTCTTTATATGATTCGCTATACTTTAGCATATCGGCCAGCATCGAAATTGACATAGTTACAAACCCATACTCAACATTTGACGATGTCGTCAAGCTCTGCATTATTGAAAGTAGAGCTTTGTTAGATAAAGTAGCTAGTTCTCCCTTATTATTTTCATAAACGTCATCATACATTTCACCTTTAGAAGTGACCAACCATTCTTCATTGACACCGAACTCAAGGCAAATTAGCTTAATGAGTCTTTCGGTGGGTTGTTCGCGTCCGTTTTCCACGCCACTTAAATATGATTGAGAAATTAGTAACTTTTGTGAAAATTCCTTTTGAGTTAAGTCCTCTTCTATTCTTAGTTTTTTTATGTTAGACGAAATATGCTCCATAATTCCTCCGAAATATCAGCGCACCAATAATAATCATTGACAAATATCAGTATACCGATATACAATATAAGTACGGTAATATTATATATCGACTTTGTATTTTAAACAATGGGAGGTTACTAATATGTCTGAATTTGGGCAAGTAATAAAAGCGCGAAGAAAAAAATGTAAGCTTAACCAAAAAGAATTTGCAGAATCGCTTGCTGTATCACAGTCATATTTGAGTATGGTGGAAACTGGAAAAGAGAATCCGACAGATATGTTCAAAAAATTATTCTTTGCATTGTATGGCTTGAAAGGTGATGTTGACCGTGGGTGATGGCATGAACTGGATAAGCGTTAAGGAGTGCGCTTTGCTTCTAAAAATTACCGAAAGAGCCGTCAGACAACGCGCCCAAAACAATAAATATATCTATAGATATGTAAAGGGAGTCGGCGGTATGAGTGGAAATACGATGCAAATATTTGTTGATAGTCTGCCGGATTCCGCCCAACAAGCCCACGCCGCCAAGGAAGCCGATAAAACAACCAAAATCTTCTGGGATGTAACCGATGCGCAGCGAGAGCATGCGTGCTTTTGGGAGCAGCGTATTCTTGAATATGATAGCTTTACAGACTACTCCCCCAAAGAAGAAAAGATGAAGTCTTTTGTGCAACGGTGGAACAGCGCAAACCCCGAAAAACCAATCAAGGCGAATGCGCTTTATCGGTGGCGCAAAAAGTATAAAGAACTGGGCTGGCAAGGCCTTATTGACGGGCGCGGCGGTCATAACCGTGGAGAGAGCGCAATTGATGACGATATGTGGGCGTGCTTCTTTAAACTATGGGCTACAGACCGCAAAACCACAATTAAATCATGCTATGAAATGGTGGCATTTCAGTTTGAGGGAAGGGAGATTCCGCACCTATCCTCTTTTGAGCGGGCGGTGCAAAAACTTCCGCCACACGTTGTAAGCTACTACCGCGATGGGGCTAAAAAATATCACAACGATTGGAGCAGCTACACGCCGCAGGACTACTCTAAAATGTATTCCAATCAACAATGGGTCGCAGATCATCACGACGTTGATTGCCTCGTATATCGCACCATAAACGGCAAAATAGAGGTATTCAAGCCTGTGCTCAGCGCATGGATAGACAGGGCAAGCCGAAAATTTGTAGGGTACGCCATAAATACGGATAAACCGAACAGCGATATTTCATTAGATAGCTTTGCAAGGGCGTGCAGGGTCAACGGTATACCAGATGAGGTTCAGACCGACCACGGCAAAGATTATAAGTCCTACGATTTATTCAACACTGAATTTGAGCTGTCAGTCGCTAACCGTATGAGGTTCAATGTCACAAGAGCGATACCATATAACGCGCGCGCAAAGCCGATTGAGCGAACTTTCAAGACGCTGGAGGATAAGTGGATAAGACACTTACCATCCTATACAGGCGGTTCGCCCGAATTAAGACCTCAAGCAATGAAAAAGCTGAATGCAGCGCTTTTGAAAACAGATTTATTGATAGCGTGGGAAGATTTCAAGCCCTTTATGGATAATCTTATTCGTATGTACAATGATACCCCGCATTCGAAATTGGGCGGCAAAACGCCGAATGAATACTATGCTGCACACTTTACAAAGCAAAAGCGCGTGGTGAGCGATTCGGATATTCTAAACATTCTTCTTTCGAGGACTACAAAGCCGCTCAAGGTAAAAAGAAACGGTATCAAAATCAGCACCACGGGCATGAATTACAACCACGAAAAGTTGATTCCGTATTCTGATCAATTAGTTTACGCACACTACAATGGCGATGATATACGGACGGTTATTGTTGTGACCGAGCAGGGTGAGTATATTTGTACCGCCGAGGCGGTGGAACTTGCCGAATACGGCACGCCTTATTCCATGGAGCTGGTACGAAGAAACCGCAAGATTGAAAAGGCGCGAAAAGCCCATATCCGCAGCTATTATGAGGACGTTCCCGTGCACACTGTGCAGGAATATACAGAGCGAAAGGCCGCAAGATATGAAGGGCTGGAAGCTCAAGTGTCGAACGAGGATTTAAGCCCACGGGAACGTAAGATATACAAGGAAATCATTGCGGAGCAGGATGAACTAATAGCCGCGAGAGAAGCAGAGTATCAGCCGCTAAAAAACGTTGTTAACGGTATAAAGCAGACCGATGACAATAAAATATTAAGCATTTTGCAAGGAGGGCGAACAAATGACGAATATTGATGTATTACGGCAGAAAATGAACGAGCATATCATTACTGCCAATTCCAGCCAAACGGAGATAGCGCGCAAAATAGACGTTTCAAAGGGTACGTTGTCGCAGTTTTTGAGCGACAAATATCCCGGAGATAATGAAGATATAGCGCGCAGGATTCAGCAGTATTTTGATATGCAGGACGTGAAAAAAGGCAACATCGTGCAGCAGCCAATCGTACAGTCATTTAAGAACACGCAAGAAATTTTAAACAAAATATCTATCGCCCACGCCACCAACGGCGTGTTGCTCTTGTCAGGCGCAGCGGGTACGGGCAAAACAACGGCTATAAAGCTATATTGCGAAAAGCATACAGGCGTTCTGAATATTGAAGCGGATGTAGTGACCAACACGCCACGCGCAATCCTAACCATTATTTCGGACGCATACGGTATAAGAAGGCACGGCGCAACCAGCGAATGGATGCGAAAAATAATCAGCCGATTAAGCGGAACCGACCAGCTGATCGTAATCGATGAAGCTCAGCATTTAACGCACAAAGCTATTGAAGCATTGCGAGCTATAAACGATAAAGCGGGCGTTGGCATTGTGTACTCCGGCAATCCCGCTATCAAAGAAAAAATTGATAAACGCGATGAATTTGACCAGGTGCAGAGCCGTATCGATTATCGTCTGAATGTATTTAATTACTACTCGAAGAGGGATATTGACGGTTTGTTTACCGAAGTAGAGTTGGATAAAAATTGTCTGGGAATGTTGCGCAGCCGCGCCAACCAGCCGGGCGGCCTCCGAACCATGATGAAGCAGTACAGGCTGGCACGTGTACTGGCAGCAGCGCACGAAAACGAAATGATAAGCGTAAACGATTTGCATGAAGCGGCTGTGCGAATGGGATTAATGAGTTTTGGAGGTGCGCTATGAATGTGACAATACGGATGACTAAAGACGCAAAAGGAAGATTCGGTTTTACGATGCAACTAGATATTCCTCTTTTCGGTACTAAATACTATTACTTAAAAAATGATTTGAAATCCAAGAATGGAAATGAGATCGCACAACTGATTTTTGCAGTATTAGACCAATTTCCAGAGGAAATGTACAAAGGATTCTCAATCATGACAGAAATTGGGTTTGACTGGATGAAACTCGTGCCGAAAGAGTATTTTTCGGACAAAAAAGCGACTGTTCCACCGACCAAGGAAAAAACAGCCGCCAAAAACCATAGAGCAAAACTCTAATATATGAAGTTTAACACAGATTTAAAGATACTTCAAACACAGTTTGAACAGCGTTTAAACCGAGAGGAGATAACCCCATGAAACAAGAAATCCCGGCAAACACGTCTGAATGTACTCACTGCGGCAAACCGATTGCCAAAGGGCAGTGCTGTCACCATACGAAGAAAGGTTCTTACCGAATGACACAAGAAGAAAAGAGTGGAATAACGTCACTGGCGGTCAATGGAGTAATAAACATTGAAGAATATCTTAATCAAGTCATTCAGATATTACGAGTAGCTTCAGAAAACTAACCAAGTGAGTATAGCATATAAACCGAGAGGAGATACCCCCCATGAAGCAAGAAATTCCCGTATGGACACCCGAAACCCGCGCAGCCTACGCAGACAAATGCCGCGATTTTTACGACACCAGCGAATGCGTATACCCCAATTTAGAGGTGGAATTGCGCCTGCAATACATAGCTGATTACCATTTAATAAAGTCGCTGGAAATCACAGACCGCCTGTTCAAAGCCATCAGAAGCGGCGAGGACAGGTTCACGC
>CAZBSH010000097.1:3215-4811 GCA_964494645.1 uncultured Christensenella sp. | reverse complement strand
GTCTTCCAGATCATATTCCCTGATCTCGAACGACCCATCCGGCAGGATACGTTTTGCCCGTATCTTTTCCGTCAGCGCATTCGTATCGATCACGCACGCCTCACCGTCGCACGTCATGATAATCGCGCCCACACGCGGCAGCTTTTTACGCATCTGGTGGTAATGCTCCTGCTCATAATTGAGGCAACACATCAGCCGTCCGCACAGCCCGCTGATCTTTGTGGGCGACAAAGACAGGTTTTGCTCTTTCGCCATCTTGATGGACACCGGCTGGAAATCTCCCAGAAAAGCGCTGCAACAACACGGTCTTCCGCACGGTCCCAGTCCGCCGATCTTTTTCGCCTCGTCCCTCACACCGATCTGCCGAAGCTCGATACGCGTTTTGAATACGGACGCAAGTTCCTTTACAAGCTCGCGGAAATCCACACGCCCTTCTGCCGTAAAATAAAAAATGATCTTTCCGCCGTCAAAGGTATATTCCACGTCGATCAGCTTCATATCCATCTTGTGTTTGCCGATCTTTTCTACGCAAATATCAAACGCTTCTTTTTCTTTTTTCTTGTTTTTTTCGATCTTTTTGAAATCCTTTTCGTCCGCTTTTTTAACGACCTTCTTAAGCGGCTTCACAATCTCTTTTTCCGTCACCTCGCGCGGCGCAAGCACGACTTCGCCAAATTCAACGCCGCGCGCCGTCTCCACCACAACCTTATCATTAAGCTCTATTTCAAGGTCGCCGGGATCAAAATAATAAATCTTCCCGACTTCGGAGAATCTCACTCCTATTACTGAACTCATAAAATTACCTCCAATATATGAAAAAGCATGCTCTGCAGCGCGAGCTTTGTATTAAGCCCTGCGCATTGGGCGCGCTTTACCACGCAATCATAAATTTTTTCCTGCGTATTAACGAGTATAAAATCTCGCAAACGCGCATGCTGCGCAATCTCTGAAAGCTTATCCTGATTGATGATGTGCCCCGCCTCACCCGTATGCTTATATACCAGCACATCCGCAATGTAGCGCAGCGCCACGTCAAGGCATAACGATATTGCCGCCTCGTGTTTCAAAAAAAGCTCCAGTGTCGCGCTTGTTGCCATATTCCTCGCCGTCCACAGACGGTTCAAAGCCAAAATCATATCATCGCGCGCGTCAAAAAAATCATCCTGCAAAAACGAAAGCGCCAGGTGGTAATCCCCGCCCGCCGCGTCCGATAACACGCGCGCCTTCAAAGTCGGCAGCTTTTGCTCTTCCCTGAGCATTTCTTCTGCCTTTTCCTTCGATAACGACGTCTTTAAAATTATACACCGCGACAGTATAGTAGGCAATATATTTTTGATATTTTGCGCCCCCATCACAAACACCGTATTCGCCGGAGGTTCTTCCACCACTTTAAGCAGCGCGTTTTGCGCCTGCGGCGTCATGGCGTCCGCCTGCGCGATCACGACCGCCTTATAGCCGCCCTCATAGGCTTTGTTTGCCACCTCCGCCGGCACAGAACGCACATCATCTATCTTGATGCTGCCCTTTGCCTCGATATGTATCACATCCGCATGATTTTTATGCGCATACTTCAGGCATCCCGGACATTTGCCGCAT
>CAZBSH010000097.1:0-3115 GCA_964494645.1 uncultured Christensenella sp. | reverse complement strand
ATCCGCATGATTTTTATGCGCATACTTCAGGCATCCCGGACATTTGCCGCATGCGCTGTGCGTTTCGCAATAGATGTGTGTCAAAAAATCGTCGATTTCTGTTTGCGTCGTTTGTGCCGACGCACCCGCAATCAAATACGCCCCTGCGATCTTTCCTGTTTTTATGGCGTTTTCAAATACTTCATTCATATGAAAAAGCCACGTTCCGTAAGAATTTCGTTCATCTTCTCCCGCACGATCTCCTGCGTTTCAAATTTATCGCCCGATGCGTCGATACGAATGATCCGCTCCGGATACAGTTCGGAAAGCTGCACAAAACCGTTATACAAAAGAATATAGAATTCTTCCTCCTGCGTCTCCAGCCTGTCGTGCACGCGCTTCTTACTCATGCGTTCGAACGCCAGATGCGGCGGAAAATCCAAAAAAAACGTCTGATCCGGCATACGGTCACCCATCGCAAAACGGTTGATCTCCATGACTTGCCCGATCCCCAGACCGCGCCCAACACCTTGATACGCCAACGACGAATCAATAAACCGGTCGCATAAAACGACCTTACCGCCGTCCACCGCCGGATCGATCACCTCTCCCACGTGCTGCGCGCGTGCCGCTGCGTACAAAAGAGCCTCCGCACGGTCGCGCATCTCCTTGTTACCGATATCCAGCACCAGATCGCGTATTTTTTCCGCGATATTACATCCACCCGGCTCGCGCGTCAATACCGGCGCGATCCCTTTTTCTGTCAAATATTCTGATAAAAAGCGCATTTGTGTGCTTTTCCCGCATCCATCCACGCCCTCGAACGTAATAAACAAACCCTTCAACTCTTTTTTTCTGCCTTTCCGCGTATTCTTGTTCGTATCACAGACATGCGACCTCGATTCCTCCGTCCATGCCAAAAAGCTGGTATCCGCTGTTTTTCAAACGATTCAAATAATCGACCATCCGTTCCGTAATCTCCATGCCGGGCACGATGACCGGCACCCCCGGCGGATAGGCGCCTACGCTCGACGCAGCGATATAGCCTACGCTCTCTTCCGGCTTTAGCCTTCTGCGCTGCGCAAACACCGCCTCATGCATCCGCACGGACGGCTGCGCGCCGAACACCGCTGCCAAATCGTCCGCTGACATCTCGCGGCGTATGTTATAGTTAGAACCCTTCATATTCTTCAGTACCATCTTCAAAAGATCAAAATCCGCAACGCCATCCGCAACCGTGCAAATAAGCACGATGTTTGAGATATCCGCCGCCTCCACCTCTACCCCGTTTTGGTGCAGCAGACGTGCCGCCGTAAAACCGCTTATGCCCCTATCCGTCACGTCGATCACCAGCTTAAGCACATCGCGGTCAAACGCGCCCGTATTACGCGGCACATCCTGCAGTACGCAGCGATATCCGCCCAGCGCCTCCAAGCGCCGCATATTGTCTTCCACCAGATTGACCGTCATGCCAAGCACCGTCTTTCCGTGTTCACGCATATACGCAAGCGCGTAATCACTTGACCCCAAAAGCACATACGACGGGCTTGTGGTTTGCAGCAAATTCAGTCTCGCACGCACCACATCATATTCTATCTTCGCGTTTTCACCCACGCACAATACGGCGCACTGGTTCATCGCCTTTAACGTCTTATGCAGGCTGCTCACCCAGATATCGCATCCCGCTGCCGCCGGGGAAACGGGCAACAGCTCTGAAAAATCGAACGCAGCGGCATGTGCCGCATCGCAAATTACCTGCATCCCCGCGTCATGGGCGATCGCGCACAACCGGTTGATGTCCACACACATTCCATAATAGTTCGGATAGGTCAGATACACCGCCTTTGCGTCCGGATGCGTCCTGACCGCGCGCTCCATATCCTCTACGCTCACCACGCACGGCAACTGTGTGTCTTGCGCGGACGGATGCACCAACACCGGTCTTGCGTCCGCAAGCGCGAACGCGGCAGCAGCGCTCAAATGGAAATCCCGCGCGACGATCACCTTGTCCCCCGGCGCAAGCACGCTCAGCACTGCCGCATGAACGCCGCCCGAGCTTCCGTTCACCAGAAAAAAGCTTTCTCGCGCGCCAATAAACGCCGCATGCATCTCCTGCGCCCTTGCGATCGCGCCCTGCGGCATATAAAGATTATCCGCGCCTGGCAGCTCCGTGATATCATAACAATGCACTTCCGACGGCAAAAACCCGGGCTTGCCCTTGTGCCCCGGCATACAAAAACGCGATCCGGATGCTTGCGCGATCTCACGCAGCATATCCACGATGGGCGTGTTCATTTTTCGTCCCCCAGTCTGGCCTTCAGTTCCTCCGTCGGGCTCAAAAGCACGACCGTCTCTCCCAGATCCAGTACAAACGCGTCCTGATTTTTACAAAACGTAAATCTACGTTGCTTTTTTCCGGCAATGCGGCTGTGCATCGCCGTATACGGTCCCATGCTCACAATATCTCGGACAGGCACAGAGAAAAGCTCCTTTTCCCGCGCGCCCACCTTACGCCCAAAATATATCTTTCCCTTTTGCACCACATACACATAGTCCGTCATCTGGCATTTGATCAGGAAAAAACCGATCACCACCACCACGCCGTACAGCACAAACTGCGGCCAGCTGATGCCCAGCCAAAACCGCAGGAATGCAACGACAAAAAGTCCAAACATCATAAACGCCACAATGGCAAGCGTCCACAATATTCCCTTTAGCGCACTTACTTTTTCATGCTTGTGTTCTTCCCTGAATTCCATTGGCTTTGATCCCCTCCTTAAGCTTTTATCATATCAAAAAACGTGCATTTCCGCAACTTCAGCCACGCCCGTTTTCCCCGCCGAGACGCCGTATCACATCCTTTGGGAGCTTTGCGTTTACGACGATATATTGCGGCTCGTATTCCAACTGTACGTTTTTGCCGTGTTTGTTCACCAGCGCGAGCAAGTCCCCGCGCTCATAACCGATCCTGCCGCAAAAACTGAAAAGCTGCGGCTGCAAAAGCGTTGCGGTACGCGCAAGCAGCTCGTCCATTCCCACGCCCGTACGCGCCGAAACATATACGGTACGCTCGTCGTTTTGCGGGATATCGCCTTGCAGCCTGTCTATCTTGTTCATTACGATAATACGCGGCTTG
>CAZBSH010000096.1:0-4934 GCA_964494645.1 uncultured Christensenella sp. | reverse complement strand
TGTATGCGCAGGGGTACTTCTCCTATGACTCCAAAAAATCCGGCGGTATCACGATTTCGCACTTGCGTTTTGGTAAATCGCCCATCCAGTCGGCTTACCTTATCACACAGCCGGACATGGTGGCTTGCCACAATCCTTCGTATGTTATCCGTTATGATGTGCTCGAAGGCATCAAGGAAGGCGGTACATTCCTGCTGAACTCCCCGTGGAGCGATGCGGAAATGGAAACAGAGCTTCCGGCGGCAATGAAGAACATTATTGCGAAGAAAAAACTGAAATTCTATAACATCGACGCGATTAAGATCGCGGGTGAGATCGGTCTTGGCGGAAGAACGAACATGGTGATGCAGTCCGCGTTCTTTAAGATCGCGAACATCATTCCGGAAGCGGATGCCATTGACTACATGAAAAAGGCGATCAAGAAAACATATGGCAAAAAAGGTGACGAGATCGTTAACATGAACTACAAAGCGGTTGACGCGGGCATGGCGGTTCAGGAAGTAAAATATCCTGAAAGCTGGGCAACGACGACGCAGGGCGCTGCTCCGGTAGCGGTTCCGGACGACGCTTACTATCGCGATGTGGTACACCCGATCCTGATCCAGAAGGGCGACAATCTTCCGGTTTCGGCTTTCGATCCGCGTGGATTTGTGCCGCTTAGCACGACAAAATACGAAAAACGCGGTATTGCGGTCAACGTACCGGAATGGCAGATCGACAATTGTATTATGTGTAACCAGTGCTCGTATGTTTGCCCGCACGCGGCGATTCGTCCGTTCTTGGCTGATGATGCGGCAATGAAAAATGCGCCGACAGGCTATGAGACGAAACCGGCTCGCGGCAAAGATGGTTATTCTTACCGTATTCAGGTTTCTCCGCTCGATTGTACGGGTTGCGGAAACTGTGCGGATATCTGTCCGGCAAAGGAAAAGGCTCTCGTGATGAAGCCGCAGCCGGAACAGGAAAAGCTGCAGGCTGCAAATTGGGAATTTGCTGCGGCACTGCCCGAACCCAAAATCGAAGTCAAAAAGAATCTCGTTCCGGAAAGCCAGTACTTAAAGCCGTTGTTTGAGTTTTCCGGCGCTTGCGCGGGATGCGGCGAAACACCGTATGTTAAGCTTGTTACGCAGCTGTTCGGCGACAGAATGGTGATCGGTAACGCGACAGGCTGTTCGTCTATCTACGGCGGCAGCGCTCCGACATGCCCGTATACGGTAAACGACGAAGGAAGAGGTCCGGCTTGGGCGAACTCGCTGTTCGAAGACAATGCGGAGTTTGGCTATGGCATGAATCTTGCTTTCACGGCACGCAGAAACGCGCTCAAAGACCAGGTACAGGCTGCGATCGACGCGGACGGTGAAAAAGACGCGACGGTTGTGGAAGCGATGAAGGCATGGCTTGCGGTTGCTGACCTTGGCGACGAATCCAAGATTGCATCCGCTAACCTTGTGGCGGCGCTTGAAAAGGTTGCGGATAAGTGCGACACATGCAAAGCGATCTTAGACCAGAAAGACTTGTTCATCAAGAAATCCGTATGGGTATTTGGTGGAGATGGTTGGGCATATGATATCGGTTACGGCGGTCTTGACCACGTGATTGCGTCCGGCGAAGATGTTAATATCCTCGTGATGGATACGGAAGTATATTCCAACACAGGCGGTCAGGCTTCCAAGGCGACGCCTACCGGTTCGATTGCGAAATTCGCGGCTTCCGGTAAAAAGGTCAAGAAAAAAGACCTTGGCGCGATCGCGATGACGTATGGCTATGTGTATGTTGCCAGCGTTGCAATGGGCGCAAACCAGGCGCAGCTCTTAAAGGCAATGCAGGAAGCGGAAGCGTATCCGGGTCCGTCGCTCATCATTGCGTATGCGCCGTGTATCAATCACGGTATCAACATGGGCAAGACACAGCATGAAGAAAAACGCGCTGTGGAAGCGGGATACTGGCAGCTTTACAGATATAATCCGCTCCTCAAGGAAGAAGGCAAGAATCCGTTCACGCTCGATTCCAAAGAGCCGACGGCAAGCTTCCAGGACTTCATTCTGAGCGAGACGCGTTATAAATCTTTGCAGAAGCTTTTCCCGGAAATGGCAAATGAGCTGTTTGCGAAATCCGAAGAAGAAGCGAAGGAAAGATACGCATACTACAAAGGTCTGGCAGAAGAAAAATAAGGAAACAATAAAAGCGCTTCCTGAAAAGGAAGCGCTTTTTGTTTACAAATGTCGCTTGACGTGTTATACTTACGCAGTATTACAAAGTAGATTGAAGAAAAGACTTTGCTTTGAGATAGCAAAGTCTTCTTTTTTTGTAAAAGAGAAAGAAGGTATCAGTGAGCTTTTCACAGCAATTATCAAAAGAGATGAACAAGACCTTGCAAAAGGCAGGGTATCATAAGCCAACACCCATACAGGCAGAGACATTGCCTGTGCTTTTGGAAAAGAAGGATTTGATCGGTCTCGCGCAGACGGGAACAGGGAAAACAGCGGCGTTTATGATCCCCATTCTGGAAAGTATTTTTCCGCCAAATAAGAAGGTACAGGCGCTGATCATGTGTCCGACGCGCGAACTTGCCATGCAGACCGCAAAAGTCGCGGGAGAACTGTCGCGTCACATTCAGGGACTGCGTACCGTAAGCGTGTATGGCGGACAGCCGGCGAGCATTCAAATACGCGCGTTGCGCGCGGGTGCGCAAATCGTTGTAGGTACGCCCGGGCGTTTAAAGGATCTAATCAACAAAAAAGTATTGAAATTGAAAAATGTACGTACGGTCGTACTTGACGAAGCGGATGAAATGCTGGATTTTGGATTCCGCGATGATATGAAGGAGATCCTTTCGTGTGTACCGGAAAAACGACAGACGATGCTCTTTTCCGCTACGATGAACAAAGAAATCAGGGTGATTGCGGGACAATTTCAGACGGATCCTGTTCGCGTGGAGATTGGGGTGCAAAACCGTCCGACCGATACGGTGACGCAGGCGTATATGCAGACAAAACGGAAATCGAACGCGGTGTGCGGATTGATTAAGGAATATGAACCGCGGTTATCACTTGTATTTTGCAATACCAAGCGTAAGGTGAAGGAGCTGCAAAAGGAGCTGCATGGTCGCGGACTTGCTTCTGCGTGTTTGCATGGTGATATGCGGCAAAAGGAACGCGATACGATCATGAATACGTTTCGTAAGGGAAAGACAAAGGTGCTGATTGCGACGGATGTGGCGGCGCGGGGGATTGATATCAATAATATTGATCTTGTGATCAATTATGATGTGCCGGACAAGCCGGATTATTATGTGCATCGGATCGGACGCACAGGACGCGCGGGTAAAGATGGACGGGCGTATACACTCATTACGCCGCGTGAACACGGCAAGATCAAGGATCTGGAGCGTAAGCTGCACATTAAACTTAAGCAAGAAAGCAGGGAAGCGGACGCGCAGGTTGTGTGACGCAAAAATAAGCAAGGCGGCGAATGCCGCCTTTTTTGATAGGATCAATCCATCGTACGAAAAACAGACCAGAATCCAATTTTGAAATATATTAATATTAAATTTCATAAAATGCCAAAAAATAACTTGATTTATTCGAAATTATAAATATAATGAAATTTATAATATTAAATATTTCATTTTTGAACGCGAGGTGATTTTATGTTTGATGCAGGCAATACTGGATTTTTATTAATATGTACGGCATTGGTTTTTTTGATGACGCCCGGTCTTTCGTTTTTTTACGGTGGGCTTGCGCGCAGAAAAAATGTGCTCAATACAATGATGTCGTCATTGTTTATTTTAGGGGTTGCCTCAGTGATGTGGGTCGCGGTTGGATATTCTCTTTCCTTCAGCGGGAATATTGGTGGCGTGATCGGCAATCTGGATGCTGCGGGGCTTAACGGACTGAAGGGAGAAAGTCCGTATGCTCCGGGCATTCCGCAGTACGCTTTTGTTGCGTTTCAGATGATGTTTGCAGTGATTACGCCGGCACTCATTACGGGGGCGGTCGCAGAACGTATGAAGTTTAAGGCGCTATTTTTGTTTGTGATCTTGTGGTCAATTGTTGTGTATTATCCGTTGGCGCATATGGTATGGGGCAAGGGAGGTTTTCTGAATGAGATCGGATCGGTCGATTTTGCAGGAGGAAATGTGGTGCACATCAGTTCGGGGATCAGCGGTCTGTTGCTCGTATTGTTTTTGGGAAAGCGCCGCGGATATCCTGCGATCGATTCCCGACCACACAATATTCCCTTTGTACTTCTCGGTGCGGCACTTTTGTGGTTTGGATGGTTTGGATTCAATGCGGGCAGCGCACTGGGCGCAAACGAGCTTGCCGCGCACGCACTGATGACGACGGTGGTCTCCGCGGCCTGCGCACTGCTTTCGTGGATGGTGATCGATGTGGCGCGTACGGGTAAGCCGACTGTTGTCGGAGCGGCAACAGGTATGGTGGCAGGTTTGGTCGCGATCACGCCCGGTGCCGGCTTTGTTCCTGTCTGGGCGGCAATGATCATTGGAGCGACCGTAAGCCCAATTTGCTATTTTGCAATTGCTTTTGTGAAAAGAAAACTCAGGTATGACGACGCGCTGGACGCGTTTGGCTGCCATGGGATTGGCGGTATTTGGGGTGGAATCGCAACGGGGCTGTTTGCTGCAAAAGAAATCAATCCGGCAGTTCGTTGGAACGGGCTGGTTTTTGGGGAAACGGGACTATTTTCTGCGCAGGTGCTGAGTATATTGATCACAATAGGCGTCGCGGTTGCGGGGACGCTGATCTGTGTGGGTATCGTCAAGATGGTTACCAAGATACGTGTGGAGGAAAGAGAAGAAAAGATCGGACTGGATATGGCAGAGCACGGAGAGTCGGCATATCCGTCTTTTAACGGGATGGACTAACAGCCAATAAAAAAGGAAGGTGAAGGCAGCTATGAAAAAAATAGAA
>CAZBSH010000095.1:0-5125 GCA_964494645.1 uncultured Christensenella sp. | reverse complement strand
GGAGAAAGGTTTAATTATGGAAAAAAGAAAAATAAGACGAATAGGCATTGTCGGTAGTGACCCTAGAGGCATTGTCAATGAAATAATGGAAAGTGGTATTCTAGACGCTGTGTCGTTGCCAATTGTCACTTGCAAACTAACAGATGATCTAAGTTATAGTGACTTGATGGACTTTATTGGTCAGTATGCTTTGGACATGGTGATTGTTTCAAACCGTGTTGAAAAAGACGATGCATTTTGGAAAAAAATATGGTCAAAGCTGAAAAACCGCTGTATGGTAGTGCGTCAAGAAATCTGACATGAGCCATTCCCCCCAATGCTCTTTTGAACATCGGGGGATAATGGCAACTCCCTCTCGAGGATTCGGGAGACTTATTGAAAAGGAGCATATCTATGATTCGGAAATATGTAGCGATCGGGAACTGGATAGATCGGGAAACTGGGACAAAGAAATCGAATCTCGCCGAGTTAAGCGAAGGTACGAACAAAAAAGGGGATCGATATCAGATCGCCGACACTGCCCGCACAATGATTATCGAAAATGAGACTCATCCTGTGGGTACAATTTTGAGCTTTGCTATGACGCGAACATCGACTGATCAAGAAGTGCCTGATGGAAAAATCAACTTGAAAAAAGGCTAAAACTCTCTCTGTTCAGAGGGGCTATATAGCCCCTCTGGATGGATAAACCATGAAAGGTAGAATATATAATGAATAATATTACTGAAAATCGACTGACAGGCGAAGAAAAGAACAAGCGAGAAGCCGAACGTCGCAGAAAAAAGCTTGGGATATATCTTATAGGCAGCTTTAAAGCAATGAAGAAAACCCCATTGAAAATTTTTGCTCCCGCTTCAATAGCCGTTGTTTTTATGTTGTGTTGGCTGAATCGGGATGCAATTATTGGTTTGCTCCCCATCAATTTTGCAATATTTCCGAGTGTTATCGCCGCTATATTTACTTACACGCTATATATTGTTATGATCGCGCTCTTTGTGCTAATATTTTTAATCTGTCTAAAAACGATCGGTACTCCGCGCCACTCCCGCAGAATAGAGAAAGGACTGATGGAAATATTTCGGAATAGTGTCAGTTATGGGCGTACCCCTATTTTTGTTTCTCGCGAACAAAAAGGAACAGTTTCCAAACTTACATTTTTTTCGGAATGGGTAAACCGTGATACTTGGATAGAAAAACGCTCTAATATTGCCCATCTTTTGAGAGGGCATATTGTAGGCGAAATGACACATGGGGGCAAAAACGGAAATGATCCGCGCTACATTGTCATTCATATTGGGCAGGGCGCAACGCCTGTTGAACGGGAAGCCCCTCAAGACCCGCTTTTCAGAAAATAGGTGTTGTCATGAGTATTCCTTTTCTGTTAGCCGAAAATGCACACCGCACGGGCGAAGAAAAATGGATAGAACTGGATTATTCAAAGTCTGCCCATGTCCTTTGGAGTGGTCGCACGGGAAGCGGCAAAACAGTGGCTGCAAAACTGTTACTAGCCCGCACAATGTTATTAGCATCGGCGGAATTGCAGCCTGTGGAATTAACGGTTATTGACCCAAAAGAAGACGCGGATTTTAATTTTCTAAATGGATTACCTTGTTTCTACAGAGGGGATGCCACACCGCAAGGATTGAATGATTTCTATGATGCCTATTTGAAACGCAAGACTGGTGAAGATGATACCCACAATTTAAAGATACTTTTCATAGACGAATTTGCCAGTCTTGTAAACTTGATTGAGGGAAAGAAAGAGAAAGACGAAGCGCAACGCAAGCTGAATTTATTGCTATCTCTCGCGCGTTCACGCCATTTCTCTGTCCAACTGGCAACACAACAACCATCAGCCCAGACATTTGGTGTATATGGGAGCGCAAGCAGAGAACAATTTGGCGTGGTATGTCTGCTCGGCGATAGCGGATCAGAGACACAAAATATGCTATTCGATGGCGATAGTCGCGAGCGCATAAAGGAGTTTGGCTCGATCGGCGGGAGGGCTGCGGGGTGGCTTTCCATTAATGGTGGTATAGCACAGCCTGTCAGAGTGCCAACCATTGGCGATATGGAGAAATTAAACGCAGTAATATACAACAATTTATGTGGAAATGGGAGCTGCGGCGAGGCGAAGCCTTAAGCCGCTGCTCCCGCCGCCGCAGGCGGCAGATTGCGTAAGTATTACCGCAATCTGTCGCAAGATAGCTGAAACACTCATAGATAAAGGCTTTTTAACCCGCGACACACTTTGTCGCAGATGTCGCGCCGTCGCAACTTATGCAGACAGGAGATGCAAAAATGGCTACAGATCAACAGTCCCGCAAATGGCTGCTTACAATCAACAACCCTGATACAGGCGGTTATTCACATGAATATATTAGGGATATTATCAGTAATCATTTTCCATCCATTATATATTATTGTATGGCTGATGAGCAGGGTCAGACACTTCACACGCATTTATACATGATATTTTCCGGCGGCGTTCGATTCAGTACCATAAAAAAGCATTTTGATACGGCGCACATTGAAGCTGCGCGAGGATCGTCACGGGAAAACAGGGATTATGTGGAAAAGACTGGAAAGTGGAAAAATGACAGCGAAAAGCAGGAAACAATCATTGAGGATACATTCGAGGAATGGGGCGAAATACCGCTTGACCATCGGAACATACGCAGTGAATATTCCGCTGTTATTGACCGTTTGCAGAATGGAGCGACCAATGCCGAGATATTAGCGGAGTTTCCACATTTTATGCGAGGTCTGCGGGATATTGATTATGTCCGGCAAACACTGAAAGCGGATGAAAACCGCGACAAGTGGCGTTCCCTGTGTGTTACATATATTTGGGGTCAGACCGCTACGGGTAAGACACGCTACGTTATGGATCAATACGGCTATTCCAACGTATACGCCGTTAATAACTATAAGCATCCTTTTGATGGTTATATGGGTGAAAGCGTTATGCTGTTCGATGAATATTGCTCTGGCGTTCGCATACAGGATATGAACAATTATCTGGATGGCTACCCGATTGCCCTGCCCGCCAGATATTCAAATAAGCAAGCGTGTTATGATCGCGTGTACATCATTAGCAATTTGGATATCCGCGCCCAATACAAGCAAGAGCAACAAATGCAACCCGAAGTGTGGGCGGCATTCCTCCGTCGAATTCATCAAGTGATGCACTTTATGCCGGACGGAAGCCACCGCGAATACACGACGCTGGAATATATGTCCGGCGCGGATGATTGGGAAGTTGCCAACCCCGAAGAACAAAAGACGATTGATGATATTTTTAAAACGAAAGAAAAGTAATTGAGATGAACAAGCGTGATTCTGAAAATTACATAAAAGATATTACGCAACCCGCCACCTACGATTATGAGGATCGGCGGTACATTGTCACGCCGCATTTTCAAGCCAATGGCAACGAAACGCTTGGTTCGCTTATTTTAAAAATGATGAAAAATGACATCGAAAGTGACCGTGTGTAGCCGCTGAATATGATATAATAATAGCAGTTAAATGCTGCTATTGACCGCGAAAGGAGGCAAAATGAAACGGTCAAATAGTAATGTCGCGGCTTTGTATTTAAGGTTGAGCCGTGAAGATAGTTTAGAGGGCGACAGCTATTCCATACAGAATCAAAAAAGGCTCTTGGAGAATGCCGCTACACAGCAAGGATACACAACAAAGGTTTATGCCGATGACGGTATTTCCGGCACAGTGGTAGACCGCCCTGAATATCAGCGCATGATTGCCGATATGGAACGGGGAAAAATCTCTGCTGTATTTGTCAAAGACCTGTCGCGGCTTGGCAGGGATTATCTGGAAGTCGGCTTATTCATCAAGCAATGCGTTGATTTCAACGATGTACGCATTGTGGCGGTGTCGGATGGCTTTGACAGCAAAGAGGGCGTTGACCTTATATCGGTTGCGCTGCGCAACGTCATCAATGAAAGCTATGCGCAGGACATCAGCAAAAAGCGGAGGATCGTAAACGAGATGAAAGCCAAAGCGGGTATTCCACTTGGCAAACCGCCCTATGGTTATCGGAATAATCCAGACTTTAGACCCAATTCCGATTTGCCCTATTGGTTTCGTGATGAAGAAGCTGCGAGAGTTGTAGAACGAATATTTAAAGTGTATCTTGATGGCAGAGGCACGGCGCAGATCGCGGCAGACCTTGAAGCAGAATGTGTTCCCACGCCCATGAATTACGCCATCAGCAAGGGCATCAAAAAGGGCGGTAATCGCAGTGAAAAGCCAAGCAGATGGAACAGCACGACCATCATCAAAATATTGAGTTTGCAAGAGTATTGCGGGGATTTGCTGAATTGCAAAACGTATACCAAATCCTACAAGAACAAAAAGCAGTACAAGAATGAAAATCCGTTGGTGTTTCGTGATGCGCATGAAGCGATCATCAGTCGCGAGAAATGGGAACAAGTGCAGGAAATACGCCGAAAGATCAAAAAACGCAAGACGATCACGGGCGAGCGGAATATGTTTTCAGGGCTTTTACTCTGTGCTGATTGTGGCAAACCGCTTGGATACCATTTCAACCAGAGGAATCCAGATATCAAATATTTTAGCTGCAATGCCTACAACAAACGGCACAGGGAATGCCCGACCTCGCACTATGTCCGCGCCGACTTCTTGGAAAAGGTTGTACTTGGCGAAATCAAACGTCTGACGAAGTTTGTCAGCCAATATTCCGACACTTTTGAAAAAGCAGTCAGGGGTTTTGCGCAGGATAAAAGCGAGTTAGAAGTAAAGCGCAGAGAAAAGGACTTAAAAACGGCGCGAATGCGGGCAACCGACATCGACGTTATCATTCAAAAGCTGTATGAGGACAGAGTAAACGGAGTTGTATCAGAAGAACGGTTTGCGACCATGACCGCGCAATATGAGCAGGAACAAGCGGCACTGTCTGACAAAATCAATGCTCTGGAACTTGAATTACAGCAGGAAGCCGAAAAAGCACAGGGTGTTGATGTGTTCGTGGAAGCAGTCAAAAAGTATTCCCGTATTCGCAAGCTGACCCAACAAATGTTATATGATCTTGTCGAGCGCATAGAGGTACACGACGCGCACAAGATTGACGGTATTACGATTC
>CAZBSH010000094.1:0-5468 GCA_964494645.1 uncultured Christensenella sp. | reverse complement strand
GCGCTCCGGCTGGTCGCTCACCATGTCTGCCGGATAATACATCGGTCCTTCCACGAGGTATGTTTCCAAATCTTTAACAAGCGTATCAAGCCCCAGTCCCTGCGCCGCGGATATCCGTATAATTTTCTTATCAAAAGACTTCAACGACGCTTCCACTTCTGCTGTACGCTCTTCATCTACCGCATCTATCTTATTGACCGCGATCACAAGGGGGATATCTTTTTGCTTCGACAATCTTGTCAGAATTTCCATATCCCGCTCACGCGCACCCGCCTTTGCATCCACCACGAAAAGCACAGCGTCTACATCGCGCGCAGTCGTCTCCGCAGTCTTGACCATAAATTCACCAAGCTTATTTTTTGGCGTATGCAACCCCGGCGTATCCATAAACACCATCTGATATTCCTTCGTTGTCAACACGCCCGTAATACGATTGCGTGTTGTCTGAGGTTTTTTGGATACGATAGCTATCTTCGATCCCACCAAAGCATTCAACAACGTAGATTTTCCAACGTTCGGGCTTCCCAGCAATGCAACAAATCCTGATTTGAATTCCATTTGATCCCTTTCTTAAAACACAAATAACTCTGCAAGTTCAAAAACGATTACCGTGATACCGATCCCCATAAATGCGCCCACCAGAACCTCCGCAAAGGTATGTACCTTTGTCTCCATGCGGCTTTCCGCAACGATAAGCGCAAGCACTGCGGCAAATGTAGAAGAGACCGGATCCCCTGATACAAACGCAATCGCCGTAAAAAGCGCAAATGCAAATGCCGTATGACCACTGGGCATACCGCCCTGTACATAGTTGCCGCCTTTTTTCATGGAGCGCGACTTCAAAATAATCACGGCAATAAAAACCAGCACCAGCGCCGCAAAGGTAATGTATCCTGATAAATTATTGATATAATTCACAGACAGATAAGAATACGTATACAATTTGCGGAAAAAGACAAGATACCCAATCACGAGCGCACACATCGCCGCCACAAAAACAGCGCCTGCGCTTACATCCTTTGCAAGACGCGCCAACTCATTATATTGGTTGCGCGTTGCGATATCCACCACCGCCTCTATCGCAGTATTTACGAGTTCCGCAAAAATCACAAACGCAATTGCCAGTACCAGTGCCATCATTTCAAAACGCGTAACCTGCGTCACTAACGCAGCAACAATGACCACCACAGCAAGCGCGATATGTATCTTCATATTGCGCTCCAGCTTAAACGACTGCAAAAAACCATTGATCGCATGGTTAAAGCTGCTCATCAATGATTTTTTTGGTCTATATTTTTTTTCAGTTCCCTTTTCTTCCATATCCTTACCTGCCAATGTTGACCGCTTCCAGTATCTCCCGTTGTTTTTGCGTCATACAAGCCTCCTCTTGTACTGACATGTGGTCATACCCCAAAAGATGCAGCGTTCCGTGCAGTGCCAAAAACGCCGTTTCACGCACCGGCGAATGTCCATATTCATTCGCCTGCTGCTGCGCCCGCGGAAGAGAGATGGCAATGTCTCCCAGAAACACGTCTCCATCAGCATATTCCAGCTCCAAATCTCCCATACACTCCGCAAACAACCCCGAGAGCTCATAAGCAGGAAACGAAAGCACATCCGTTTCCTTGTCGATGCCCCGAAACTCACGATTTAGCTCCCTGATCCCTTCGCTGTCTGTCAGAAGGATATTCACACAACATGCGATCCCCGCTTCACTCTGCGCTGCTTTAAGCGTACGTTCTACCGCATCACGCATTTCATCCGTAAATTCTATCTTTTCTTGTTCGTCAGAGAATATTATCTTCATCTTCCGCTCCATGTATTTTGATATCCGGATATTTAATCCTTTGATGATACACACCATCAAAAATATTGATGAACGCCTCCGCGATCTCGCGCAAATCACGCCTGTTGAGCGGCGCATGGTCCAGAAGCCCTTCGTCATATCTCGCCTTAATCAGCTTATGCACCATATCCGATATCTCTTCTCGGTCCGGGTCGTCAAGGCTTCTAACCGCCGCCTCTACGATGTCCGCCAGCATAACGATCGCGCCTTCCTTGGTGTCCGGCGGATTCCCCTCATAGCGATAATCTTCTACATTTGTATTCTCATCCTGCTTTAACGCCTCGTAATAGAAATATCCAACCGTACCATTCCCATGATGATTCCGTACGATATCAATGATCTCTCCCGGCAGCTTATACTTTTTGAGCATTGCAATACCATCCGGTACATGTTTTCTGATGATTGAAGCACTCTCTTTGGGCAAAAGCTTGTCATGCGGATTGATATTATTTCTTTGATTTTCCTTGAAATAGAGAGGGTTCTCTACCTTTCCTACGTCATGAAAATACGCACCCACGCGCGCAAGCAGCGCAAATCCTCCGACAGCGTTGCATCCTGCCTCCGCTAAATTTGCCACCAAAATACTATGATGATACGTCCCCGGCGCTTCGATCATCAGTCTCTTGGTCAGCGGATGCGTCGGATCAGAAAGTTCCAGTAGCTTTGTCGGCGTCGTAAGCTTAAAAGCATTTTCCAAAAGCGGCAATACACCAATACTGATGATCCCGCACATCACGCCACTGATCGCGATCATAGACATACTGTTAAGCATTTGCTGTACATTGGGCGCCTGATCTCCGACGATCGGGACTTGAAGCATCCATACGATCAACGCCACAACAGCGCCGGGTATCGCCGCTGTCAGTCCGCCCAACACCAGCCGCGAACGGTAACGCATATCCTTTAGCGTATAGACCGCGAAAAAGCTTCCCATCATCGTGATCAGCAACAGCATCAAAGAAGCCTCGCTGAACAGCTCCTGTCCTCCCGTCGTAACGCTGATCAGCAGCAAGGACAAAAACACACTGTATATCAGCGCATTTTTAGGCGACAACAATACCGCCCCTAAAATAACAAACAGAAAAATCGGGAAGATATGTATCGCCACCAGTTGCGCCAACGTTGTCGCCCCATAAGCGACCGCTGTCAGAATCGCAAGAATCGCGATCTTTTTTGTATTCATCAACAGCCGCCTGTTAAACACCGCCAGAAATATCGCATAAAGCACATAAGCCAAAACAATGTAAAGAATAATACCGATATACGGTCTTACCGAAGTCGATTCCGTACTCAAAAGCCCCAGAGATTTTAGCACGCCGTATTCCGCTTCTCCAACGATCTCACCTTTTACAACGATATTCTGACCGCTTTTATACATTTTTGGCGTTACAAGTGCTGCCGCCTTGTCTCTCGCCTCTTTTGTCGCCGCTTCGTCAAACACGACGTTCGCCGCCAAATCATTGGATATAACAGCCACCATAAGGCTGCGCATGGTCTCGGTCAGATCGAGCTTTCCTTCAATATCCTGCACAGCAGCGCTTTTCAATTGATCGATCTCGTCATTCGCGATGCCTTTCGCCAAAAGGTTCTCCACTTCTCCCGCGATCGTCTCTTGCAAACCAGACAACTGTTTTGCTGTCATCGCAAGAATATGATAAAACTGTGTATTATCAATATAATCAGGCAACATGTCCTTTAACTCGACCATTTGTTCCTGGCTCAGTAATGTTTTCCACTCCACACGTGCCGGGTCAAACGCCACTGCAACGTAAGGAGTTGGCACAGGCGACGGCGTAGCGGCAGGATCAGTTTGTGCCGTATTCCCCTGCTGTGCCTTTTCAATCTCCTGTTGTACCGCGTCCGCTTTCTCTTTTTCCTTTTGTTCGTATATACTTTGCGCCTGCGCGCGTATTTTTTCGAAAGCTGCAAAATCCTCCGTGATTTTTTTGCTCGTCTGCTGGGTAATGTCTGCGTCCTTTTTATATGACGGCCCGACATTTGCTTGTGCCTCTTCAATTTTTGCCTGCGTAGTTACCTGGTCGACAACATCTTTTGGCGCAGTAATGGTCTGATTTGATATTTCTCCCACAGAAACATCATACGTTTGCGGCGTGATCGAAACCAGCGCAATCGCAATGCATACGCAAAGCGAACCCACCGCCATCAGTAAATTCACCGCTGCCTTTTTACTTCTTTCGTTTTTAAAAGCCATAAAATCCCCTAACCGCTTTTGCTATACGATCGTGCTTTCCCGCCTGTTCTCGTATTTTTCAAATGCCTTAACGATGCTTTTAACCAAAGGATGCCGCACGACGTCCTTATTGGTGAGATTTACGATGCTGATATGGTCAATATTTTTTAAAATACCCGTCACTTTTTTCAAACCCGAAGAACGTTCCTTGGGCAAGTCGATTTGCGTGATATCTCCCGTTACAACCACTTTAGAGTTTTCACCAAACCGTGTCAAAAACATTTTCATTTGTTCCATCGTACAATTCTGCGCCTCATCCAAAATAATGAAGGCGTCGTTTAAGGTACGCCCACGCATATAAGCAAGCGGCGCAACCTCGATCGCGCCTTTTTCAGAAAGGCGCGCATATGCCTCCGCGCCCATAAAATCATACAACGCATCATATAACGGACGCAGATACGGATCTACCTTGTTTTGCAAATCACCCGGCAAAAAACCAAGCTTTTCCCCCGCTTCCACCGCCGGACGTGTCAAGATGATGCGCGAAATCTGTTTATTCTTAAGCGCAACGACCGCCATTGCCATCGCGAGATATGTTTTTCCCGTTCCGGCAGGTCCTACACAAATAACAACTGTATTTTCTTTGATCGCTTTGATGTATTCCTTTTGCCCATACGACTTGCATTTGATCTGCTTGCCGCGAGACGTAATTGCCACCACGTCAGACATCATTTCGCCTACCATTTCTTGATGCCCCTCATGCACAAGCTCCATCGCATAGCCAATGGTGCTCTCGCCAATCGTCTCATTCTTATTGTACATCTTTTTCAGCACTTCAATAATATCCGCCGCTTCTTTTGCCGCCTTAGGCTCACCGGCAATGCATATCCCATGCTCTGTTGCGCGAATCGTTGTTGACGTCTGCGCCGAAATAATATTGATATTCTCGTCAAAGCTTCCAAAAACGCCCGCCATCTGATCCATACTGTCAAAAGAGACGTCAATATTTGTTTGTTTCTCCGCCAAGCTATCTGTCCTCCAACAATGTTTATCCATACTGTCACTAGGATAACATAGCCATCATATCATATTTTTGTTCAAACACCAATAAAAAAACGAGCCAATCACAAACAACCGGCTCGTTTCGTTTCTCTGCTTAGTGTTTTCTTTTCCTGGCAGCCTCAGCTTTTTTCTTTCTCTTTACGCTGGGTTTTTCATAATGCTCACGTTTCCTGATTTCAGCCAGAACTCCGGCTCTTGCACATTTGCGCTTGAATCTCCGAAGAGCACTTTCCAGTGTTTCGTTTTCGCCTACGCGTATCTCAGACATTATCTCCCCTCCTCCCGTACTCTGTCCCTGCCTCAAAAACAAGAACTGGGAGTTATTTCATACCACTGTATTATAGTAAAATCCGCCTCTTATGTCAACAG
>CAZBSH010000093.1:0-5612 GCA_964494645.1 uncultured Christensenella sp. | reverse complement strand
GCCTTTATGGGAACTATGCCGGTGATAATATGAACGTCAAGATGGCAGTCAGAATGGCGCAAAAAGAAGGTATCACTGTAAAAACAGTGGTAGCAAATGATGACGTTGCTTCTGCGCCGAAAGATGAGATCCAAAAAAGGCGCGGCGTTGCGGGAGAGATCCTGATGTGGAAATGCGGCGGCGCGATGGCGGCAAAGGGTGCAGATCTTGATGAAGTTATCCGTGTTGCACAAAAAGCGATCGACAACACAAAAAGTATTGGCATTGGGTTAACGTCCTGTACGATCCCTGCTGTAGGGCATCCGAATTTTACAATCGCTGACGGCATGATGGAGCTCGGTATCGGTCATCATGGTGAGGCAGGCGTTGATGTTGCGGAAGTGGAAACAGCAGATAAGATCGCACAACGTATGTGGAGTATTATTGCAAAGGAAGAGTTCTTTGCGGCGGGCGATGAAGTAGTTGTATTGGTTTCCGGGCTGGGCGCTACGCCTGTCATGGAACAGTACATCCTGTTCAATGAAGCTGCGGGACTAATCGAGAAAGACGGACTCAAAATTCATCATAGCTATGTAGGAAATCTGTTTACATCACTTGAAATGATGGGTGCGACGTTAACGGTGATGAAGCTTGATGACGAACTCAAAGAATTAATGGATTTTGAAGCCGTGTGCAGCGGTCTTGTACGGCTATAAAAGTTTTAAAAGGAGAAAAGATGGAACAGTTTAAAAATAACGGCGGCAAGGTAATTGTCGAAAGAATGATAAAGACCATTCAAGAAAATAAAGACTATCTTGGGACTGTGGATGGTGCGATCGGCGATGGTGATCACGGAATCAATATGAACAAGGGTTTCACGATTTGCGGTGAGAGGATAGCCGATCAGGATTGTACATTTTCTGAAGCGTTGATTACGCTGGGGGATGTTTTGCTTTCTGAAATCGGAGGTTCCATGGGACCGATTTACGGCACGTTGTTCATAGAAATGGGAGAAACATCGCAAGACGCGGAAGAGATAGACAGCGCATTGTTCCTGGAAATGGTCAAAAATGCGGTCGCGGGATTGAGCGAGTTGGTTGATGCGCGTATAGGCGATAAAACACTTATGGATGTTATGTTGCCGGCTGAGGCCGCGTTTGAAAAAGCGGTAGCGGCCGGAAAATCTTTTGATGCGGCGCTTGATGATTTTTCGGCGGCGGCAAAAGACGGACGCGACAGCACAAAAGATCTTGTTGCGAAATTCGGGCGCGCCAGCCGTTTGGGAGAGCGTTCGCGCGGCGTTCTGGATGCCGGATCGGTATCGTGCGCATTGCTGATCGACAGCATGTGTGAGGGTATCAAAGCCATGTAATGTGGTATGAAAAAGCTTTCCTTCTAAGTTATAGATAGATCACTCCATCTAATCCACTACCAGGAGAGAATAGCCGGACGGTATATTGGTAATAGCGACAGTATACCGTCCCTCTCCTCCACTGTGGAACAGACGAAAGCCACTGACCTTATGGGTTAGGGCTTTTTGTTTTTTGTAAAAAAGCGGCGACCTTGGCGCCGTCGTCATATCCCGTTTGATATAATTTCAAGAATGCATGTTTATCTTTGGTGAGTGTATTGACGCCACATTCATCGCACGGCGCGACAAGCAGCGCTTTTCCCTGCGCCATAAGCTCTTTGACTTGTGCGATCGCACGGTTATATGCCTCGTGACGATGCGCAAGCAAGGTAACGATGTGCGGATACTTACGCAATGCCCATGCAAGCAAGCGCATTTTTTTTTGTTTGGGCTTGATATAGTTTTCCTGCCGCGTAATCAGGACGACGATACGATCACATCCGTCTGTAAAAGCTTTTTGGTACGGTATGGGGTCTGACACGCCTCCGTCAAAATAGAAGCTGCCATTGACGAGATAAGGCTTGCACGCGAGAGGTATTGCGCAGGAGGCTTTTAAGACGTCGTAGTTATCCTGTGAAAGATGCTGCCTTGAAAAATATACAGGGTTTCCTGTCTGCGCTTCTGTCGCAACCACATGATACGCACAGCCGGTATTCGAAAATGTTTCATAGTCGAGCGGATATTCGCCCCCGCGGTTTGTAAGGGTAGAATAGATGTATTCGAGGTTAAGATAGTTCCGGCTTTTCAGCCAGTTTGCTATTCCCATATACTCTTTGCGGAAAGTATATTCCTCAAAAAAGGTGAGCGTTCGTCCGCGTTGACCCGCTAAATATGAGATCATATTTGCGGCGCCTGCGGAGACGCCGATTCCATAGTCTATCATGATTTTGTGATCTAACAAATAATCGTAGATGCCGGCGGTATAGACGCCGCGCATCCCACCGCCACAATCAATAAGTCCTGTCATAGTATCATAGCTCCTTGTATTGCAACTATTATATCAGAAATTGTCAGATCAGGGGTGCTTTTTATAAAGAAATGAAACAAAAATCCCCGCTCGCAGAACGTACGGGGATGGGAGTAAGAGACACTCTGTTATGGAGCTGATGGCGAGATTTGAACCTGTGATTTCGTCCCTGCCAAAGCATTCTACCTGTGAGCGCCCCTGTTATTCTTGATACCTTTTGCGGCTATATCTTCTTTTGGTACATCCGTACTGCAATCACACACGCCACCAGCATAATCCCAACACACCATGCAAGCGCAACCCAAATATCATTTCCCGCCGATTGTCCTTCAAACAACGCCCGTATGGTGTTCACGATAGAGGTTACCGGCTGATTTTCTGCAAAAGCACGCAAGGCTGTTGGCATCGTTGCGGTTGGAACGAATGCGGAGCTAATAAACGGCAGAAAGATCAGCGGGTAGGAGAACACAGTTGCTCCGTCCGGTGTTTTGGCGGCAATTCCGGCAATGACTGCAACCCAAGTCAGCGACATGGTAAAGAGTGCCAGTATTCCCACGATCGCAAACCAGTCGAGGATCCCTGCCGATGGACGAAATCCCATCAAAAAGGACACGCCAATCACCACCGCCACCGAAACCATGTTGGAAACAAGGGAGGTCAGCACGTGCCCCCACAATGGTGCTGAACGAGAGATCGGCATAGAATGAAAGCGCTCGAATATACCCCGCTGTTTATCAGTAAACAACCTGTATGCTGTATAAGAAATTCCGCTGGAAATCGTAATGAGCAGGATGCCCGGCAACTGGTAATTAGCATAATTGCCGCCTCCCGTCTGAATTGCGCCGCCTAATACATAGACAAACAGCAGCATAATTGCAACCGGCATAAGCGCAGTAGTGATGATAGTATCCAAACTGCGGGTGATGTGTTTCATCGATCTTCCGAGCATCACAGATGCATCGCGAAAAAAATGCTTTTTTACATTTTCCATTTCACTTATCCTCCTTTTTGCCGATGATTGAGAGAAATATCTCTTCTAGGGTCGGTTGCTTTTCCACATACTCCACCTTTGCGGGCGGAAACAATTTTTTGAGTTCCTGCATTGTGCCGTTCGCGATAATCTTTCCTTCATGCAGAATAGCAATCCGGTCTGCAAGCAACTCTGCCTCTTCCAAATATTGTGTGGTAAGAAAAATGGTGGTTCCGCTATTTGCCAAAAGCTTAACTGCTTTCCAAACTTCAAGACGTCCCTGCGGGTCAAGCCCTGTTGTTGGTTCGTCAAGGAAAAGAAGTGCGGGGTTGCCGATTAAGCTCATTGCTATATCGAGTCTGCGGCGCATTCCACCTGAATAAGTAGACGTGCGGCGGTCTGCCGCGTCTGTCAGGCTAAACTGCTCCAGCAATTGCCCCGCAATTTTCTTAGGATTGTTTAAGTGTCTGAGTTTTGCTATCAATACAAGATTTTCCCGCCCTGTGAGTATTTCATCCACAGCCGCAAACTGACCGGTTAAGCTAATTGATTGCCGTACGTTTTCGGAATGCTTGACTATATCAAAGCCGTTGACGCTGGCAGTGCCGCTGTCTGCCTTCAATAGAGTTGTTAAAATTTTTATTATCGTAGTCTTTCCTGCTCCATTGCTGCCGAGAAGCGCAAAAATGCTACCTTTTTCCACTTCAAGATCTATGCCTTTAAGAACAGGTACCTCTTTATATGATTTTTGAAGCCCATTAGCTAAAATCATCGTGTTTTTCATTCCGGTTCCTCTTTTCGCGTCGTTCGGTCACATCTTTATTCAACTTTTTACGAAAATGATCTGTCCACTTTTTCGTATCATATATCAGCTCGTTACAAAATCCGGCAATGTCTTGACCTGTAATGTCCAGAACACGTTTTCCTTCTGTCGCGCCGGTTTCAAATAGTTCTATCAGCGCGTACTGGGTTTTTAACATATCCATTCCATCCCCGCCGGCGAAGTTCCAAATGTATTCTTGTATCTTTTCGAATACAAAACGATACTCCTCAGGCAAAGCGTCCACTCGTCTCATTTGTTCCCGGTATTCCTTTTTATCTTCGAACAGTTTTTTAATCCTTTCAATCATCGTTAATTGTCTCCTTGCCCAAGCTTTTCTTTGATTTCTTTGTTGAGTTTTTCTTGTGGTGTCCCGGCGCTTCCCGCTGATACGCTCATAAGCTCATCTGCAAAGCTACTGACATCAGCGCCTATCACATCAAGTACCGACATGCCATCGGCGGCGCTTGCTTCGAATAGTTCCACCAAATTTACGAATATCGTCATATCGGTAAAGATTGACATGTTACCGTTGGGAGCGCCCACACTGTACATATAACGCCTGATTTTTTTAAACGTATATCGATACTCATCGGGCAGTGCATCTACTCGTTTCATCAATTGTTTGTATTCGCGTTTTTCTTCCAGATCACCTATGAACGTTTTTATAATAGAATCAAGCATTTTCATTCTCCTTTAGCTGATTGATTTTCGAGGCAACAAAATGCCACTTTTCCCAAAATCGCTGCAGCTCCTCATATCCTGCCGTATTGAGTGTGAAAAACTTCCTCGGGGGTCCCATATCGGACGGTTTTTTGCGGACTGCCACAAGCGCGTTCTTTTCGAGCCGCATTAAGATTGTATAGACGGTCCCTTCCACAACATCTGTGAAGCCGAGCGCGTTGAGCTGTTTTGTGATGTCATAGCCATACGTTTCCTTGCGGCTGATTATTTCAAGGATACATCCTTCTAATACACCTTTGAGCATTTCTGTTAAGTTCTCCAAAATGATTACTCCTTCTCTACTCTGCATGACCGGTAGTATGTATTACATAGTACAACTATATAGTAATGCTAAGTAGCGAAAATGTCAACTCATTTTAAAAATTATTTTTGATATGCTGCTGATGGCATCTGCTTAACATGATATATTGGCATTTTTTGAGACGAACCAAGCAGAAGGCGGAAGAGGCGCAACCGTACTATTTTCATTACATATTTTGGGCAGAGTGCAGCGCATTTGCGACAGAATCGCGATCATTCAGGAGGAATGGATTATCGGCACGCAAAAAATTAGCGAGTTCTGGCAAAACGCATATGAAAAGGTATCTTTTTGTTAAAATTGGGATCCGGGAATTGTTCGAATATGGTATGATCTCTGTTAATAGCAGTCTTTTTGAGAGGAATATTTACGGTATCAGAATATAAAAAAACCCATAATTATGGGTTTTTTATTGGAGCTGAT
>CAZBSH010000092.1:0-5750 GCA_964494645.1 uncultured Christensenella sp. | reverse complement strand
AAAAATTCCTTCGTCGTTTCTTTATACTGTGCCACATCCCGCAATTGCTTTTGCAGAAAATTGACGTGGTTTTCCCGCAGCTCAGGCAACGTTCTGCGCAGCAGCAATATCTGTATCCCCGCATAGTTTAATGCAAGCAATATCGCCTTTGTCCGCGCCGCCCAACTTTTCCCGCCGCCCCTTGCGCCGCCATATGCAATATATCTTGTTTTTGCCTTGAAAAAATCTACTTGTTTTGGGTATGGCGCATCTATTTTGATATTCACCTTGCCCCCCGGGGAGCTTTCTCTTTTCCCTTCGGTCAAATTCACCTTGCCCATTCCCTGATTTCTCCGTCAAGCGTCACCCGCACTTCCATATCACCGGAAAGATCAACTTTGTCAGTCAATAATTTGTGATGCTTTGCCAAATATTCCGCCGCCTTTGTCCGATCACTCACCTTGATCGGTTGACGCAGGATAACTTCTTCGCCCGTTTCTTCGTCGACCATGATCTTTTCTTCATATACTTCGCCCCGCATCGTCTTGGTCAGGTATTCTAATACTTCTTCTGCCTGTGCAATGTTTGTTTGATTGATCGTGTCAAGTGCCTCCTGAATAAATTTTTTAACCGCTTCGCACTTCATCGTCTTGTCCGCGCTTCTATTCGCATATTTGGGTGAATATCCCGCGCGGATCGCCGCCTGCGTCGCGTTCAAATCTTTTAAATATTCTGTGCAAAATCTTTTTTGTTTGTCCGTCAACATTTCATTTCTCCTCTATCCCTCGCGGGCGGGATACTGCCCGCCGCGCGTCATTCGGGATAATATATGCCCTACCGTTTGAGCCTGTATATAACAAAGCTTGTAGGTTCAGTTCCAATAAAAAATACACTCCCTGTATTAGAAAGTGTATAATACAAAAGCGTTCAGTTACGGGCAGCTTTTACCAATTCAAATAAAAGTTCCTGCGTTTCCTGCGCAGCGTCGTTTCATCGCACGGACAGTCAAACGCAGCGGTCTCAATCGATTTTTGCTTGATCAAGACATCCCGCAACGCCTGATAATATTCCGCTCCCGCCACTTCAATGCAAAGTTGGTCAATCTTCTTTTGCACTTCCTCCGGCATATCGTTATAATTTGCGCATATGAAATAAACAAGTCCCTGCTTTTCGTATGATAGTCCTATCCCCCGCATTTTTTTAAACATCGCTGCCATCCTTTACTATCAGTGTTTTAGCTATCTCCATTAGTCATCACTCGCATATTGTTTGCGTTCGTCACAACTCCACCCCCAATTCCTTTCGTAGTTTCTCCACCTCATCCAACATCTCCGGCAGGGCGTTGCGCATGGCAACCACTAACGCCGCATCTGGATCATCCGGCTCAATTCTGCCCTCGCACGGTTCGCCGCCAAAAATATAAGATACGCTTTTTTCGTGCGCTTGAATTTTAAGGCAAATCCCTCCATCAAATCCGTTATCATGATATGTCCACTCCCCCGGTGTCGCCGCCCTCTCCAATTCCCGCAGTTTTGTTGTGTTGGTCATTTTCGTGTTTCCTTTCTTTTTCGTGCTTTTCTACCCGTTGCGCCAGTTGCCTTTCGGTGGTATAGTTTTGTTAATACTAGAAGGGCGGTGATTAATATCAATCCAATTATTAAAATTCTCAGAGTTCTAAGCAAAAATCCGGGCATCTCTATAAGCGAATTGAGGAAAAAAATTAAAAATAAGTGTCTTACTGAATACATATTGCTTTTCATAGATAATGGATATGTCGAGCAAAAAAACGACTGTCATCCTCTGTATGACGTTGACTTTTTAGCGCATGGCGTTACGGAAATCGATGAGGATGCTTGGATTTTTATTTCTGGCAGAGGTTTAGAGTATCTAAACACTTTAGTTATGTCCTCAACATCGTTCAAGCTTACTAATGCAATGGCGATTATAGGCGCATCCACAGGTATTGGTGCTATCATCTGGCAAATCATTAGTTCATTTTGATTTTTTGTCATTTTCGCTTGTCCCATCTTCCGCTATGCCATGTTCTATCTCTGCGATTGCCGCGAATATTGGATAAAATTGTTGCGGCACTACCGCATTACCTAAACATTTAAGCCTGTCCACCCTGTTGGGAATCCTCCTGAAATAACATCAACTGTGGGTAATCCTGTTTGCTCATAAAAACTCTCTTTCGTCAGCGTTCGGACGTCCCGCCATTTTGGCACATCCAGCCAGTGCTTTTGCAATACTTTATATGGGTAATCCGCAAATTCGCATTGCCCCGCTGTTTCAAATCCCGCCCATTCAGCAGCGATGTCTAATCCTCCTATACCGCTGAACAAGCTTAGATGTGTTAGTCTCATGCCTTCCCCCGCTTCTTAAGCGCTTATAGTCCCATTGCCGCCAAATCTAATATACTCATCTGTTCATTTTTTATCGTCAACATTTTTTCTTTTGCATCATTGTAAAAGCTTTTTACAATTTCAAATCCATAAGAATCGCGCCCAAGCTCATACGCCGCTCGAAGCGTCGCGCCACTTCCGGCACACGGGTCAATTACAATGTCGCCTTCATCAGTAAATACTTTAATCAACTGCTTCAATACGCCCACCGGCTTTTGTGTTGGGTGGATCTTCGGATATATTTTGGCGCTATCCCTTTTCCACTCAAACCAGTTAAATATCATTTTCCCATCATTGTTAAATTTCGGCAGTTTGTCACGATATAACACCACAGCGTGTTCTGTAGCCCCCACAATCTTCATATTGGCTTTTAATACCTGCGCCGAATAATTTTTTACAAAGAACAGCGGATAACTGTTCTTAAATCCGTGTTTCTTTCCGTAGTTGATTACTGTTTGCATTTGATCAAAAGCACAGAATACAATCATTGCCGGGGCGCTTCCTCTTTCCTTTGGTTCTTTTTTCAACAGCCGATTGCAAAAGTGCATATATTCCGCAATGTTGAAATTTGTATCACTGTTAAAAAACGCCTTCCCTGCTTTTTTGCTTTCACCCTTCTTGTTGTCTCCATCAATATACCATTCAGTAGAAGATGCGTAGGCGTTCGCGCCTAGATTATACGGAATATCCGCAATTACAAGCTGCGCCTTTGGTATGTTATACCGCTTATAGTTTTGAAAATTATCGTTAAAAAGTTCTATTTTAGCCTTTTTCATAGCTCTACCCCACAACCTCAACCGCAACCCTGCGCTTTCCCCACTCGCTGCCGCAGTTGCACACGTCACGTTCTCCTAAATACACATCTACTTTGCCGTTGTCGCGCATCCGGTCCTCTACTACACATTCGCCATAGCCGTCCACATAAAGCCTTGTGCCAATCGGGTAATCATTGCTTGCTGCTCTACCCCATGCAAGAGGTTTCCCGCTTGCCGTGATGCCGGATGGGTCACAAGCTGAACAGTATGCCGTAACGGTCTTTGTGCTTCCGCTATGCCCCGTTCCTGCTATAGATTGTTCCGAATACCCCGTAAAACCGCCCCATAGCCAGCGCAAGCCGTTATCTGTGTTACACAGCACGTATTCCGTAAGACCCGCGTGTCCTTCATATTCGTATGTGCTGATCACATAGACGGTATCACCCGCTTTGACTTCTTCTGCGACGTCGCCCATCGGCTGCATGGTGTAAGCGCAGTCCGTTGTGGCAATGCGCAGCTCCGTTACCTCTGCGGTATCAAGCGATGCGGCTTTTGATGTCGCGCATATAAGCGTCACCGCTATAGCGATCAACACAAGTGCCCCTATCGTTTGTAACAGTATTTTGGTTTTGTTGGTCATTATGTATCCTCCTGTGTTTCATCTATCCTTATCTGTGTTATATTAGCCTTGAAAGGACGTGATTTTATGAAAAAATTTGAGTATAAGACGATTCGACTCACGAAAATCCATGATTTCGAAATAGAATTTTCGAAAGAGCTTAACAAATTCGGCGCTAAAGGCTGGGAGGTCGTCAACATGTCTGTTCTCGACGGTGTGGAGAGCCATCATCTTCTTGTGTTGATGAAGCGGGAGATTGAATAATCTTTATTCGTCATCCGGCTTATTCTCATGACAATCTTGTGCGCACACCGTTTTTATATCCGCTCCCCCTCCTTCGCTTCAAGCGCGGCTTGGGCGGCTTCTTGACTTCCAAACGCCGATCTTCCGTAAATAAACGATTCTCCACGCTGGGTTGTTATTTTGATTTCGTCGCTAAATAGTGTGGAATGCGACACAGTGTATTCTTTGATTATTCTGTTTGCGAACCTGCCAGTGATTCCATATATCTTATCCCCCCAGTTGCACGGTGCTATACGCCCCTCTTCCTCCGCTTTCTTCCACGCCGCGAATTGTTCGGGTGTGCCGATGTTCTCATAGGCAGCAAGCTTCTTTCCGTCTAGCATGAGCGAACAAAGGCTCTTTATCGCCTCGTACATGCTCCTCTGTGACATTGTTGTTACTTGTGCCGTTTCCAATGCAAGTTTTTTTATTGTTTCAAATTCTTCATCTGTTAGTCGTTCCATTTCATTCACCGCCCCTCAGCACTGCTCGAAGTGCATCTACCTGTGCTTCAAGCTCCCTGATCCGTTTTTTCAACTTGACCTTATCGCCCGATTTGTCAAACCATTGCCGCATTGCTTCAATAAGCGGGGAAGAAAAATCACCGTTGCTTTGCTGTATAATCCCATATAATGCTATGTCCGGCTCAATTCCAAGTTCGTAAGCAACAAGATCGATCACCGCTTGCGCCGACTTCCAGCGCTTATCGAATCGCGCAACGCTTTTGTCCTTGAATCTGCACATCTCGGCATATTCTTCTCCAGAATAGTCACGGCTTGCATGTTTTTCATAATACGATTCGACTCTGTCCCAATCGCTGTGAGGCACTTTGAATCCGCTTTCGCTGATCGTGTATTCTATTCTTTCAACGTTTTCAAAAAGATCGTTCATCCCTCTTCTCCTTCCTGTTCGCCGCGCCACTCATCTTCGGCATATTCCCAAAAGTTGTCGAACGGTTCTGTTTCTCCGTTCATGTTCCATTTCGCGACTTCTAGTCCTTGACCATAAAAACTATCCTAATAATCTTTTGCGCGTTTGTAGGCATCCCGCTCTTTCTCCACCGCTGCAAGTTTCTTTTCCAGCTTGAATATTTCTTGCTCTTGCCCTATGTTTATTTTGTGATACTCTGCATATCGTTCGCCAATGCATTTCTCATAAAATTCTGCTTTTTTGAGCCGCTCCTTTAGGTCGGCGTTTTCGGCTTCAACCCTCCCCAGCTCTTTCAGCGTCCGCTTTACGTCAACCCGCATCTGCGCGATCTCTTGAACGGTCAATTTGTTGTATTCATCGACTGATAGCCCGTTGTCGGAATATCTAGCCCTTATTTCGTCTATCTTGCTCATTCTTCCTCGTCCTCCTTATCCATCTTTGCGCCGCAATATGGACATATTTTATAACCTACAACATTAGTAGAATTTCCGCATTCAGAACATTCAAATGGGTTTTCGTCAAACACACAACGAGTAATCCACTTTCCATGCACCACTGGCGCTGCGTCTACTGTGGGTGCGTCTGCTATCGTTTTGATGAAAAATTCATTTACAGCAGATACAATCATAGCTCCGTTCACAATCACACTCTTGTCAGCGTTTTCCCCCGTCTCAAATTCTTCCTTCGCCGCATTTAATTCTGTGGTTAGCGCATCTGTATCTATCAGTCTCATTTGTCAGTCCTCCTTTTCTCGAAAGTATCCGCTCTCTTTTTCTTTTAATT
>CAZBSH010000091.1:0-5753 GCA_964494645.1 uncultured Christensenella sp. | reverse complement strand
CTCATTTGTCAGTCCTCCTTTTCTCGAAAGTATCCGCTCTCTTTTTCTTTTAATTCTTCAGTACATGAAGAACAGTATTGTCTAGGCGGACACAATTTTTTCACTGAATACCATTTTTTACATATAGGACAGAAGCTTAGTTCCGTCGGCATGATTTTCATTTGTTAGTCCTCCTTTAATCCGTATATGCAATAAACTTGAATTTACCACCGCCAAATTGTTCAAACCTGCCTCCAAAGGTGCCGTTCACAACTTCTCTTACCTGTTCCATTGTGGTTCCTTCTGGATAAACGCCCTCTTTTATCATCGACGATGATGAATGAGATTTTGTCCTGTAATCAATCTTTGTATTATCTAATGGTCTCGGCTTGTACTCGCGCATTGACAGCCCCTCCGTAATTGGCACGTCTTTGTATTCCGGTTCGTCTGGTTGAAATCCGCATATATCACACGCCAGTTTATTATCCACACAAGCAGAGCACGGAGCACTTAAATGGCAACTGCAATTTTCTACAGGTGGGTATGTCAACTTTCCATCCTTACATTGTGGGCAACGGTCGTTCTCTTCATAAAATCCCATGTACATGATTCAGTTCTCCCTTAGCTTTCGTCCGCAGTTGGGGCATACGTTCAATTCAAAATCAAAATGATCTAATCCGCATTCCCATATCAGCCGCATTTGACCGCTTTCGTCTACTTCGCAGTATTCGCACCCCTTCTCCCGCTCCTGCTTCTCGCGCAACAACTTTTCAATGAGTGTCGCCGCATATTGGTATATCGGATCATCACTTATCCGAAGCAATTCGACTATCTTTTCGTTCATCTCTGGATATAAATTCACCTCCTTCATTTCCCCGCTTCCTTTCTCTGCCCGTAGGAGCAGAAATCATCTGGTTTCATCGGTATAATGTGATCGTCTCCCGCAAATCTCACAACAGCGCAACATCCATGATCGTAGCTTTTACACTCCACGCACCGCACAATGTCGGGCGTTCGGGTGTTCCATGCAGTTATAGCTTCGCTTGAGTGCTTGTAGTCAATAGTGCGGATTCCGCAGTTCATACAAACAGCATAAACGGTCTTGCATTCGTCTATACTCCACAGCGTACCTATTCCCCCGCAAAACGGACACGGTTTTAACTCTATTTTTTCGCTCATTTCAACCCCTCCCGTCTAGCATTGTCTATCCGATGTCTATCTTTGTTATCTCAATCTCGGTTCTTGGGCTACTCTTGTCATGCCCGCCCTTAAGCCTAAGCTCTATGTTTTCAAAACTGTCGTCCTTGATGATCCCCGCCCTGACTAAGCCGTCTAAAATCATCTTGCCGTTATAATTATCAGGGTCACGACGCGCCTTAGTTGGGAAGTAGTAAGTCAACGTGACGACCGCTTTTGCAAGTGACTCTTCTTGTATCGGTCTGCAACAGCACACAACCAGATCGGACCACTCTTGTTTTAATTTCCGGTATTCCCAGTGGTTCTTTCGTCCCATGAATTTATTGAGACTGGGCGGTATCTCCGGTATCACGTATTTCACAACACATACCTCATGTTCTTTCCTTCGCCGGACACCTCGAAGTAAAAATCTTTGGTCTTCTGGTATATCCTGCTTGCGACCGCATCGTCTAGGGTAGATATTTCTGCGTGTGTTTTTTCGCTCGTGATGATCACGGGGAGATTTAAGCGATAGCGCGTATTGATGATGTCATAAGCGACTGTCTTATCCGCCTCCGTGACCGCTCCTTTCAGAAAATCGTCGATGTATAACACTTTGTAATTTGCCAAGGTTTCGATTAGGTGATCATATTCCTCAATATCAAACTGTCTTGCTTTCAGTATTCGCGCAAGTTCCCGCCACTCGAAATACGCCGCCTTGATTCCGCGAAACAATAGTTCGCGCATGATCGCCGTTGCGATATGTGTTTTACCACATCCAACCACGCCGCATACCATAAACCAATTTTTCTCGCGTTTTAGTATCAATTGCGCGTACTTGACCGCTCCGTCCTTTAACGACTTTTGCCACTGATCCTTTGAGATAAAGCTGCCAAAAGTCAAGGTGTCGATCACCTCCGTCAATCCGCTGCGCAAGATATTATCTGCATTTATTTTGATCTGTCTGCACTCGCATTCACGGGCGACCTCATATTCTCCCTGCTGTACCGCTATAAATCCTGAATTTTTACACTTATCGCATCTATAATCTCGTAATTCCGGGTAGGTTTTGATTTGGTCTGTCTTCATCCGGGTTATCCTTTCTCCACCAGTTCAGGATGGTTGCGTAATGGCTCTTATACCTCCTGCCCTTACTCGCAATATATCCAGAAAGCCGATCAATATAATCTTGCGTCTTCTCATCGAGCTTTATTTTTAGCTTGGAATATTCATCGGGTGTGAGGGCGACGTTTTTAAACTCGCCATATATATTCTTTTTATCTTCTTTTAACTTCTCTTTACTTAACTTATCTTCGGACGCGACTACTACGGGAGTGACTACGGTAGTACTACGGTAGTCATCTTTATTAGGCATCGGCAACACGCACTTGCTCGGTTTATTGATCGTCTGATGTCGCCCAAAATTCACGATGTAGTAATACATCTGACTATCACGTTCATAAAGCAGGATTAGCCCAAGACCCGAAAGTTTTTCGAGGCTTGTCTTTATATCGGCTTCTCTAAGGGGGTCGTATGGAAATACGTCTGCCTTTATGAGAAGTGGATTTGCTCTTCCTACTCCGCTGTCCTCTGCGAATGTCCAAAGTCCTTGAAAAAGAAGCCGCTCCATGTAAGAACAATTTGATATTTTTTCATCTCTCCAAAAATTTGGATCAATCATTCTTTTTCGTGGCATCTCTCACCTCGTATTATCCGAACGGTAATTCCGCATCGTCCATTGGCTCAAAGTCCGTTAAATCTTCCGTGAAACTATCCTGTGTTCCCTGCTGCCGCTCTCCCTTGCTGTTTAAAAACTCCACTTCATCGGCTACGATCTCCGTCACGTACCGCCTCACGCCGTTTGCATCGTCATAATTACGCGTCTGGATCGTACCTACAACGCCGACCTTTGAACCCTTCGAGCAATACTTTGCTACGTTCTCCGCAAGCCCCCGCCAGCAAACCACCGGAATAAAGTCCGCTTGTGTATTACCCTCTGCATCTTTATGTTTCCGCTGTACCGCCACCGCGAAGCTCGTCACAGCTATTCCGCTTTGCGTTGTGCGCTGTTCCGGGTCTTTCGTAAGATTCCCAACCAAGATTGCCTTGTTCATGCCGTTTCCTCCAAACTGTATTTCGCGTAATGCGTTTTTTCTCCGTATCTGTTTTTGCCTGTGACTGTTTCGGATTTTAGACAATACCCCATGCGCTTTAAGTCGTAAATTCGACCGGATAGCCGTGTGATTCCTAAATCTTGAAACGCTTGCAAGGTCGTGATCCCTCCGAAATCTTTTATATACTGTATGATTTTTTCGCATTGGCTTTTCATACTCTCAGCTCCTTTGGATATTTGTGGTATATCCTGTCCTCATCCGAAAAGTCAGGGTAAAAACTGTCAAGGTATTGCCTGATCATGTTGCCCATATACTTGCGCATATCTGTGTGGTCGTAATCATGGTGGCAAGCCGGACACAGTGTCACGATGTTTTCTTCTATGCCAAGTCCGCCATGTGACCGAGGAATAAAATGCGCATTTGCAAATCCTGTGTTGCCGCAGTCAGGCATGATGCACCTACCTCCGTCCCTATCAGCCACCGCAGCACGTACCGCAGCGGATATATCCGTCGCCTTTGTCATTGCGCGTTTCATGCTCCCCACCTCTCACACATCGCCGCTAACTCGCCCGGCGTTTTCGTCTCTATATCAAGTTGACGAGCCTCACATACAATCCCATCTATTAAACGGCTCATTTCCTTTGTGTCATACTCCGACGATCCCTTGATTACGCGGTAATGGGTAAACATCTTCCCATTTACTTCGCTTGCGCCGACTGACGCAGAGTGAATCCAAAATTCACCGCTTAATTCAATATCGCTGCGCAAGCTGAACATGACGATTTTCCCATCGTCGTCTAAAACCGGTGTTCCGTACTGCACAAGCATCATGTGATATACTTCGTCATTACTGATATCCAGCTTATCCGCGATCTGCCCCATCAACTGCCACGCATAATTGTTCGCGCTGACCGACCGCCCTTTGCGATATGGCTTGATCGTGATACTGACCGTCTTGTCCTGCAGCTCGTTATACGCCTTGCATATCGTATTTTTCTCGTTGATGCGCAGCGTGGCAATCATGCCATTTGCAAGATCACGCATTACATTGTCAAGCGTCCCCGTCATTTGGTAATTCATGCCGTTGCCTTCCTGTTCGCTTTATTGTTCAACCGTGTAAGCGCTTCTTTCGCCTGTGCTTCCGTTAAATCATGAAATCCCTCCACGCCGTAATGTTTTGTGATCGTGATTGCGTCTGTGCCTGTAGCTTCACAGCCTTTTATGAGATTTTCTATCTGCTGTTTGGTAGCCATCGCCACCTTATGCGGTGCAAACCCTTTGTTGATCTCGTCTGCTTTTCCAATATCAGCGCATTTTTTTTGCGCGTTCGTTGGCTCTCCGTACAAAGAAGCGTCATAGATATCACTTGCCACCTTATCGGAATCATCCCCTGTCGGAATTGCAAATGTTCGAAGCAACATATACTTATATGCATAAGTCATGGCTTTGCCAACGCCCTTATCCTGTGTATCTACTCCCGTACCGGAAGATGCAACATCAATGTATTCCTCCGGCTTTTCAATATTCACAATGCGATATATTACGTTCACTGTAGAAATACGGTTTATCTTTTCTTTTCCGTAGTTGTCCGTTACTTTTTCATCTTCTCTTTTATGCTCCTGTACAATTGGCAATACCACCAACTTGTTTTTCAAAAGTGACGCCCTGACTGTTGATGTAACCTTTTCTTCGCTAATTGCTTTGTACGATTTACCGCCGCCGGTAGCAACAGAATCATCCTTTGCAAGATATGAAACGTCTTGCATAACTGCCGCGATCTTTTCATATATATTCATCTTCGTCCTCCTCCCAATATGGGTCATCCTCGATCGTCAGTGATTCCCACATGGTGTTGTTCCCTATACCCATTGCGTCTTTGATATACGGCGCGTCCGCTACCTCGTACATTGTTCTTCCTCCGAATATTCCTTATCCGTCACGATCTCAACCTTGATGCTCTCAATGCCATATGTTTTAACAAGGTCGCGTATCTCATCAAACAGATGTTCTGTGTCTTTGCAGTTTTGTTTAAATCCGAACCTGCCGTTAAAAAATATGATTGAAGGTTTCATAACCGGACCTTTCCGCAAACGGAATTGTTTGCTATACTATCCTCATAAGGAGGTGTTCGTGTATGATACGAATCAATGCGAACCACTAACTTTATTTCCGGGGCGATGTGCTTGCATGTTGCCCCTTTTTTATTCCTCACCGATTTTTCCGCACTCTTTGGCGCGATGAAATTCGTTTGCCTTTTTGACAATGGATTTCATCTTGCACAGTTTTTTCATTTCTGCCGATGTGTTTTTGCTGTACTGCACGTTGCGTACCATGTGATATAGAAGCTGTATCGCCTGTCTATCGTCAATATGTATATCCAATCCACCGCACCATAGCGGGAAGCACGAGAAATCAAGGTCGGCAGAGCTCAGGTTGGCAGAGCTCAGGTTGGCATAGCGCAGGTTGGCAGAGCGCAGGTTGGCA
>CAZBSH010000090.1:0-5794 GCA_964494645.1 uncultured Christensenella sp. | reverse complement strand
CGGGTAACACCCGGTGGAGGCGACTCCAAGGAAAGTGCAACAGAAATATACCGCACCGCTTGCCGGTGTAAGGGTGAAACGGCGAGGTAAGAGCTCACCGGCGTTAAGGTAACTTATCGCGCAATGTAAACCCCGTCTGGTGCAAGATTGATATGGGGACATTTAATGGCGGCCCGTCAAGTCCTCTGTAATCGCATGAGCCGCTTGGTAACAAGCGGCCTAGATAGATGACCATCAAAACAGAACCCGGCTTATAGGCCCGACTCAAAAAGTTTTTGCAAAAGCCTCTTTTTTAAGAGGCTTTTGTACTAGTATCATATAAGGAGCCATATGGAAGATTTTTTGCCCGTTAATAAGGGCGATATGAAAAAAGCAGGAATCATACAGCTTGATTTTGTTTTCGTTACAGGGGATGCCTATGTGGATCATCCCTCTTTTGCGCATGCTATTATTTCAAGATATCTGGTAGCGCACGGGTATTCTGTAGGGATCATTGCACAGCCGGATTGGACAAAAACGACTGCGTTTCAGGTTTTAGGACGACCAAGGCTTGGATTTCTTGTAAGCGCCGGAAATATGGATAGTATGGTCAATCTTTATACGGTCAACAAGCGCAGAAGAAAGCAGGATATGTACACGCCCGGCGGTAAGACGGGGAAACGACCGGAGAGATCCACTATTGTGTATACAAAAAAAATACGTGAGGCGTATGAAGAGATACCGATCATCATTGGCGGGATCGAAGCAAGCTTGCGGCGTTTCGCGCATTATGATTATTGGGATAATAATGTAAAACCGTCGCTGCTCACAGACAGCGGCGCGGATATTCTTGTGTACGGGATGGGAGAACGCGCGATCATAGAAATAGCGGAAGCACTTGACGGCGGGCTTGCGGCAAGGGATATAACTTATGTGCAGGGTACAATGTATCGTGCTCCTGATCTTTCGCGGGTTTATGAATATAAAACGCTGCCACCCTATAAGAATGTAAAGGCGGATAAAAAGGCATATGCGGATGCATTTTTAGAACAAATGCATGACCGCAAAAACGTACTTGTCCAGCGACAAAATGATGAATATATCATACAGAATATCCCGAACCTTCCGCTGGATCAAAAAGAACTGGATTTTGTGTATTCGCTGCCATACGCAAGAAAGGCACATCCTATGTATCAACAGAATATTCCCGCGTTATCGGAGGTGCAGTACAGCATCACCGCGACGCGCGGCTGTGCAGGTGCCTGCGCGTTTTGCGCGCTTTATTATCATCAGGGCAAGGATGTCGCATGGCGCAGTGAAAAAAATATCGTGGAGGAAGCAAATGCTTTTTTACGGGATGCTGACTTTAAGGGCTACATACACGATGTCGGAGGACCAACCGCCAATTTTTACGGTCTTATTTGTATGAATCCAAAGGGAAGATGTGAAAAACGTCGATGTCTCACACCTGAAAAATGTAAATTTTTGAAAGAAGATCATAGTAAATACTTGCATTTGTTGCGGCGGCTGCGAGGTTTGAAAGGAATCAAAAAGGTTTTTATTCGTTCGGGTATCCGGCATGATTATGCGCTGCTAGATAAAAGCGGAGAATTTATCCGTGAGTTGGCAGCGCATCATGTAAGCGGTCAATTAAAGCTTGCTCCCGAGCATGTGAGTCCGGATGTCTTGAAATGCATGGGGAAGCCTGATATTGAAAAGTATACGCGCTTTTGCCAGAAATTTGAGGCAGCTTCCAAGCGGGCAGGAAAAAAGCAATATGCATTGCCGTATTTTATGTCCTCGCATCCTGGCAGTACGCTGATGGACGCAGTTCGCCTTGCGGAGTTTATCCGCGATACAGGCTTTATGCCTGAGCAGGCACAGGATTTTTATCCAACCCCCGGCACGCTTGCGACATGCATATATTATACCGGTTTTGATCCGGTGACAGGCAAAAGCATCTACATCCCTAAATCCCCGGAAGAAAAAGAAATGCAGAGAGCGTTGATCCAATACAAAAATCCAAAGAACAGGGCAATTGTCAAGAAGGCATTGCGCAAAGTGGAACGCGATGATTTGATTGGCAATTCTAAGCGTTCCTTGGTGCGGGAATAATTGCGGAATGTGTTAATAATGGTTGCGTACGGGGTATAAATATAGTATACTGTTTCCTGTATTGTTCTACGAATTTGTAAGTATTGTAGCAATTTAGGAGGAAAGATATGACTGCAAAACTGGAGAAGCTGGATGGCAATAAAGTAAAACTGGAGATCACCGTTTCAGGCGATCAGTTTGAAGAAGGTATTCAGAAGGCGTATCAAAAATTAAGAGGGAAATTCAATATTCCCGGATTTAGAAAAGGAAAGGCTCCGAGAGGGATCATTGAAAACTTCTACGGTCCACAGGTGTTTTACGAAGACGCGCTTGACGAAATCATCCCTGAAGCTTACCGTGCGGCAGTCGAAGAGAATAAACTGGACGTGGTTTCAAGACCTGAGTATGACGTTTTGAGCATCGACAAGAAAGATGGCGTTGTAATGACAGCCGAGGTTTTTGTGAAACCGGAAGTAAAGCTTGGTAAGTATGAAGGCTTGAAAGTCAAAAAACCGGTCGAAAAGATTGCGGCTAAAGATGTTGATGCAGAGATCGAAAAGACACGTGAGCAAAACGCAAGATGGGTAGAGGCTGATCGTGCGGCAAAAGATGGCGATACCGTTATATTGGATTTCTTGGGTTCCGTCGACGGCGTTCCGTTTGAGGGAGGCGCTGCTGAGGAACAATCGCTTATTCTTGGTGAAGGGCGCTTTATCCCCGGATTTGAAGAACAGATCGTTGGTATGAAAGCCGGCGAGCAGCGGGATATCAATGTAACGTTCCCGGAGGGGTATACACCCGAGCTTGCGGGAAAAGATGCAGTCTTTGCAATCACATTACATACGGTAAAAGAAAAAGAACTGCCGGAATTAGATGATGATTTTGCACAGGATGTATCGGAGTTTGATACACTTGCCGACTATAAAAAGGATATCAAGAAAAAAATGCAGGATCGTGCCGATATGAAGGCAAAAGCAGAACTTGAAAATCAGCTTCTGAGCCAGATCGCAGACGGCATCAAGGCGGATATCCCGGAAGTCATGATCGAAAACCAGATTGATTACCAGGTACAACAGATGTCTTACCAATTGATGTATCAGGGAATGAAGCTGGAAGATTATCTGCAGTATATCGGCATGACGATGAACGACCTGCGCAATGAATACAAAGAAGGTTCTGCACAACAGGTAAAAATGCGTCTTGCGGTAGAAGCGCTGCTGGATAAGTTGAAAATCGATCCGACAGAGAAGGATATTGAAAAGAAATACGAGGAGCTTGCAAAGGCGGAGAATAAGACAGTCCAAGAATACAAGGACATGATGGGCGCGCAAGAGCTTGATTATTTCAAGGATCGCGTTGCGATGGAGCAGTTGTTTGATTATCTGGTTTCCAAAGCCGATGTTGAAGAAGTAGACGCAAAGGCATGGGAAAAAGAACAGGCTGAAAAAGCGAAGCAGGATTCTGAGAAAAAAGAACCCAAGAAAGCTGCCGCCAAAAAACAGACAACCAAAAAGGAAACAGCAAAAGCTGCTGATAAGGTGACGGAAAAGAAGCCCGCCGCAAAAAAAACAGCGGCAAAAAAGGAAACAACAAAAAAAGCATAATGTGAAGCGTGTACAGGTGCATGCTTTACGAAGGGAGGATCCTTTATGAGTTTAGTACCTATGGTCATAGAACAGACAAACAGAGGAGAGCGGTCTTATGATATCTTTTCCCGTTTGTTAAAAGATAGAATTATATTTTTAGCGGGTGAGATCGATGACGTGACCGCGAATCTTGTGGTTGCGCAGATGATCTTTTTAGAAGCGGAAGACCCGGATAAGGATATCTATTTATACATCAACAGCCCCGGTGGTTCTATTACTGCCGGTATGGCGATTTATGACACGATGCAGTATATCAAGTGTGACGTCAGCACAATTTGCATCGGAATGGCAGCCTCTATGGGCGCATTTCTGATGGCAGCTGGCGCAAAAGGCAAAAGAAAATCCCTGCCTAATAGTGAAATCATGATCCACCAGCCATTAGGCGGCACACAGGGTCAGGCAACGGATATTGCCATCCACGCGCAGCGTATTTTGGACATCAAGGACAAGATGAATAAAATCCTGAGCGAAAGAACAGGTCAGTCTCTTAAAAAAGTCCAGAAGGACGTGGAACGCGATTATTTTATGGGAGCGGAAGAAGCGCTTGCGTATGGTATCGTAGACGAGATTATACCTGCGAAACGATAAACGTTTAGAGGTGAAAAATGTACGATAATTATAACGACGATGATAAGAAGCAGATCAAATGCTCGTTTTGCGGTAAGTCGCAGGATGAGGTAAAACGTTTGGTTGCGGGACCGGGCGTATTTATTTGTGATGAATGCGTAGAGCTGTGCCGAGAGATCATCGACGAAGAATTTAAAGAGGCGGCAAAGTTCGAGTTAAAAGACGTTCCAAAACCGCCTGAAATTGTTAGGATGCTTGATGATTATGTCATCGGGCAAGAAAAAGCAAAAAAATATTTGGCAGTTGCCGTCTACAACCATTATAAGAGAATCAACGCAGAAATGCAGGAAGACGGCACAGAAATACAAAAGAGCAACATACTGATGCTCGGACCGACGGGAAGCGGGAAGACACTCCTTGCGCAGACATTGGCACGGATATTGGATGTTCCGTTCGCTATGGCGGATGCAACTTCCTTGACGGAAGCGGGCTATGTGGGTGAGGATGTTGAAAACATCCTGTTGAAACTCATTCAGGCAGCGGATTTTGATATCGATCGGGCACAAAAAGGGATCATTTATGTAGACGAGATCGACAAGATCGCCCGTAAGAGCGACAATCCGTCTATTACACGTGACGTGTCGGGCGAGGGAGTTCAGCAGGCGCTGCTTAAAATCCTTGAGGGAACGGTTGCGAGTGTACCTCCGCAAGGTGGTAGGAAACATCCGCATCAGGATTTTCTGCAAATCGATACGACGAACATATTGTTTATCTGTGGTGGAGCTTTCGACGGATTGGACGATGTGATTGAACGTCGCACAGGCAAAAAGTCTATGGGATTTGGCGCGGATGTGCAAAGTAAAACAAATAAGGATGTTGGACAGCTGTTTGAGTTGATTGAGTCGGAAGATCTGTTAAGCTATGGGTTGATCCCTGAGTTTGTCGGACGCTTGCCGGTTGTCGTAAACTTGCATTCGCTTGATCAAAAGGCGCTGGTCGATATTCTAAAAAAACCCAAAAACGCCTTAACAAAGCAGTTTAAGAAGCTGTTTTCCATTGACGGCGTTGATCTTGAGTTTGATGATGAGTCCTTGGAAGAAGTTGCGAAACTTGCGATTGAGCGTAAAACAGGCGCGCGTGGGTTGCGCAGTATCATTGAGAGTTCAATGATGGACATTATGTATGACATTCCATCGCGCAATGACATCCTGAAGTGTGTGATCACAAAGGATACGATCAGCAATAAAAAACCGATGCTGGTGGTAGGTGAAAAGCCAGAACCAAGCAATTTGGAACAGATCAAGGACGCGCCAAGCGAACACGAATCGGTTTCCTAAGAAAATATGAAGGGACTATCACGGTTATTTACACTGAGATAGTCCCTTTTATAATGATGAAAAATCTGATATACAACAAAAAACTCCGGGCAATTCTTTTTTATTTGCTATATTTTTTGGCTTGATATATAATTATACAGGATTTATTACAGAATATAGTATTTTCGGAGG
>CAZBSH010000089.1:0-5810 GCA_964494645.1 uncultured Christensenella sp. | reverse complement strand
CCAATCGGACAACAGGAAATATTTGGCATGGTGCTACACTGTATAGTGAATATTCATGGGTAATTATATCCCGCAGATTGCAATAACTTTTTTTCGCAAGTCACACAAGCTGAAAAAGAACATAGTGGCAACCTCCTATTGCTGCCGCTGTGTCCTAAAAAATGATAACCTTAATATATCCTCTTATTTCTACTTTTGAAAAAAGGAAATGACGGCTCTGATTTTTTATCAAAGCCGCCATTTCGTTGTGTCTGCTATATCTGGCCGCATGAAATCATCTGGTCGATGACGGCTTTTTTTATTATGCCATCATAGGCCAGTCCGTTAAAATTCCCTTTGCACCGCACCGCATATATATAGCCAATAAGGTTCCCGGGGATATCCCACAAACCTACAATCTTTTTTTCACCGCGAAAACTGCTCATTCATTCTTCTTGCCCGAGCAGTGTAACAATCGTATTCTTGTTCAGCCGCTTTATCGCAATGCGCGTAATGCAGTAGGGCACTATTCCAAACACGAGGCAAATAATTAGCACAGAAATAAACGGAAACGTAAATTCCATCTGTAGTGCCGTAAGTATCCCATATCCCGATAATATGCCGACAATACTTGAAAGCGCTATGCTGAGGCCAGATATCAGAAATCCTTCATACCGAAGAAGTTTTCTAAGCCCCTTTGGGCTTAATCCCAGCGCGGACAGCACACCAAACTCCCGCTGCCGCTGCTTAATTCCAATAAGAGTGGAACTGACGAGATTCAAAATCCCCACCAATGCGACGATTGCGAGAGCCGACATAATAAGGGAGGTAATTCCGATAAGCTGTCGCTGATATTCTCTTGTAAGCTCAATAAAAGACTTGTAATGGATATGACCGTTTTGAGCGCATATCTCGTCCAATGCTTTGGTGATAAGGTCATGTTTTTCTGAATCAATGCTAAGGATCATACTCTGGCAGAGCATATCAAAACCGTTTGCCTCATAAGATTTCTGCGGCATAAACAGGCTGGGAAGTGTTCCCGCATTCATTATATAGTTGGGGATATCGCTTGTCGATACAATGCCGATAATCTTAAGGCTGACTGTTTGACCGTTATGTTTACCCAAACTATCTTGTAAATACGCGGTCACAGTTTGCCCGAGAGTATAGTTAAAATATTCGGCATAACCCGTATTGATTGCAATTACGCTCAATGGATCGTCAAAATTATTGTGTGAAGGGGAACCTGCAGAGTTTTTTTTCAGAATTTCATTGAAAAGGGACTCGTCCACCCCCGCAATAATACCAAATTGACTTTCAAACCCGTTCTCGCCAATCTCGGCTTCGTCAATACGATAATTCTTTGCGTAAAAAAGTTCTGCGCCTGTTACGCCGTCTACGTTTCTTATGTTTTCTATGGTTTCATTATTTAAAAAATCAGCTTCGGGATCGTATTCGTATCCCGCGGTTACCGGCTTTCCGGGCTCTATTTGAATGTCACCCACAACCGAATTGCGCGCGACATTTTCCATATTGTTAACCATCGAAAACATCACAGCGGAAACGAGAAGAAATAGTATGCCGCTAATGGAAAGCGATAAAATTATGCCGATTGTGCGTCCTCGGTTGCGCTGCATATTCAGGCGCGCCAAAATCGGCAAACTGATATTTTTGTTTTCTTTGCGTTTGTTGTATTGTTCTGTTGCGGCCGAAAAACGCACCGCTTCTACGGGCGCGACTTTGGCGGCTTTTCGCGCGGGACGCACCGCTCCCATGAAAACCATAATAAAAGCAAGCAAAATCGTAAAACAGTACGCCAACGGAGTAATATGATAAATAAGAGTAGCATTATTCAAAATATTGCCCATAACGCTCTGTAAAAACGGCAGCACGGCATAGCTAAACCCTGTGCCAAGTGCCAGCCCTATCGGAATAGCGCACACCGCGTTTAGTAAGGCTTCCATATATACGCAGGAGCGAATCTGCTTTTTGGACGCGCCAACCAGCGTAAGCAAACCGTATTGCTTGGTCTTCTTTGCAACAATGATATTGAAGGCATTGTAAATGATAATGCCTCCGGCAAGCATAAGAATGAGCAAAGCCACCGAAATGATCGTAATGATCAGGGGGTTTTGGAGATTTGCGTTGAGATATTGGTAGTTAAACGCAATGTCAGATTCTTTTATGCCCGCCGCCGCCCCTATTTCTTTGGCTGTATCTTGAGGCGGAAAACCGTCTTTGAAGTGTACAAATAATTCGCGCCGATCATATTCGTTTGCCGTTCTAATATCGTAATAAACTTCGGGAAAATTTCCGTGTTCAACTACAAAAGGCTCTGAGACAAAAATCATATACATTTCCATTGCTTCAAAATAAGGCTGTTCCTGCATGATGCCCGATATAATGAAGTCGGTGGATATCGTTTCCGTTTCGTACGGATTTCGCAGCGTCATTGTAAATCGCTCTCCAACCTTGCCGGAAACCCCGAACAGCTTTGCCACATTTGGAGACAATGCAACCTCGTTTATTTCTTTTGGCGCGCGTCCGCTTGTCAGCTTAAACCCCTCCATTCCTCCCAGCCGAGTAAAGTGAACAAGATCCATTGTCCCGGGGCTGCCTGGGATGCCTCCCACTAGTTGTCTCAGCTCAAAATATGTATCTGACCACTCCACTGAATGCTGAGAGGAAAGTTGTTCCACTTGCTCCGATGTTACATTTGAATATTTGCAATGCGCGTCACCGGCAATGGAAACGGCGTCTTCGAAGATGGTTTTTTGAAGACTTGTTGCAATATTCATCACGGCGCAAAGCAGCATGACGGAGAGTGCGATCATAAATACAACGCCTTTTCCGGAAGTATGCCGAAAGCTCTTATATGCATATTTTCGTATATTCACTGCACAATCACCCCGTCCTCGATGTGCAGGATGCGGTCGCAAAACTGCGCTACTTTATCGTCATGAGTAATTATTGCAAGTGTCTGTCCGAGCTTATTTGCAGAAGAGCGTAAAAGGTTTAATACCTCCGCGCCGGTGCGCGAATCGAGGTTGCCGGTCGGTTCATCGGCAAGTACTATAGCCGGCTGAGTAACAAGCGCACGGGCGATTGCCACGCGCTGCTGTTGACCGCCTGAGAGTTGATTCGGCAGACTTTTACGTTTATTCGTTAAACCTAATGATTCAATCAACCCATCAACGCGCTCTGTGTCGGCCTTACGCCCGTCCAGCCCAAGTGGCAACACAATATTTTCATATACTGTTAAATACGGCATAAGGTTATACGCCTGAAACACAAAACCTACGCGCCTGCGGCGAAAGAGCGAAAGCTCCTCGTCATTTTGCGCGTAAATGTCTTTATCCTCAAGAAAGACTTTGCCATCAGTCGGACGATCTATGCCGCCGAGCAAATGGAGAAGTGTGCTTTTTCCCGAGCCTGACGAGCCTATTATTGCGACGGATTCTCCCCGCATAATTGAAAAATTAACATCGCGCAGCGCGTGAACTTCATTATCGCCATTTTTGTAGATTTTCTTTAAGTTTTCTGTGTACATTATCTTATTCAAAACAATCCCCGCCTTTCATCATCAGTATAAATACCAATACTTACAGCACTATGACAAAAGGCTAACAGTTTTGTAAGAATAGAGAGAATATGCTTCCCTCGCCGTTTGAAGACACCGTTATATTTCCGCCCTGCTGGCGTAATATTTCGCGGGCAATTGACAATCCAAGCCCCGTACCATCAACTTTTTCGGTTCCGCGTTGCCTTACCCGATAAAACCGTGTAAACACCTTCGCATAATTTTCCGGCGAAATACCGATTCCTGTATCTGCAATATCAATGCGCGTGTAAATCGCGCCCTTTTCAAGTGTAACTGTTATATGACCGCTTTTCGTATACTTTACTGCATTATCAAGAATGTTCAGTATTGCTTCTTTTACCCAGACAGGGTCATGCGGGACGGTAAGCGAATCGGGAATATGCACATCAAGGGTAAGACCTTTTGCCGATACTGCAGGTTGTATGGCAAAAACAGATGAAAGAATGGTTGGAATAATATCGTAATTCGTCTTTTGTACAGAAATCAGCCCTGATTCAAGCCGCGCCGCTTTGAACATATTTTCAGAGAGAAATCGTATTTTTTCTAATTGTTTTCGGCATTCTTTTAACGCCGCCTTGCGTTCCGAAGGATTCAAAGCTTCATCGCCCGCAAGCTCCAAGTGAAGAGAAAGTGCCGACAAGGGTGTTTTAAGCTGATGTGAAATGTCACTCATAAGACTGGCAACATTTGCCTGTTCCTGCGCACGCTGTTCCTCTGTGTATTCATATGTTTTCAATACCTGTAAAATTTTATCTTCTATAAAATTTGACGGTTCCTTTACCGGCTGTCCTGCAAGGAGCCTGTCAAGATTTTCGAGCAGAGCCTTATCCCTTTTGCTCAACTTTTCATTCATAACAGTTCTCCGTTCAAGCGATAACCCACTCCACGTATATTTTCTATCAGTTGTGGTTTTTTCGCATCGCTTTCAATCTTGTTCCGCAGGCGTTGAATATTTACTGCCAACGTGTTTTCATCGACAAATTCACCATCAATATCCCATAAAGTTTGGAGCAGTTGGTCTTTGGTAAGTATTTGACCGATGTGATGTAAAAAAGCGTTTAATAACCTCGTTTCATTTTTTGTCAGAGATACTAACTTTCCTTGAATGAAAGCGGTTTGTTTGGCGGGGTCAAACGACAATGGATTACTGTCAGCAACGTTTTCAATGCGCCGCTGTACGGCATTTATTTTGGAAATCAACACGGATAAGCTAAATGGTTTTGTCATATAATCGTCCGCTCCGAGCTCATATCCGACAACAATATCCGTTTCGGTATCATTAGCAGTCAATATCAGTATGTGTAAGCCCGGCCATACCATCCTAAGGTGTTTGCACACATCAAGACCGCTGCCATCTGGAAGATTGATGTCTATAACGGCGAAATCGAACCGTTTGCGTATATAGGAAGCTGCTGATTTTGTATCTGTCGCGCATTGCACGGTATGCCCTTCTTTTTGCAGTTTTAAGGTAATGCCTTTTTGCAATGATAAATCATCTTCCAATAAAAAAATATTCATACATACACCTGCTTTTATTTGTTATCGCCCTTTCGCTGTCAAATAGTCCGCATACTCACCGCCATTCATTGATATATTTATTATATTTCTTTTCGGAAAAATATTCAAACACGGCTACTTATGAATTATTCAGCGTATCTATATAGCATTTAAAATCATTCCACGTATGACATGTGAATTATACAATGTATGGGGGCGATATGAAAAACCAAGGAGCAAAGAGTGTGAGACTTTCAAGGGTTCCGCTAACCGGCAAGCAATGCAAGTGTGCCCACACTTGCGTATTTTTTATGTTCTCGTTTGCGCTCCGGGCGCTTCACCCATGCATAATACCCCTGTCGCGATACGCGCAGTATCTTACACATCTTCGTAACCCGGTGTTGACTGCATTCGGTCTGGATGAACGCATACCGCTTTACTTCTGGTTTTTTGCGAAGTAGGCCGCCGCCTTTTTTAGTATCTCGTTTTCCTCTCTGAGATCCCGTATCTCTTTTTGCATACGCTTTAGCTCCGCGTCTTCGGGTCTCAGGCGTCCGCTTCCGGGGAAACTATCCGTTCCGCTCTGGCGGTAACGCGATACCCATGTGTATACCGTATCTGCGCTGATCCCGAGTTCCCGGGCAACCTGTGCCGTACTCTCTCCTTCATTTACGATTCTCTTACATACCTCTTGCTTGTACTCTACATCATATTTTTTCATATTCGAACACAC
>CAZBSH010000088.1:0-6066 GCA_964494645.1 uncultured Christensenella sp. | reverse complement strand
ACATGTCCGGCGTACGACGAGATGGAATATCATCCGCACCAGTTTGTTTCTATGGTGCGGAAAGGACGTATCGAAGAGCTGATGAAGTCTGAATCTATATTCCGGTGTCTTTCATGCTTCGCGTGCATAGAACGTTGCCCGCGCAGTGTAGAGCCGGCAAAGCTCATTGAGGCGGTACGGTTGCTGTTGGTTCGTTCGCAGGGCGAAAATCATTTAAAGGTATCAAAGATTCCTGAAATATTGGATGAGGATATGCCGCAGCAGGCAATCATCAGTGCGCTCAGGAAATATAACAAATAGAGAGGCAATGCAGATACAGTCAGGTATTTGCACGAACGAGTTTAACGGCGCGAAGCGCAGTTGGGTGTCTGAAGTGCAGTGTAAATACCTGCTGTGACTGTTAAAATCATAAAGGTTTTTAATTTGAAAAAGGAGTAGTGGTTCACTTGCAGAGAATAGGAGTATTTGTCTGTTGGTGTGGCAGCAACATCGCTGCAACGGTGGATGTTGAGGCAGTGGCGCAGGTGCTGAAAAATGAACCGGGCGTCGTCTATACCGCAGACTATCAATACATGTGCTCAGAGGGCGGACAGCTGAAAATCAAAGAGGCTGTCAAAGAACATGGTCTTACAGGGATTGTTGTTTGTTCGTGTTCGCCGAGAATGCACGAGGCGACGTTTCGTAAAACGGCTGTCGCAGCGGGTATCAATCCGTACATGGTAGAGATCGCAAACATCCGCGAGCAGTGTTCGTGGATTCATAAAGACAAGGTAGAGGGAACGGAGAAATCCATTATTCTTGCGAAAGCGGCGGTCGCGAAGCTTAACCTGAACGTTCCGCTAACGGCGGGGGAGAGCCCTGTCGTCAAACGCGCGCTCGTCATCGGCGGCGGCATTGCGGGTATCCAGACGGCGCTCGATATCGCGGACGCGGGTTATGAAGTGGATATCGTGGAAAAATCCCCGACCATCGGCGGTAAAATGGCGCAGCTCGATAAGACGTTTCCCACGCTTGATTGCGCAGCATGCATCTTAACGCCTAAAATGGTGGATGCGGCGGCGCACGAAAAAATCAATATCTATACATACAGCGAAGTGGAGAAGGTCTCGGGCTTTGTTGGAAATTTCAAGGTGGATATCCGCAAAAAGGCGCGCAACGTAAACAGCGATTTGTGTACGGGCTGCGGCGTTTGTACGGAAAAATGTCCTTCGAAGAAGGCGAAGAGCGAATTTAATATGGGGCTTTCTAACCGTGGCGCAATCTATATTCCGTTTGCGCAGGCGATCCCCAATGTACCGGTCATCGATCATGACGCGTGTATCCATTATAAGACAGGCAAATGCGGATTGTGCGAAAAAGTGTGCAGCGCGAATGCGATTGATTTTGATCAGCAGGACGAGATCGTCACGCGCGAATACGGCGCGATCATCGCGGCGACGGGCTTTCATCCGATCTCGCTCGAAAAATTTGACGAATATGGCTATTCGCAGAACGCGGATGTTGTTACATCGCTGGAATTTGAGCGGCTGACCAATGCGGCAGGTCCGACAAAAGGCGTGTTGCTGCGTCCGTCAGATGGAGAGCATCCCAAAAAAATCGTGTTTATCCAGTGCGTAGGTTCGCGCGATACATCGAGCTGCGGAAAACCGTATTGCTCCAAAATATGCTGCATGTATACGGCAAAGCATGCGATGCTTACGCGGGAAAAATATCCTGATACGGAAGTGACGGTATTTAACATCGACGTGCGTACGCCGGGTAAGAATTTTGATGAGTTCCAACGTCGTGCGGTAGAGCAATACGATGTGAACTATATCAAAGGGATGGTTGGTAAGGTCGCGGAAGAAAACGGCAAACTGATGGTGCAGGGTTCTGATTTGATCAGCAATACACAAGTGCTGATAGACGCGGATCTGGTGGTGTTGGCGGCAGCGATCGAGCCGGATGAAAGCGCGCGGAATCTTGCGACGATGCTTACAGCAAGCATGGATACCAACGATTTCTTTACGGAAGCACATCCTAAGCTGCGCCCTGTGGAAAGCCCGACAGCGGGTGTATATCTTTCCGGTGTGTGTCAAGGACCGAAAGATATTCCTGAAACAGTGGCACAGGCGGGAGCTGCGGCGGCAAAGGTGATCGGTTTGCTTGCCAAAGACAAACTGAGCTGCAACCCATGTGTTGCAAAAAGCGATGAGTTGTTGTGCAATGGCTGCTCTGCGTGTGCGAATGTTTGCCCGTATGGGGCCATCGACTATATCGAAAAAGAAATCAACGACCATGGTGTGCGTGAGATACGCCGTTTGGCGCAAGTCAACGAGGCGGTATGTCAGGGTTGCGGCGCGTGTACGGTTACATGCCCGTCAGGCGCGATGGATCTGAAAGGATTTACGAACAGGCAGATTATGGCGGAGGTAGATGCGATATGCAAGAATTGAATCAAGCAAAAAACGGTGAATTTAAGCCGCTGATCGTCGCATTCTGTTGTAACTGGTGCAGCTACGCGGGGGCGGACCTTGCAGGGACAAGCAGGCTGTCTTATCCGGCGGATGTGAAGATCATCCGCGTACCTTGCTCGTGCCGTGTGAATCCGATGTTTGTATTGCGCGCGTTCCAACGCGGCGCGGATGGTGTTATCATCAACGGTTGTCATCCGGGAGATTGCCATTATTCTACAGGAAACTATTACGCGAGGCGCAGGCTTGCCTTGTTTTTCAGTATGCTGGATTATCTGGGGATCGAAAAAGACCGTACGCGTGTGGAATGGGTTTCCGCCGCAGAAGGGCAAAAATTCGCGCAGGTGATGAACGATTTTGCAAAGACGATCCACGAGCTGGGCGAGAACAAGAGGCTGGAGGATTTGAGATGCAAGGAATAGAGAAAATCATAAAGGACAGGGCGAAGAAGCTCCTTGAGGAAGGCATCGTAGACCGTGTGGTAGGTTGGAAAAGGGGCGAATACGGGTATGACAACACGCCTGCCGTATTTTACGGTGACGATTTGGATGAGCTTGTATACAACAGCTTTTGCGGCGCAAACCTGAGCAAGTACCTGATCGCGGAAAGCAAGAAGGACGGGAAGGTCATGGTTGCCCTAAAGCCGTGCGATACGTATAGCTTTAACCAGCTTGTAAAAGAGCACCGTATTGATCGTTCCAAGATATATGTATTGGGTATCCCATGCCATGGCATGGCAGATAAGGATAAAATGCACGCCAAAGGGATCAAGGGGATCACCGATGTAAAAGAGCATATTCACATCAAAGGCGTGGAGGACGAAGAGGAAGATTACAGCGAATTGCAGGTATCTACCATCTACGGCGATAAAACTTGCAGGACACAGGACGTGCTTCTTGAAAAGTGTATGGCGTGCAAGAGTAAAATATGTGTTGTGTTTGACGAAATGGTGGAGGATGTAAATCCTCTCCCGGATCGCGCGTATGACCGTTTTGGTATGGTGAAACGGTTAGAGAACATGACAAGCGAGGAACGGTTTGCTTTCTGGCGCGCAGAGCTTTCCAAGTGCATCCGCTGCCATGCGTGCCGTAATGCCTGTCCTGCATGCTCGTGCTTAAAGTGTGTGTTTGACAACGACGATTCGGGCATCAGCAGCAAGGCGAACGTAGATACGTTTGAAGAGAATATGTTCCACATCATACGCGCATACCATGTGGCGGCACGCTGTACAGACTGCGGCGAATGCAGCCGCGTGTGCCCGCAGGGGATCCCGCTGCACCTTTTGAACCGTAAATTCATCAAGGACATCAACGAATTTTATGGCGAGTATCAGGCGGGGAGCGACGATGAGTCACCATGGCCGCTTGTGGAGTATCAGCAAGACGATGTCGAGCCGGGTGCGCATAAAGGAGGCGGAAAACAATGAAAAAATTGCCTATGAGCCGTATTGGTGAGCTTTTTTCCGCAATCGACGAGAAAAAAGAATTGTATCTGCCCGTTTTTAAAGCGGGCAAAACGAATTATGATCGCTGGACAAAGGACACGAAGGTGAAGCTTAACGCGCTTAATACGGTAAAATCGCCTAAGGATATGTTTTTTCCGCAGAGCGAAGACCTGGTTGCCTTCAAAATGAAGGATAAAAACATCGAGGTACTGCCGCCTGAAGCGCCGGATACGCCGTTTGTGGTGTTTGGTGTGCGTCCGTGCGATATCAAGAGCATCGATATATTGGATATGGTATTTCTTTCGGATCCGGTAGATACGTATTATCAGGCGCGGAGGGAAAATGGCGTTGTGGTCGGGCTTGCGTGCAGCGAGCCGGAGGAGACGTGTTTTTGCGGCGCGTTTGGCATCGACGCAACGCAGCCGGCGGGCGACGTAGCCACATGGATCGCGGATGACACCCTGTACTGGAAACCGCTCACACAAAAGGGTGAGGAGCTGACAGCGCAGGTAGCGGAATTGTTTGAAGACGCGGACGACAGCGAAATAGACGACGTGGTCGCGGCAACAAAAGAGATACTGGACAAACTGCCCTTAAAGGATTTGAGTCTCAAGGGTTTTGACGCACAGGCGACGGAAAAGTTGTTTGATTCCCCGAAATGGGAAGAGCTTTATCGCGCGTGCATTGGTTGTGGGACATGTACATTTGTGTGCCCGACGTGCCAATGTTACGATATCCGCGATTTTGATACGGGGCATGGGGTGCAGCGTTACCGCTGCTGGGACTCGTGCATGTATTCGGATTTTACACGCATGGCGCATGGAAATCCGCGCAAGACGCAAAAAGAGCGTTTCCGTCAGCGCTTTATGCACAAGCTGGTATATTTCCCGGCAAACAACGACGGAGAATATTCGTGCGTGGGCTGTGGACGGTGTGTTTCCAAATGCCCCATTTCGATGAACATCGTAAAGGTCATAAAAGCTTTGGGAGAGAATGAAGATGGCAAGTAATCTAGTTATGGATAGGAAGGATACGCTCATCCCGGACGTCGGCGTCATCACGGATATCAGGAAAGATACGCCGGATGTAAAAACGTTTCGTGCGGAAGGGCTAGGTGGCGGCGTGTGCTTTGCGCATATGCCGGGACAGTGCGCGATGCTTTCCATCCCCGGCGTGGGAGAGGCGATGTTTTCCATCACCTCATCGCCCACCAATACGGAATTTATGGAATTCAGCATCAAAAAATGCGGATGCTTGACGGACTGGCTGCATCAGATGGATATCGGGCAGCAAATCACGATCCGCGGACCGTATGGCAATGCGTTTCCGGTGGAAACAGAGCTAAAAGGCAAGGATCTGCTCTTTATCGCGGGCGGTATCGGTCTTGCGCCGCTGCGTTCAGTGATCAATTATGTGCTGCATTACCGCGAGAACTACGGTAAGGTAGACATCGTTTATGGGTCGCGCTCGATGGAAGATCTCGTGGATTTTAATGAGATCAAAACCGAGTGGTCAAACGCAAAGGACGTAGACGTACACTTGACGATCGATCAGGAGGAAGGAAAGTGGGACGGACATGTCGGATTTGTGCCAAACTATGTAAAAGAGCTTGGCTTTTCGACGGACAAAACCGTGCTTGTATGCGGACCGCCTATCATGATCAAGTTCACGCTGCAAGCCTTAGAGGAGCTTGGCTTTGATAAGCAGCAGGTATATACGACGATGGAACTTCGTATGAAGTGTGGCGTGGGCAAATGCGGACGCTGCAATATCGGTTCCAAATACGTGTGCAAAGACGGTCCGGTATTCCGTTGCGACGAGCTTTCGGAATTGCCGGATGAATATTGAGAGGAGAGACAGGGGAATGGAAGAAATGGTAAATGTCTTTCTGATGGGCAAAAAATACAGCGTCCCGTCAGGCCTTACCATCATGGGGGCAATGGAATACGCGGGATATCAGCTTGTGCGTGGATGTGGCTGCCGCAACGGCTTTTGCGGTGCATGCGCGACGATCTACCGCATCAAGGGGGATAACACCTTAAAATTTTGTTTGGCGTGCCAGACGACGGTGGAGGAAAACATGTACGTGGCGATGCTGCCGTTTTTCCCGATCGTCAAGCCGGTCTATGATATAGAGCAGACAAAACCGACAGAGCAGATCATGATGCA
>CAZBSH010000087.1:0-6072 GCA_964494645.1 uncultured Christensenella sp. | reverse complement strand
CCCTAACAGCGGATACCGGTATGGATGCTCTGACACATGCCATCGAAGCATACAGTGCCGCGCTGCACAGCCCGTTCTCTGACGCGCTTGCTCTAAAGGCGATCCAGATGATTTATGAAAACATTATGGCTTCCATAGATGGCAATGAGGAAGCCAGAGGAAATATGCATGTGGCACAGTGTATGGCGGGCATGGCGTTCTCTAACGCGCTGCTCGGCATCTGCCATTCGCTTGCGCATAAAACAGGCGCGCAATTCGATATCCCGCATGGTCGCTGTAACGCGATCCTGCTCCCCTTCGTGATCGAATACAACGCAAAAGCTGTTCCTGAACGTCTGGCGGATATCGCAAGGGCACTTGGTCTGAATGGCACAACATCCCGGCAGCTCATTAACGCTCTGGTTGAAGCGATCAAAGAAATGAATACCAAACTTGGTATCAAACAATCTTATCAGGAAAACGGCGTTTCCGAGGAAGATTATTTGAAAGTTGCGCAGTTCATCGCCGAAAATGCTACCGCGGATCCTTGCACAGGCAGCAATCCTCGCGAAACGGATGTCGCAGCTATGCGCAAAGTACTTGACTGTGCCTTTTATGGTAAGGACGTAGAATTCTAAAGGATCCTAAAACATCAATCCTGTTATAAAAACAGCCGGAAATGTTTCCGGCTGTTTTCTGCCTCCTTACTGTCCCTGATATGGATAACGCATCGCCGCAGCAGCACATTTCGCCGCTTCTTTGCGCTCCACTTCGATCTTCGCGTTCAGATATACTTCAAAATAGTACGGCACAAAGAATACGCTCAAAAGAATGGACACCAGTCCTCCAATTAACATATAAAGCGGCATGCCCCACAACAACGGATCAAACAAATGTCCTGCCTGTAACAGCAGATCTGCATTCATGCCAATATTCATAAAAAACGGCAGGAAAAAGATGACGGCAATCAAGCCGATGATCAGCGTTTGGATTAGTTCCGCCAGAAGAATGTATCCCAAATTCTTAAAAATTTTTCCCTGATAGATAGCTCCCACACCGCTAAATAAAGCTTTGAATCCCTGCTTGTTTTCCATCCCCGGAACAAACTGCACAAATGTCAGGCTAAACCGGAACAACCATCCAAGGATCACCACAACAATCATCGCAGGCAAAATCGCAGAAAAAAACATTTCCAGGGCATTCCAAATGTCGGCAGAGTAAGAAAACAGCGTCATCAACCCATTGATTGCGGATACAAAGAACATTATTGCAAAAACAATTCCCACAATAATACCAAAAACGATCCCAAATAATAACTGCGTCAACATTGTCAGCAAATACTTTGTGTAATTCGCACATGCCGCCTTCCACGCCATCCGCATAATCACCGACATACCTGTAACACGATAGGTCCGCAATACCGCCGTGATATAAGCACTGTAAAGCGGCGAAAAAAATACCGTTACAGCGAGCATAACAGGTAAGAACCACATTGATCCCATCTGTGATGGTATATAGCTATTAACAGTGACGAGCGACATATCCGCTATCATGGTTGTATAATTGATTCCATACAGCAAAAACAATATTCCCATATAGATAGCCGTAGGAACGAACAATGCCACAAAATTCTTTTTGACCGTGCCCCACGCACTGCTAAACACTTCTCCCAATGATTTTGTCATATCTTATCCTTCTTTCCCGCACAATGCCGCGCAATAAATATCAAAAATATCTTCGCGCGTAATGACCTTTGCATTGCGCTTTTTGATTGCCGGCTCGGCCGCGATCTCTACCAAGTTGCGAATTTCTTCTTGCGTATACGTTACTGTTTCACCAATCAGACTTTTCAATAATTCCTTAAACCCTGTTATCCCGTCAACACCAAGCAGCGCACACATCGTATCGATTTTTTCTTTCTTCGCATCATAGACAAACGCAATATACTCCCCCAATGTTAACACACACGCGCGTCCGTGCGGAATACCCTTTAACACCGTAATCGGATAACCCATCGTATGCACCGCGCTTGTGCCGCCCACATAGATCGCAAGCCCGCCCAATGTCGCCGTATAAAGCATCAGCTCCCTGTCTTCGTCGCTAAACTCCCCCCGCAACATTACATCTTTGTATTTTGCAAAATTTCGAAACGCCTGCTCTGCAATCATATCGTTTGACCGCGAATCCACAAGCAGGTACGCTTCTGCACTATGCGATAACGCGTCAAGTGCCGTATCGAGCAATACACGCATAGGCAACGTCTTTAAATAGTCCGCATCCAGAAACGCTATTTTAGGCAGTACGTCCGGACTGGAAAACGACTGCTTCGAATTTCCGACCGTAAGTACCGACACCGCCGTTACCTCACTGCCTGTCCCGCATGTCGTCGGAACGGCAATCAGCGGCAGCGGTCTGTTCTGATAAGACTTGTCATACATCGCGTCAGCACATACATCGTTTACCGCCAAGATCGCCACGCCTTTTGCCGCGTCGAGCGCGCTTCCGCCGCCTACGGCGACCACAAACGCAAATTCCGGCGCATAGCCGCATAAAGCCTGCACATCTTCCGGCGATGGGTTAGGCGGAACAGACGCAAGCACCCTCGCTTCAATTCCCTGTTCCTCAAGAACAGCAAGAATATCCGCAAGCGAACCGTTCTTTTCCGCCGACCCCGATTTCACAATCAATGCTTTTTTGCCAAACTGTAAAAATTTCTCAGCATTTTTTTTGATGCATCCCTGTCCCACGATTATTTCCGTAGGAATCTGAAACGTAAACTCCATGAACGCTCTCCCGGTTACTTAAAGATAACTCCCTTTTTGAGGATAACACAGCTATATCCTGCGCTCTCGCTCGTTGCTACCACTGCAAAGCACTTTTTCGCGCGTTCATAGAATGCAAAACGCTCTACCTGGTCAAATTCTTTATATGCGTTAGAAAAATCCCTGTTTTTGATGATGGATTCAAATTCGTCCCATACTTCAGGACGCGGGCTGTCTCCATGATGCATCACCGCCACCGGTTTTTCTACAAAAACATCCAATGGAAAAAACTGCAATACGGCGTCCAGCAAATCCGTCACCGTGTGCCCGTCCGCACGAACAACCTTGTTTTCTTTTCCCATCGCCTGCGCCGGGAAATTGACGTCTCCAAAACATATTTCATCCCCATGCCCCATCTCCATAATCGTCTTCATCAGCTCCGGCGATATAATTTCCGGTATTCCTTTTAACATGATTTGTTCCTCCTACGGTTTTTGATTTCATTATACCACATATCTATAAAAAAAATCCTCCGCAAAATACAGCGGAGGACTTTTTATACATATGCTATTTTGTAATCGTAACTTTTTTAATATGTCGTGGCGCGTCCGGGCTGCACCGCTTCGCGTCGGCAAGTCCGCACGCAAACATTTGTGCCGTAACCACCATATGAAAAGGAGCCGTATATTTCGAGCTTTTTTCAATCAACAAACATTTATCGGCATTTTCGGCATTTTTCTCGTCATCCGTCACCATCAGAACATATGCTCCCAACTCTGCATACTGCTTTGTGGAGGCAAGTACATCCTCCATCGCCTCATCGCTCGAGCAATACACAAATACAGGAAGATTATCCGAAATAAGTGCCAACGGTCCGTGCTGGAAATCTGAAATCGCAAATCCGCGGGCATTGGTATATGTTGTTTCCATCATTTTAAGGGATGCCTCCAGCGCGATCGGATATTGCAAGCCACGTCCCAAAACGATACAGCTCTGCATAAAGGTATATTCCTTTGCCAGCTCCATCACCTCCTGCGCTTTTGCTACTTCCTTCTCAATCCCGCTTGGCAGGATCTCAAGCGCTTTTGCAAGCTCTTCATTTTCCGACCACATAGCGATCAACGTCGCAAGGCAGTACATTTGCGCCGTAAACGTTTTGGTCGCGGCTACGCTCTTCTCTAACCCCGCTGCGCAATCCAAATTAAATTTTGCTTCCTTTGCCATCGGCGACTGCGTATTGTTCGTCACCGCCACAGTGATCATCCCGCTCTTATTTGCATCTGCCACAACACTGCGTACATCCTCTGCCATTCCGGATTGAGATATTCCTATCACCAGCGCATCCTTGTACGTGATCTGCGAGCCATACAGCGTATTAACAGAAGGCGCAGCCAGAGATACCGGCAACCTTAAGAGCATTTCTATCAAATACTTCGCATAGATCGCGCAATGATCAGAGGTACCGCGCGCCGCGATCACCACCTGTTTGATCTCTGCTTTGTTGATTTCTGCAAGCAATGCGCAAAGCGTCGCCGCATTTGCTTCACGGATTCCGGCAAGCACGCGCGGCTGCTCCATAATCTCTTCATACATTTTTGTCATAACGATTCCTCCTTTGGAACTTCCCCTAAAAAACACACCATCGTAAACGTGTACCATTTACAATGGTGTGCCAAAAGTCAGATAGAGTTGCAACTTTCTTTTCTTTTCATCTTATCTGCTTACCTTCTCGCGAACGTACGCGATGAGCATAAAGAGAAGGATCAAGCCGTAACCGAGCCACTTACCGGCATCGCCCCATCCAAATGCCACGAACAGGTTTGTCAACGTTTGTAAAACTGCTGCCCCCAGTATAACGCCAACAAAGTTTCCTTCGCCGCCATTAAGAGAGATGCCGCCCACGACCACCGCCGCGATACTAGGCATAACATACTGTGATGCCATATCTTTAAAGGCCTGCCCCAGATTACCAATCAACAGCAAACCAACCAGCCCGGCAATGATACCGCTGAACATGAATGCGATCGTCCTAACTCGTTTTACGTTGATACCCGAAAGGTATGCCGCAACCGGATTAGAACCTACACCCAAAAGCTTTACGCCAATCTTTGTCTTATACATGATGATCATGATCACAACCGTCGCAGCAATGAGCACCCACAGAATGTTGGGGAAAACCCCCATCTGCTTCGCCGCGATCTCTTTTAAAACCGGAGAAGGCGCGCCTGTGATGCTGGAACCTGCCGCATAAACGTTTACAACACCTTGTAGGATATTCGCCATCGCCATCGTAACGACCAGCGAAGGAAGCTTTACGAAGTGTGTCAACAATCCGTTTCCAAGCCCTACCAGACAACCTACGCCGATTGCAATCAAAATTGCGATCCAAAGGTTTGCGTCCTGACCGTCCATAAATTTTGCAGACAGTACCGCAACAAGCGTCGCGATATAGCCAACAGAAAGATCGATATCCCCGCCTGCACTGATCACAAGCATCTGTGCCAATCCAAACAGCGCGATAAAGGATGCAAACTTCAGCATCAAGAGTACCTGCGATACAGAAGCAAACGACCCCACCGCGATCTCGCCTACAATAAACAGTACTGCGATCAGCACTGCCGCAATGATCAATTTTTTATATTTTTGGAATCCCCCGCTAAGGGCATTCTTTTTCAATGTATTTTCCTGCGGATTCATTTCGCCTGCCCCCCTTTCAACAATGCTCTTTCGTTGATTGTCGTGTAAATCGTGGAGCTTGCGATTGCAGCAATGATGATAATGCCTGAAACAAGCGACTGATATGCGCTTTCAATGTTCGCCACATAGATCAACTTGCTGACAAGGCTCATAATGATCGCACCGACGATCGCCATGAATACATTTCCTTTGCCGCCTGTCAATGCAACGCCGCCAACTACTGCCGCCGCAACACATTGCAGCGTCAACGGATCTCCCAGACGCGCGCTGCCCGCCTGGTTCTGGGCCAATAAGAAAAGCGCACAAAAGAAAATGAAAATCGCATTGATAACGTAGGCTGTAAGCTGTACCTTTGCAGTATTAATACCGCTCTGATATGCGATGGTACGGTTTGAACCCACCGCGTAGATATAACGTCCTGTCTTTGTCCTGCTCACACAGTACCAAATCACAACCGCCGCAATGATAAGCAATACACCTGTCGGTATCGCCTGTCCAAATGCTTTTAGTGCCTCAGGCATTGCTTCAACCGACGAAAAATCATAAAACGCACGCATCCAGTTGACGCACTCGCCGCCCGGCGTCGGCATGATAAAGAGCGATGCCCCCAACCATACATACGACGTCGCAAACG
>CAZBSH010000086.1:0-6075 GCA_964494645.1 uncultured Christensenella sp. | reverse complement strand
ACGCCTGAGGAAGTGGGCATCAGGGATTATTTGGAAGAGAAAGAGCAAGTAACAACAGGCGGGAGCGAAACCGTTTCTAAAAAAAGTAGGGACGACAAAAATGAATTTGCTGCAGGTGGTTTAGGGATTGTTGTGGGAATGAAATATGATGAGCCAACGGGAATGATCTATAGTTCTAAATATGCGTTGCAAAAGATTGCGGGATATGCTGATTGGTTCGATATCCTCGCAACTACTTTGTTTGACATAAAGAATCCAAAAACAGAGGCAACATATATTGATGAAAATGATCAGGAAAAAAAGGTGTCGCACAGGGTCTGGATGGGGGATTACATGGGCGGGTCTTTGATGAAGCCGCTGCCCCTTAGAATCGCCAAAGAATTGGGTCAGGAGTTTTTTAGTTATTATGGCGGCGAAAGCAGTATTATGTTTGCTGAACCTGGAGAAGGATGGGATAAATACAATCAAGACAATGCATTTGAGCAAAGTATTACCGCAAAGGATAAGGATGGAAAAGAAATTCTCCATTTTGATTCTGCGGAAATGTATGCGGACAAAACCTCTGACTGGGTGTATGCATGTAAAGGGGCAGATTCTGCGCCAACCTATATTGAAGGGATGATTCGTGGAGAAAACAAAGCGGTACTGGAAGCGATCGCAGGGGCAAAATCAGAAGGGGGAATCGTGTATGGAAAGGTGGTACAAGGTAAAGACGGGCTATATTATCTGACTTGGAGTTATTCAACATAAAAAGGAGAGCAAAAAGCAAAATGGAACAACAATGCAAGGAAAAGATGTCGATCGTGCTGAAAAACATAGCGTTTGGTGTAGCGCTCATATTGGGGGCGTTTGTATTGATAGGTGCATTTAATGCAACGATGCCACCCCTGATTATTACTCTGATCATTACGCTTGCGTGCTCGATTTTTTATGAGTGGTGTAATATGCGCGAATTAGATCAAACACAGAAAAGGTTTGTTGTAATCAAATTGACGGCGATCTGGATCGCAATTATTGCGTGGTATCTGGCATGGACGTGGAGTACAGAGATGATACGGCTGGTGGTCAGCGCTTGTGCATTTTCAATATCTATTGGATTATGCGTCTTTTATCTGATCAATGGTTTTCGTAAAAAAACGGACGGCAGAGCTGCATCGGTGATCACGTGCCTCCTGCTTACGTTGGGAACGCTTTGGTTTATCGTTGAAAGAAGCAAGGCTTATCTCTAACGGAGTTAAAGTACAATGAAAACGAAAACACGAATGAAGCCAAAAACAAAAAACGGATTGATCATAGCGGGGACGATCGTGGGGGGATTTGCTGTGTCAATTGTTGCGTTTGTGATGCTGAGCGGCATCGGGCTAATTGAAACCTCTCACCCGAACTTGATCTTTGACACCTATAAGGGAATGCCGGTGTACCGGGAGACCATAATAGAAAGTGACGACAGTTGGGCAGATATTATCATTGACGGAGAGGTGTATACGCATAGAAATTTGACTCCGTGGCGCGCAAAGGAGATAGGCAATGAAGAGTAAGTGCAGTATGGCACTCACCATAATAATAATAATAATAGGTGTGGCAATTTTTGTGTTATTATCTTTAAACGAGTTAGGTACAATTGAAATAGCAAAGCCTAATCTGATATTTAGTACATACAAAGGAAAGCCTGTTTATGATTTTATTGAACCAAGTGAACCGGCAAGGTGGTACGATTTAGACATGAATGGTACGGTGTATACGCATAAAGGCTCAACCCCATGGCGGCCGCGCGCCATGGGGGATATTGTTGGATATGGCCAAGATAAGATGGGATTATTTACGATTCGAGCACTTAAAGACGATCCAAATGTGAGCTATATCCAAATGGATGCAAAATGGGGCAAGGGTAAATGGAGCGAATTTTATCATCGAGATTCAATCGATCCGCCTTTAGTAGACGAGCAAACAGTAGACGAGATTAGATTTTATCAAGGCGAGGATCATTATGATGATACATATAAAGAAAAGTCGGAGATGAAGCTTTCAGGCTCTACGCGTGATAAAAATGTGATCAAACGATTGTTAGATGAGATGTTGAGACGGGATGGCAACGATCCTATAGGAAGAAGTGGTGAAGAATATCTTGGAGTTTTGCAGTTTTTGAGTGACGACTATCCAATGTTGGAATGCGCGTTTACAGTATGGAGAGATAGGAGCGGAGAATATAACTTATTTACTGCGGTGGAAGATGAAGGAGAGAGGTTTCTACAGAACGATAATTATGTTGTGGTGTCCCCGGAGATATTTGAAGCGGTAACAAGGAGTTAGAGATGAAGCCAAAAACAAAAAACGGATTGATTATAGCGGGGACGATCGTGGGGGGATTTGCTGTGTCAATTGTTGCGTTTGTGATGCTGAGCGGCATCGGGCTAATTGAAACCTCTCACCCGAACTTGATCTTTGACACCTATAAGGGAATGCCGGTGTACCGGGAGACCATAATAGAAAGTGACGACAGTTGGGCAGATATTATCATTGACGGAGAGGTGTATACGCATAGAAATTTGACTCCGTGGCGCGCAAAGGAGATAGGCGAGGCATTTGGATATTTTGACTATTCTGGGGATGTGGCAACGCTGTGCACGATCAAGGATGACCCGAACAGAGATTTTTTGCATTTGCACGTAGGGATAGGACCGGGGGTCTATGACGAGCTTTATCGCCGTGCCTCCATCGACCCGCCGGCGGTAAACGCGGAAACGGTCAGCAAGGTGCAGTTCTATGGCGGTGAGGTGATGCTTGTGAGTGACTTTACGAAGGAGGTGCGCGACAGCTGTGAAGTAACATACGAGACGACGGACAAGGCGGCGATCGCGGCATTTCTTGAGGTAACCGCTGATCCGGAGAATGAGGAGCTGACGCAGGGAAGAGGCGATGCCGGGATCGGGATGCTTGTTTTTTTAAGCGACGAATATCCTATGATGGAATATGTTATCAGTGTGCGGTCTCTAGACAGCGGAGGCTACGGTGTGTGGGGGTATTTTGCGGGCTTGGATGAAGAGGGAAAAACCAAAATAAATCCGTACAGCGCTTTGGAGATCCCGGCAGAGGTCATCGAGCCGCTGATTGGGAAGTAACGGCAACCTCGGCAGGTTATGCCGCAAAACAGACAGTGGAAAAATTTTCACAGTCTGTTTTTTTGTATGCGTTTTTGGGTATGAATGAAAGAACGAACGAAAGGGGTTGACGCACATGAAAGCACTATATGAAATAACAGAGATCAAAGGGCGCGAGATCATTGATTCGCGCGGGAATCCGACGGTAGAGGCGGAAGTATATTTGAAGAGCGGCGCAAAGGGACGCGCGAGCGTACCGTCCGGCGCATCGACAGGCGAATTTGAGGCGCACGAACTACGCGACGGCGATCAGGGCCGCTACGGTGGCAAAGGTGTGGCGCGCGCAGTCGCAGGCATCAACACACGCATCGATTCTGCGCTTAAGGGAATGGACGCATCCAAGCAGATATTGATTGATCGCACACTGATCGACCTTGATGGTACGCCAAACAAGACGTCATTGGGCGCAAACGCGATACTCGCTGTCTCGCTGGCGGCGGCAAAAGCGGCGGCGCACGCGCTGGGTGTACCGCTGTTCCATTATCTGGGTGGAGCGATGGCGCATGTATTGCCTGTACCCATGATGAATATTTTGAATGGGGGCAAGCATGCTTCTAATAATGTAGATATACAGGAATTTATGATCGTCCCGGTGGGCGCGCCTACGTTTTCTGAGGCGCTTCGCTGGGGCGTTGAAATCTATCATGCGTTGGGCGCGCGCTTGACGAGCGGCGGACATTCTACCACGGTGGGCGATGAAGGCGGTTTCGCGCCCGATCTATCAAGCGACGAAGAGGCGATTGAGTTGATCGTGCGTTCAATTGGCGACGCGGGATACAGCACGGACGATGTTAAGATCGCGCTTGACGCGGCGAGCAGTGAATGGTACGCGGATGGGCAATATACGCTTTTGAAAAAGCATACGCAGTTAAAAAGCGCTGACCTGATCGCTTATTGGGAAAAGCTTGCATCGGCGTACCCCATCATTTCTATCGAGGACGGGCTGGGGGAAAAGGACTGGGAAGGTTGGAAGCTTTTGACAAAAGATCTGCCTATCCAGCTTGTAGGAGACGACCTGTTTGTGACCAACACGCAGCGGCTTAAAAAGGGCATTGATATACGCGCGGGTAATTCTATACTGATCAAGGTCAACCAGATCGGTACGCTGACAGAGACGTTCGATGCGATCGAAACGGCACGAAACGCGGGTTTTGCCGCCATTATCTCGCATCGTTCAGGAGAGACGGAGGATACGACCATCGCGGATATCGCGGTGGCGACGGGCGCGGGACAAATCAAGACGGGCGCGCCTACGCGTACGGATCGTGTTGCAAAATACAATCGTCTGCTGCGCATTGAAGAAGAACTGCACAGCGCGGCAAGCTATGCCGGATGGAGCGCGTTTCAGGGAAAATAAGGAAAGAAGAATAGAAAAAAGGACCGGGCATTCGCTCAGTCCTTTTTTTGTTGATGCTCGCGCTTGTACTTGCGCTTGGCGTAAATGGCGACGATCTCGTCGATTTCGGCGCGTTCGTCCTCACTTAACTCGGAATAACCGATGGGCGAGGAGAGACCGACCGTCATAGATTCGACGGGATATGGAACGTCGATGCGCCCCAACAAGTAATCTACCGACACATCAAAATAGTCGGCGACTTTATCCAGCTTGTCGCCGGAAGGGGAGCTTGCATCCCATTTACGTATCGTTCCCTGACCAAAACCCAGCTCGCGCTCGAGAGCGGCGAAGTTGGTGTTTTTTTGCCGGCACAGTTCGCGGATGCGTTCTGTTACTTCCATTTTCAGGTTCACCTTACTAGATGGCAAATTTTCCAAAATAAAGATTGACAAAAGGAATATTTGCTATTATAATAAGCATTGAGAGGAAAATATGCCATTTTTCGCAAGCCATTCCACTTGTTTGTCATAAAAAATAGCAGTTTTCGCACAATTGCTACCTCTTATATTAGAATATTTTCCTCTCAATGTCAATAAAAGAAGGTAAAAAACATGATAGGCAAGCTGATTTTTGTAAATGGACGGTTTGGGTTTTTGAGAAAATGCAACGAGCTGCAACGGCTGATCGACGAGCTTAGGGCGCTTGCGCATGATTACGGCATCGAGCGTGTGGAAGTGAAGGTCGTGACGGACAGGGAATATGAAGGAGTGGAACGCTATGATTGAGGTGATACCCAACGCGCCATACATTATGCGGGCGGAGGGTACCGGAAATAATACGATGTGGCAGCAGCGCGAAGAGGAAGACGCGGAGACGAATAAAAAGGGCGGTAAGCGGGAGTTTGAGCAACGCGAACATACACAGGAACAGCTGGATAAGCGCACAAAAAAAAGCTATGCGGAGCATGAGAAGCTATATGGAGGGAAAAGCAAATGACCCCCGGACAATAATGCCTCGGGGGTCAGCGTTGGTAGAACATCGGCTCTACCTCCTGTATATGATATCCCGCGTCTTGCGGCGTCGGGTTCTGCATATAACATAAACGCTTTGCGGGGCGTTAAACAGGAAAAGGGGAAAAGAATGAAAAAGATGATTGGAATGTGCGCGGTGGTATTTATGTTTTTGTGGTGCGGGTCGGCAAATGCCGCAACGCTGGATACAAACGAAGTAACGGAGCTGCGTGTCGCGGTAACGGATTGTGCGTACGCGATGCAGCCGCTGGGCGAACTTGCTGAAGAAGTAACGCGGGGGGACACTGTTTATGTGATTCGTGTACAGCGCGTTGAAGGACATGCGGGCATGACGGAATATGTGCTTTGTAACACGCAAAATGGCACACGATGGTTATGGGGCGGTTTTACGGGGTATGGGGACGAAAAAACGGAAAAAAACATGACAGACATCGGTATGTTTATGATCACGACGTATTGTCCGTGCGGCACATGCAACAGCGGATATGTGGGGACTGCGACGGGTACACACGTTACACCCGGACGGACGGTGGCGGTCGATCCGGCGGTG
>CAZBSH010000085.1:0-6097 GCA_964494645.1 uncultured Christensenella sp. | reverse complement strand
TGCAAAAGCAATTGCGGGATGTGGCACAGTATAAAGAAACGACGAAGGAATTTTTGTTTCCGAACGGCAGCCGTTTAAAGCTTGGATACTGTGATAACGAACGCGATGTCCTGCAATATCAGGGGCAAGCATACGACGTGATCTTCATGGAGGAAGCGACGCAATTTACGGAGTTTCAATTCCAGACGCTTACGGAATCAAACAGGTCTTCCGGCATGTGCAAGGCAAGGCTTGGACCCAGAATGTATTTTACGTGCAACCCGGGCGGCGTAGGGCATACATGGGTCAAGCGGTTGTTTATTGACAGGCTGTACCGGAACAATGAACGACCGGAAGATTACGCTTTCATACAGTCGCTTGTTTATGAAAACAAGTTCCTGATGGAAAATTCGCCGGATTATGTCAGAACATTGGAAAATTTGCCGGAGGAACGTAGAAAAGCGATGCTATACGGCGATTGGGATGTGTTTGATGGACAATACTTCACAGAATTTAAGCGCGAGATACACACGATAAAGCCGTATGTACTGCCCGCGCACTGGCGGCGGTATGTTGCGATGGACTACGGGCTGGATATGTTGGCGTGTTATTGGATCGCGGTTGATGAAGGTGAAAACGCGATTGTATATAAGGAACTTTATCAAAGCGGACTCATTGTAACAGATGCGGCAAAACGGATCAATGAAATGACCGCAGAACCGGTCTACGCGTATTACGCGCCGCCGGATTTGTGGAACAGGCATTCTGACACAGGAAAAAGCACGGCGGAGATCTTCGCTGAGTGCGGGATCAACTTAATAAAGTCAAGCAATGACAGGGTGCAGGGGTGGATGAACCTGCATGAATGGTTAAAGCCATACACGGACGAGCAGGGCAGGATGACTGCGCATCTGCGAATATTTGAGAACTGCACAAACCTGATCCGTACGCTGCCCGCGCTGCAATATGACGAGAAGAACCCGAACGACTGCGCGAAAGATCCGCACGAGCTGACGCACGCGCCGGACGCGATCCGGTACTTTATCGCAGGCAGACCGCTGCCGACGGATATCCCTGTAGTAAAAGACGAGGACGCGGTCGAATATGACGACCAAGTGGGAAATATGCTTGAATTCGGAAGGTAAAAGGGAGAGTGAGGAGACATGGAAATCATAATCGGGATGATATTGGCATTTATTGCCGGGGCATATATTAGGAAGCCGTTTGAGCGAAAGCAAAAAGAAGAAGCGGCGGAGATTACGGCGGCAGAAGAAAAGCCGGAGAAAAAAGCAAAGCAATTAAATAATCTTTTGAGTTATACGGGAAAGGCGCAAAACGATGAAGATCAATAAAGAGCCGACAAAAATATGGGAAGAATATCAACGCGGCATTTCTTATAACACGGGGATCAATCTGTATGAAGATGTGGAGCGTAACAACAACTTTTTTAACGATAAGCAATGGGAGGGCGTGAACGCGCCCGACCTTGATAAGCCGGTATTTAACTTTTTAAAGCCGGTTGTTTCGTACTACATCGCAATGCTGATCAGCGACGACATCGCGGCGAATATCGAGCTTGCGGGATGCGGTGACATCGACATTATAGATACCATGCCGAAGGTGCTTTCGCAGGAGATCGACAACATCATCGAACGTACGAACATGACGTTTAAAAACCGCAAGATGATCCGTAACTGCGCGGTGGACGGAGACGGATGTTTTTATGTGTGGTTCGATCCTGACGCGGAAACGGGTTTTGACTATAAGGGCGAGATCAAGATCGACCTTGTGGACAATACAAACATACTGTTTGGGAATCCGTCGGACGCGGAGGTGCAGAGCCAGCCGTTTTTATTGATCGCTTACCGCAGGCTGACGGAGGAAGTGAAAGACGAAGCGGCTGCAAACGGGCTGAACCCTTCAGACATCACGCCGGATAGCGACAGCTATTACATGAACGCTGACAAGGACAATGATTACACGACGGTCGTGCTCAAGATGTGGAAGGAAAACGGAACGGTACGTATTTTGAAGTGTACGCGAGAAGCGACCGTCAAAAAAGAGGCGGACACGGGATACAAGCTATACCCGATTGCATGGATGAACTGGGAGAGCGTCAAAAACTCTTACCACGGCGTATCTCCCATCACGGGAAAAATCGCGAACCAGATATTTGTTAATAAAATCTATGCGATGGCGATGATGCAGGTGCAAAACAATGCCTTTCCAAAGGTGATGTATGATCGTACGAAGATTCCGTCGTGGAGTAACAAGGTGGGTGCGGCGGTAGCTGTGGCGGGCAACCCGAACGACGCGGTCTTTGCGAATTTCAGAGCTGCGGATATGAGCGCGGATGTGATGAATATGGCGGGGATGACAGTACAACAGACAAGGGAGATGATGGGCGCTTCGGACGCGGCGCTTGGCAACGTAAGACCGGATAATACATCGGCGATCATTGCGGTGCAAAAGGCAGCGGGATTGCCATTGGATATCCAGCGTATGGATTTTTATAACTTTGTGGAAAGTTGTGTGCGTATTTTTATCGAGATCATGCGCGTGAATTATGGGACGAGGCAGGTTACATTGACGGATGAAAACAAAGAGACGAAACAAGGCGAGTTTGATTTTTCGTTGCTCGATCAATACGCGTACAACCTGAACATAGATATTGGGGCAGGATCGTACTGGTCGGAGCTGATGCAGGTACAGACATTAGACAGCCTGATGGCAAATAAGATCATCCCTGATGCGCTTACTTATTTGGAGGCGATCCCGGATGGATATATCAAGAATAAAAACAAGATCATTCAGAAAGTAAAGGAGCAGCAAAGCTTGATGCAGATGGCGCAGGGAGGATTGCCGCCGGAGATGGCGGCAATGACGGGCGATGTTTTGGCGGGGGAAATGATAGGCGGCGTTCCTATTGAGGCGATGGGTGATCCTGTGACCGAAGCGCAGGCAGAAGATATGTTATCTGACGAAGAGATTGCACGAATTGCCGAGGAGCTTGCGGGAATGAGCGATGACGAAGCGATCGGTATATTAGACGAGATGGAACTTACGGACGAAGATAAAGCGAGGATCTTGGAATTTATGGAAAACGGGGTCCCCGCATAATCGGAACGACGACGAGGGAGGTGATGGAAAGTGCGAGATAAATGTAAGAGCTGCGGTTGCGAACTGCATGTAAAAAACAATCGTAATATCGTCATAAATGATGATACGCCGGATAAGAACACCGAGCTATATACGGTGATCACGCTTGTATGCGAGAATCCGCAATGCGTGGACTTTAGGAAAGCGTTCGACGTTTCGATCAAAGAACAGGTCGAGACGACAAAGAACATAGAGGAAGGTAACGGAGGAGTTTAAGAAATGGAAGAAAACACGATGCAGACGGAGGCAACGTCTGCGGCACAAGGTGAATGGGCGCAAAGCGCACAGAGAGAGTCCCCTGGGGGGCAAGATTGGCAGGACGCGGAATTTGAAAAAGCGTTCGATGAACAAGACGCGACGAGCGCAACGGAGAGCGAAGAAGGGCAAGGTGAATGGGCGCAAAGCGCACAGAGAAAGCCCCCTGGGGGGCAGGAACATGTGGATGAGTCGCCGCACACACAAGAAAAGGCGGAAATGCAAAGCGTTTTGGTAGACGGAAAGGCATTTACCGCAGATGATGTGAGCGCTCTCATTGGACGGATCGGAGAGCTACAGGCGCGTATCAACACGCCGCCTCAGGAGCGCGAGCTGTTGGAAAGCCTAGCGATCTCTGCGGGCATGGACGTGGAGGATTTTTTGCTTCATGCGGAAGAAATGCTTGTCGGCACGAAAACACAGGCACGCGTCGCGCAGTTGATGGAGCAGGGCGTACCGCCCGAGGTTGCGCAGCATACGGCGAGCTTGGAGCGCGAACTTGCGGCAAAGGAAGCGGAAAGGAAACTGCTTGAAGCACGCAAGAACACAAATGCAACGCGAGATATGCGTGAAGAAGCGTTCCGATCGCAGATTAGGGAGTTTGAAGAAAAATTCCCGGACGTAGGGATGCCGCCTGAAGAGGTGTTCCGATATATCGAACAAACAGGCGCAAGTCCGGTCGAAGCGTATCAGCACTATTTGCTTAAGCAACGCGAAAAAGAGCTTACACGTCTAAAACAAGAACAAAAGAACAGGGTCAACACGCCGGGCGGCGTAAAAGGGCGCGGTTTGGAAAAAGAAGACCCGTTTTTAGCAGAACTTATGAAGTAAAGGACACATGGGATATCCGATGAGCCGGCGCAGCAGCGACGGACGAATCGTAATAGCCCGGCGGTTCTTTTCCCCAAAGGGGAAACAGAACAACACTATGAACAAGCAACTGAAAGGAGCTAAAACATTATGGCTATCAATTTAGCATCAAAGTACGACGGCAAGATTGCCGAAAAGTTTACAAAGGAAAGCTATGTGGCAGGCAATGCCTCCACGGAGTATGACTTCGCGGGTGTGAAATCGGTATCGATCTACACGCCGCAGACGGTTGACTTAAACGACTACAAGAGGACGGGTGAAAACCGCTTCGGTACGCCTGTTGAGATGCAGGATACGGTACAGGAGATCGAACTTTCGCAGGACAAAGGATTTTCCATTACCATTGACCGCGGTAACAACGTCGATCAGATGAACACCAAAACAGCGGCGAAAATGCTCAATATGCAGATCAAGGAAAGGGTTGTGCCGTTTATGGACAGATACGCATTGAAGCGCTGGGCGCAGCAGGCGGGTACGATTGAGGGACTGAACGCCGCACCCACGCGCGATACGATTGTCGAGAAGATTTTCGACGGCGCAAAGGCACTGGATAACGCGCTTGTGCCTGATCAGGACAGGATCATGTATATTCCGACAACATATTACAACATGCTGCGTTTGTCAAAGGAGTTTCTTGCGGTGGACAACCTCGCGGAAAAAGCGCTTTCCAAAGGTTATGTCGGCATGATCGCGGATATGAAGGTCATTAAAGTACCGGATGCGTATATGCCGTCCGACCTGTATTTCCTGATCACGTTCAAGGGGGCGGTTCTCAACCCCAACAAGATCAAGACGATGCGCGTATTAAGCGAAGTGGCAGGCATTGACGGCAATGTGCTGGAGGGCAGAAACTATTTCGACGCGTTTGTGCTGGAGGCGAAAGCGGGCGGTGTGTATGCGGCGGTCGCTTCGGCAAGCGTACTTGCAGTGCCTAAAATCACAGTAACATCGGGCAGCGCGGCAATCACGGCGGTATCCGGCGTGACATTTAAGTATACGCTTGACGGCAGCGATCCGCGATACTCCAAAAATGCGCAGGTATACGCTTCGGCGGTGACGCTTGCGGCGGGACAGGTCATGCGCGCGGTAGCGACAAAAGATGGAAGCTATATGAGCGCCGTTGCAGAAGCGGTCAACGCGTAATAACAGGGCGGGTTTCCCGCCCTTTCCCATCGGATACTTCCAAAAAGCATCCGATGGGAAAGGGAAATAAAAAAGGAGGGCAAGCATGGAATACACAGGGAACGATCTGTTAAAAAAATCTATGTCGCTGATGGGCGAGGAAAGCAAGTACAAGAGCGGGTATACGCCGTTTGTGACAGACATTGTCAATCAGCTTTTGGCGGAATGCTTCGACGTGAATAATACCATACGGCAGAGTGCGGGAAAAACGCCGCTCTTGGAGATTCCGACCATTGAAAAGGAAACGGACGTGATCGGATATGAGTATCAGACGGTCGTGAATATTATGGTATACGGTCTTGCATACTGGCTGCTTTTTCAGGATGACGAATATGATAAGGCAAACGCGTGTAACGCCTTGTATGGGCAAGGCAAGATTTCATACGCAAAGGCAGCGTATGCGGACGTAGAAAATTGTTATAGGTGAGAAAATGGGGAATGCAAATCTTCCGGCGACACAGTCGGTCAGAAAAATAGAATTTACGAAGTTTCGCGGCGTGGATTTTAATTCGGAGCTGGGCGCGGTAGACCCTTCGCGTTCCCCTGATTGCGTGAACATGATATCTGAGCAAAGCGGACGACCGGTCAAGCGGTTTGGATATGAAAAGCTTTTGCAGCTATCGGGCAGGATCAACGGGATATTTCGGTTGGT
>CAZBSH010000084.1:0-6134 GCA_964494645.1 uncultured Christensenella sp. | reverse complement strand
ATCCGCAAAATTATCTTCCGGCGAAATGTTTTGTAAAACAGGCTCCGGTGGAACCTCAAAATCGCCTATTCCCTCAATCTGCATATCAAACTCATTCTCCGGCTCCAAAAAAGCAGCTTCTTGCGCCGCATTCAAATTTTCTACATAAAGCTGTTTTTGTTCTCTGCGCTCTTCCGCCCTCGCGCGGTATTCATCATAGGTCGTCTTGACCACAGCGCCAAAATCCGTACTCATTTTTTTAATCGAAAGATTTGTAAGCGCTAAAATGCATGCCGCCGTACCCGTGATAAACACAATATAGCTGCCGACAAGGCTTAAGAAACGGAATGTCCAATAGGAAAGCAACGAACCGATCGCCCCTGAGCCTATCATATTTGCCGCCCCTGCCTCATACGAGTTTTTTACAAAGTCCGGGAAGCTGTTCCCTGTCTTAAAAATATCTTCAATTGCAAAAAGATGCACCAACGAAAAGACAAAAAACACAGCAAGCGCCATCAAAACAAGCTTGCCTGTATTAGGGTATTTTTTACGCGCAGCAATAAAGAGCACGCCAATTACTCCTAAAATAATAGGAACGACATACCCAATCACGCCGCACAAACCAAAAATAAGGTCCTTGATCATATCACCAAAGACGCTGCCAACACTGAAATATATGGTGATAGCGGCAAACACTGCCAAACCGATAATAACGATACCGATTATTTCACCGGTTTTTGAAGTGCGTTTTTTCTTTTTTTTCTTGCGCGTTGTTGCCATCATTACCCCTCAAAAGCCTATAAACCTGATATTATATTATAGCACTGATATTGATTTTTTTCAAATCTGCCCACCGTTTTGCGCTACGATATTTTTCAAAGATTGCTCATCAGAAATGCTTCCCACGCCTGTCAGCGTCAAATTTTGAAGATCAAGGCAATAGTCCGCAACCTCCATGACTTCTTCGTATTTCACGTCTTCTATCATGCGCAACACTTCCTCATCAGAATATACGTTTCCTGTCAACAACAACGCTTTGCCAATTGCGCTCATTTTAGAGGATGTGCTTTCCAGCGACAAAATCATACTTCCCTTTAATTGCTCTTTGCTCTGCAAAAATTCGTCCTGCGTAATACCGTCTCGTTTGACGATGCTTAATTCTTGCAAAATCATTTCCGTTACTTTTTGCGCATTGTCCGCCATCGTACCTGCATAAACACCATACATGCCCGTATCACGGTAGAGCGCAGGATATGTAAATACGGAATAAGCCATTCCCATCTCTTCTCTGATTTTCTGGAATAAGCGCGAACTCATAGAGCCGCCTACCACATTGTTTAAAATATTGAGCGCAAAGCGCTTCTGATCCCGAATACTGAAACAGGGCATCCCCATACAAAGATGTACTTGCTCAATTTCCCGCTTGTTGACCTCAAAGCCGCTATTCGAACAAAACCCGCCGCAACCGGAAAAAGCAGGAATCTCTAACGGACTTTTGTTGATGTCCACCAAATGACGGTTGAGCGAATCCTTTAGTACTTGTGTATCGAAATTACCCGCTACAGAAACGATAATATTGGAAGCGGTATAATAGCGCCTTATATAAGACACAAGGTCGTCGCGTGTAAAACGCTTGATGTTTTCAGGCGGACCAATGATCGTCTTGGAAAGCGAGCAGCCTTCAAAGAAAGTACTGGAAATAAGATCCATTGCCGCATCTTCCGGGTTATCATTGCTCATTGCAATTTCTTCCAGAACAACACCTTTTTCTTTCTCCAGTTCTATTGGATCAAGCGTCGCATTACAAAAAAGATCCGTCAAAATCTCAAGCCCGGCATCCAGCTTTTCATCGATCACCTTAATGTAATAACATGTACATTCCTTTGATGTAAACGCATTGATCTGTCCGCCAATATTATCTACATCAATCGCAATTTGCTTTGCCGTACGATTTTTTGTCCCCTTAAAAAGCATATGCTCTATTAAGTGCGAAATGCCATTTTCATCCGGCGTTTCCGTAATAGAACCGGCGCCTACCCAGATGCCAATCGTTACAGAATGAAAATTCGGCAGTTGCTCCGCAACCAGTGTCACGCCACTATTCAATTTCTCGTTGATAAATACTGTACTCATATTATTTGATTACTCCTTGTAATAAAAAAGCCGGTAAACCCGGCTTTTTTACCAATTGCTTTGTTATTGCTGGTCTTCAGCCTTTACGCCCTTATGCGTTAAGTTGATCCTGCCCTGCTTGTCGATCTCAATGACCTTCACAAGCAACTCGTCGCCAATGTTACAAACATCTTCGACTTTTTTTACAAACTCATTTGATAAATTGGATATCCGGCACATACCTTCCTTGCCGGGTGCCAACTCTACAAATGCGCCAAAATTCATGATACGCGTTACCTTGCCGTTGAATACTTCGCCAACTTTCACGTCTTTCACGATCGTTTCAATAATTTTACGTGCCTTTGCCGCAGCCGCGTCATCCGGTGTCAGGATGGAAACACTTCCGTCATCTTCAATATCGATCTTCACACCGGTGTCTTCAATGATTTTATTAATCACCTTACCGCCACTGCCAATCACCTCGCGGATCTTGTCCGGATCAATCGTAAAACGAACGATCTTGGGTGCGTACGGCGAAAGATGATCATTAGGAACAGCCATCACTTCCGTCATTTTTCCAAGAATATGCAGTCTGCCACGCAAAGCCTGCTCCAGCGCGCGTTCCAATATCTCTTTATCGATCCCTTTGATCTTGATATCCATCTGAATCGCTGTAATACCTTTTGATGTGCCGGCTACTTTAAAGTCCATGTCACCGAGGAAATCCTCAAGCCCCTGAATATCCGTCAGCACAACGATCTTACCGTTTTCTTCGTCTTTGATGAGTCCCATCGCGCATCCCGCAACCGGTGCCTTGATGGGTACACCCGCATCCATAAGCGCAAGACAGCTTGCACATACGCTTGCCTGTGATGTAGAACCATTCGAGCTGATTACTTCGGATACGGAACGGATCGCATAGGGAAACTCCTCTTCCGACGGCAATACCGGCTCCAATGCCCTTGAAGCAAGCGCCCCATGACCGATTTCACGTCTTGAAGTCGAACGCATCATACGCGCTTCGCCTGTGGAATAAGGCGGCATGTTGTAATGATGCATATAGCGCTTGAAATCCTCTTCTGAAATGCCATCTAAGTTCTGCCCCTCGCGCATACCGCCCAGGGTAACAATATTCATCGCCTGCGTTAAGCCACGCGTAAATACGGCACTGCCATGCGTTCTCGCAAAAATACCCGTTTCACACCAGATCGGACGAATATCCTCATGACCACGACCATCGGGACGAATCCCGTCATTAACGATCTTGCCGCGGATCACTTCTTTTGTCATGTAATAAAGCACATCAGCGATATCCGCTGCATCGTCCGGATATTGCTCTGCAAAATGCTCGATCGTTTCCTTTTTGACCTGATCTTGACGTTCCTCACGTTCGTTTCTGTCAAACGTATCAACGCTCCAAGCAACTTTATCTGCGGCAAATGCGCGCACTGCATCGTTCAATTCATCCGAAACGTGGTGGATCTCCACTTCTTTTTCCGGCTTGCCAATATCGTTTTTGATATTTTCGATAAACTCACAAATGCGTTTGATCTCTTCGTGTCCATACAGGATCGCTCCGAGCATCTCTTCTTCTGTGATCTCATTCGCGCCTGCTTCTACCATCATAACAGCATCCTTCGTACCGGATACTACAAGGTGAAGCCTGCTTTTGTCACGCTGCTCGCTGTCGGGGTTGATCACATACGCCCCATCCACCAGTCCAACGACGACCGTACCTGTCGGTCCCGCAAAAGGCAGGCCCGAAATGCTGAGTGCTATGGAAGAACCAATCATCGCATATACTTCCGGCGGGATGTCCGTATCTACCGACATAACTGTCGCAATGATTTGAACATCATTACGATATCCCTTGGGGAAAAGCGGGCGGATTGGTCGATCTATAAGCCTTGCCGCCAAAATCGCTTTTTCGGAAGGCCGTCCTTCCCGTTTGATAAAACCACCCGGGATTTTACCAACAGAATACATTTTCTCTTCAAATTCTACGCTCAACGGAAAAAAATCGATCCCGTCCCTCTGCGTTTTCGATGCTGTGGCCGTTACCAGTACAGCCGTATCACCGCATCTTACGATGACTTCGCCGTCTGCCTGGAAGGCGTACTTACCGCTCTCCACAGTGAGAGTCCGGCCGCCTAGTTCCATTTCATACACATGGTTTTGTTGCATAATTTATTCATTCCTCCTGGATTTGATACATCCTCATGACAGATACCCGCCCCCTGACCACTCAGGGACGACCGATATATGCCGCTCACATGAAAAAGAGCGAGAAAACCCCGCTCCAATTTCTTATTTTCTTAAGTTGAGACTTTCGATCAGGCTTCTGTATCTTTCGATATCCTTTTCTTTCAGGTAATTGAGCAGCCCTCTTCTTTTACCAACCATTTTCAGCAATCCGCGTCTCGAATGCGAGTCTTTGCTAAACTCTTTTAAATGCTCGTTTAGATGGTTGATACGGTATGTAAGAAGCGCGATCTGCACTTCCGGCGAACCTGTGTCCCCTTCTTTTTGGGCATACTTCTGAATGATCTCGGTCTTTACTGCTTTATCCATTTTTCTACCTCCATTTGTTGTAAAACCCGTAATGCTATGGTGGCGTCGGAGTGTCGCACATCAGAGCATCCGGTCAAAATACACAATAATTATTTTAACATATTACATATTCTTTGTAAACATCTAAATTCCTAAGCAATTCTTTCGCTCTTTGCGCGTCCATAGCAATCTGCCGTTGTAATTCCTCCAAATTTGCAAAAGCTTTTTCCCTGCGTATCTGATCTACGAAATAGACACGCATACTTTCGTTATACACATCCCCTGAAAAATCCAGGATAAACGTTTCAATGTTTGGTGTATCGTCATCTTTTATTGTTGGCTTGACTCCCACATTCGTCACCGCACGATAAAGCTCACCGTCAATTTGCGCAATTGTAGCGTATACGCCATACTGTGGCAAAAGCTTGTCCGTTGAAATATTTGCCGTGGGAAATCCTATTTTAGAACCCAAATGATTTCCCTTCTCAATCATGCCATCCACAAAATAGAATCGCTTCATAAGCTTCGCTGTTTGCCTCATATCTCCTGCAAGTATCAGCTTTCGGATATATGAACTGCTGACTTTTTCACCGTGATACTCGATACGCGGCATGACATGTAATGTATAACCGTATTTGCTGCTCTTCTCTTCTAAATATTCTGTTGTACCTTCCGCGTTTTTTCCAAATCGGAAATCAAAACCAACCGTGATATGCCTTGCATGGAAATCACCAACCAACCGTTCAATAAATTCCTGCTTGCTAAGTTGTGAAAATGTTTCATCAAATTCCTGTAAAAAAAAACCGTCGACCTTCATATCCGCAAAAATTTCTTCTTTTTCCTGCAAGGTATAAATATTTTTATATGCGGCATGGTTCGGTTTCCCATCGAACGTATACACCAATGAAAACAGTCCCTGCTGTTTTTCAATGTCTTCGATCAGCGTTCTGTGTCCTTCGTGTACCCCGTCAAACAACCCGATCGCTATCGCTGTTTCCTGTTGAAACGGCAAATTCTCTTGTGTCAGTATCTTCATCGCTATTCCTCGCGCAGCTTGAGCATTGAGACGATCTTCAATGTATCGTCTGCACGTTTTCCAATTCCAATCAATTCCTGTCTGCAATACACAGCATAATCTATTCCGTTTTCCACCTGCAGGTTTTGTGCCCTTTTCAAGTCAACCGGCGTTCCCGTCGTCAGGATATCATATAAATGGTCTCCGCAAATAATACGCGGCATGAAGGCAAGTGCGCTTTCCATAGAAACCAGTGCACGATCTATATTCCGCGCTTTGTACAGCGCTTCTATTTCGTCAAGCGTCCACGCATCCTCTACACAATATCCGCCCGTTGCCGTGCGCATCAAAAACGCTGTGTAAGCATAGGTACCGACGGCGCGTCCCATGTCCGCGCACAAGCTTCTGATGTATGTACCTTTGGAACAACGTATACGCAACAAATAGCCGTTGTTTGAAGCATTCAGGATATCAATCG
>CAZBSH010000083.1:0-6520 GCA_964494645.1 uncultured Christensenella sp. | reverse complement strand
ACTTGCCCGACCTATTATTGAAAACATGAGCCTCATCTATATTGATACAGAGTATGCAAAACAGGGGCAGGACTGGATGCTGACGGTCTATATTGATAAGAATGGCGGGGTACTGTTAGACGATTGTGAAATGGTGAGTCGTGCAATCGAGGCGGTGCTGGATGAGCAGGACCCAATTGCGGAAAGCTATTGCTTGTGCGTTTCATCGCCGGGGCTGGATCGGGAGCTTAAGACAGAAGGCGATTTTGTCCGCAGCATGGGAAAAGAGATCGACATCAAGCTGTATAAGCCGTTTGAGGGAAGCAAGATGTTTACAGGTATATTGACAGGTCACACCGATGGAACGGTGACGATCGAAACAGATACAAATGAGATCGTTTTTGAAAAAAATGAAATTGCGAAAATGAATTTGCATTTAGACATATAAAGGAGATTGGCTATGAATACGGAATTTATGGAAGCCTTGAACGACTTAGAACATGATAAAGGAATCAAAAAAGATATTTTACTGGAAGCAATAGAGACAGCTCTTATCTCGGCGTACAAACGTCATTTTGGAACAGATCAGAACGCGCGTGTTGAGATTGACGGAGATACGGGAGAGATCAAAGTATTTGCGATTAAGAATGTAGCGGCGGAGATCGAGGATGCTGAAACAGAAATATCCTTGGAAGAAGCGCGCGAAATAAATGATAAATACGAAGTAGGAGATGTGGTTGAGACAGAGGTTACGCCACGCGACTTTGGACGTATCGCGGCACAGACCGCAAAACAGGTAGTTGTACAACGCATCCGTGAAGCAGAGCGCGGGATCATCTATGACCAGTACGCTGAAAAGGAAAACGAAGTACTGACAGCGATCGTACACCGCATTGAACGCGGCAATGTATATGTTGAACTGGGACGTGCGGAGGGTATCATTCCTGTCAGCGAAACAGTGTATACGGAGCAATACAACATCAATGATCGCATCAAGGTGTATGTGTTGGAAGTAAAGAAAACAAATAAAGGACCGCAGATCATTGTATCGCGTACGCATCCGTCTTTGATCAAACGCTTGTTTGAACTGGAGGTACCGGAAATACGGCAAAATGTGGTGCAGATCAAGAGCATCGCGCGTGAGGCGGGCGGACGTACAAAGATAGCGGTATGGAGCGATGAAAAAGACATTGATCCGGTTGGAGCGTGCGTAGGGCATAAGGGTACGCGTATTGAAAAGGTTGTAGAGGAATTAAACGGTGAGAAGATCGACGTAGTGCCGTGGAGTTCGGACGCGATCGAGTTTATTGCAAATGCGTTGCGTCCGGCGAAAGTCGTGATGGTACAGATCAATGAAGATGAAAAAGCCGCAAAGGTCATTGTTCCTGATTACCAGCTTTCATTGGCGATCGGCAAGGAAGGACAGAACGCGCGTCTCGCCGCAAAGCTGACGGGATGGAAAATTGATATTAAGAGCCAGTCGCAAACAGAGCAGGAAGTGTTTGGAGAGGATTTTGCAAATGCGGACATCTCTCTTTCTGACGAGTTTGATATTGTAGATGAGCTGAACGAAGAAGAGGCAGCTGAGGAGTTAGAGGAAGACATGGTGCTGGATTCCTTAGAAGAAACAACAGAGCAAGAAGAGAAGGAAGAGCAGAGCAAGCAGTAGACGTTATGGAAAGACAAAAACATGTTCCATCGCGTATGTGCGTCGCATGTCGAAAAAGCAAACCAAAACAGGACTTGATTCGCATTATTAAAATGCATGACGGCAGTTATCAAGCGGATATCAGTGGCAAAGGGCAAGGTGGACGCGGAGCATATGTTTGTCCGAATGAAGCTTGCATCAGCAAAGCAAAAAAGATATTTCCCAAGGCGATGCGTTGCCAGATGGAGGATGCGCTGTATGAAGACCTGATAAAGGCGGCGAATGAATATGCAGAGAAATAAGTTTCTTGATTTTTTGGGACTGGCGGCAAGAGCAGGCAAAATTGTCTACGGTGCGGAATCGGTAGATAAAGCCATCAAAAGTGGACGGGCAAAGCTTGTCATTGTGGATGGAGATGCGTCGGAATTGACAAAAAAAGCATTTTCAGACGCATGCAGCTATTACGAAACGAGAATCATCGTCTTAAAAGAAGGCGGAGAGCTGGGCAAGAGCCTGAATAAACCAAACAATAAAATTATTGGGATAGTGTGTCCGCATTTTGCAATGCATGCATGGGAAAAATACCACACTACTTCCGGGGGTGAAATCATTGAGTAAGATAAAAATTTTAGAAACAAACAAAAATCTTTTGGGCAATGCGCAATCTGTATTCAATGCCATTTTGGAGATGCAGACAGACGCAGACACTCAAATTAAAGAAATCAAGGCGATCGAGTCCAAAATTCTTGATATAGAAAAGATCAAAAATGAAAAGGCGCGCGCCGAGCGTGAGGAGCAACGTTTGAAAGAAGAACGTGAGCAGGCTCTTTTGGCACAAAAAGAACAGGAAGCAAAGCAGAACATTGCAGAGCCGGTGAAACAGGCGGAAGAAAAGCCCGCGCCTGTTGAAAGTGTCAAACAGGAAGCGGTACAAGAAGAAAAGAAACCACAGAAGGTTGCACCTGTTGAGGAGAATAAGCCGCGTAATACCCCCGCGGCACAAAAACCCGCGCAGCAGAGACCGCAACAGCAGGCGGAAAGACGTCCGCAAAATGATCGTGCGAACAATGGTAGAGACAATAACAGAGACAGGGATAGTCGTCCCGCGCCCACAAGACCGCAGGCGCAAGGGGGATCTGAATCCCGCAGGCCGCCGCAGCAGTCGCGTCCCCAGATGGGCGGAACAAGCGATGCGCGTCAAGGGGGAGCCGATAAAAAGTTTTCTTCCAAAAAGCCGGGCAACTTCGAGCATGGAAAAACGAAGAAACAAATGGAAGAGGACAGAAACAAGCGTCCGAAAATCAAGGAACGTGTTTTCGCATTGGATGATGATTTCCAGAGAGGATCCAGAAAGCGTCACAAAAAGCAGCAGCAACAGCCAAAGATGGTGATCGAGCCTATTAAAATCGAAAAAGCAACGATGACAGAAGAAACGATATCTGTAAAATTGTTCTCAGAAATCATTGGGAAACCGGTATCGGAAATCTTAAAGAAGTTATTATTGCTGGGCATGATGTCCACGATCAATTCGCAGATCGATTTTGATACGGCACAGCTCATTGCCGGAGAATATAACATTGAGATTGAGCAGAAAATCGCGCAAACCGCGGAGGATATTCTGGTAGAAGAAGCGGAAGACACAGAAGATCAGCTGAAAAAGCGTCCGCCGATTGTCACGATCATGGGGCATGTTGACCATGGTAAAACTTCGTTGCTTGACAAGATCAGGCTTGCGAAGGTAACGGAAAATGAAGCGGGCGGGATCACGCAGCATATTGGTGCGTATCAGGTTGAGCTTAACGGAGAGAAGATAACCTTTATTGATACACCCGGGCATGAGGCTTTTACGGCGATGCGTGCGAGAGGCGCTCAGGTAACAGATGTTGCGATTATTGTCGTTGCGGCGGATGACGGTGTGATGCCCCAGACAGTAGAGGCAATCAATCATGCAAAATCGGCAGAGGTGCCGATCATCGTTGCGATCAACAAAATGGATCGTGAGAACGCGAATCCACAAAAGATTATGCAGGAATTAACGGAGTACGAATTGTTACCCGAAGAATGGGGTGGCGATACGATCGTTGTTCCGGTTTCCGCGAAGACGGGCGAAGGCATTGAAAAGTTATTGGAAATGATCCTGTTGGTTGCGGATGTGGCAGAACTTAAGGCAAACCCTGATCGCCTTGCAAAAGGTACGATTGTGGAGGCACAGCTTGATAAAGGGCGTGGTCCTGTCGCTACGGTATTGGTACAAGCGGGTACGCTGCATGTTGGAGATACGATCGTTGCGGGTACAGCATATGGGCGTGTGCGCGCGATGGTAAACGACCGTGGACAAATGGTGGAGCAAGCATTGCCATCTCAGCCGGTGGAAGTGATTGGATTTTCGGAGGTTCCTGCGGCGGGAGATATTATGCACGCGGCACCGGCTGATAAACTGACCAAGCAGGTTGCGGAAGAAAGAAAAGACAGGCAAAAAGCGGAAATGCTTAAAAAGATGTCTAAGGTCTCTCTTGATGATCTGTTTACACAAATCGCAGAAGGGCAGATTAAAGACCTCAATATTGTGATCAAGGCAGATGTGCAGGGTTCTGTGGAAGCAGTTCGCCAGTCACTGGAAAAGCTTTCCAATGACGAGGTGCGCGTACGCGCGATTCATTGCGGCGTAGGCGCGATCACGGAAACAGATGTAATGCTGGCTTCGGCTGCGAATGCGATTATTATAGGCTTTAACGTACGCCCCGACAATATGGCGATGGCGGCAGCGGAGCATGAGAAAGTCGATGTGAGGTTATATCGCATCATTTACAAGGCAATCGAGGATATTACTGCTGCGATGCAGGGTATGCTGGAGCCGGAATACGAAGAGGTTGTGATCGGACACGCTGAGATCCGTCAGACATTTAAAGTTTCGAGTGTAGGCACGATCGCGGGTTGCATGGTGACAGACGGCGTTGTGAAGCGCAACTGTCAGGTGCGTTTGCTCCGGGATAATGTGGTTATATATGAAGGAACGCTGAGTTCTTTGAAGAGATTCAAGGATGATGCGAAAGAAGTCGCGCAGGGTTATGAATGCGGGCTTTCCCTCGATAACTACAATGATTTGAAGGAAGGCGACATTGTTGAATGCTTTGAGATGCGCGAAATAGAACGGTAGGTGTCTGATATGTCAGTAAACAGAATGAACAGGATCGACGAAGAAGTGAAGCGCGCGCTTGCGGAAATCATTAGGAATGATGTCAAGGATGACAGGCTTTCGGTGATGACGAGCGTAACGCGGGTGGAGATAACTTCCGACCTTAAATTCGCAAAGGTGTATATCAGTGTATATGATACGGATAAAAAACGCCACGCATCTGTTGATGCGCTCAATCATGGCGCTTCTTATATCCGCACAAGGCTCTCTAAAGCCGTGGATATCCGTCGTGTGCCTGAATTAACTTTTGTGCTCGATGATTCCATCGAATACAGTATCAAAATTTCAAAGATACTGGACGATGTTAACAGTAAGGACTCTGAATGAAAGAAGTACTCAGCTTTATAAATGAACATAACAAATTTGCGATCCTGACGCATCTTCATCCTGATGGAGATGCGCTCGGGAGCGCTTACGCCCTGTGTAAGGGTCTTAATAATCTTGGTAAAAAAGCCGAGGTTATTTTATTGTCGGAACCTCCTAAAAAACTCATATTTGAAGAGTTCAGATCGCTTTATCGCCTGCTTGACGAGACCGACGAAGCGTCGTATGATGCGATTATGAGTGTGGATTGCGCTACATTGCCGCGTTTGTCGGAAGCGCAGGAGCTGTTTATGAGCAAGCCGAATTGTAATATTGATCATCACATCTCTAATACGAATTATGGCGTAGTGAACTATGTACGGGCTGCTGCTGCAACGGGCGAATTGATTTATGAATTATTGGATCAGCTTCATGTAACGATTGACAAGACCATTGCGATGGCGGTATATATGGCAATTGCGACTGACAGTGGGAATTTTACTTACTCCAATACGACGGACAAAACATTGGCGACATTCTCGTGTATTATGGAGTGCGGGTTTCCGCTTGTAGATATGGCGGATCAAATATTCAACCGGCGTTCTTTGGGAGCTACAAAATTGATTGCGCGCTTTATAGATAATATGCATTTTTTAGAGGATGGTCAGCTGGCGGTGTCGAGGATCATGCTAAGTGACCTTGAAGAAGCGGGTGCGCTTGTCGAGGACTGCGAGATATTGATCAACTATGCTCGCGAGGTTGATGGCGTTGAGATTGCCGTCTTTGTACGCGAGATGAGTAAAGATACCTATAAAGTCAGTTTTCGTTCCAACGAGTATGTCGATGTAGGCGCAATGGCTGCGGAATGCGGCGGCGGCGGTCACGTAAAAGCGGCGGGATGTATGATGAAAGGGAATATTTACGATATTCTGGAAAATATTGAGAAGTCGGCAGGAAGACACTTAAAATGAACGGCGTATTAAACGTGTTAAAGCCGCCTGCCATGACCTCGAGTGATGTGGTAACGCGCTTACGACGTATGCTTGATGTACGAAAGACAGGGCATACGGGAACGCTCGATCCGGGTGCGGCGGGGGTGTTGCCTGTTTGTGTGGGGCGCGCCACGAAAATCGCGGACTATATCATGGCTGCGGATAAGGAATATATTGCGGAAATTCGTTTTGGACGGGAAACAGACACACAGGATAGTTATGGGGCGGTCATCAATCGTTCAGACGCAACGGTCTCTCAACAACAACTAGAAGGAATCATACCACAGTTTTTGGGAAAGATCATGCAGCGTCCGCCGATGTATTCGGCAATCAAGCATAAGGGGCAAAAGCTATATCAGCTGGCTCGCAAGGGAATTGAGCTGGAAAAGCCCGCGCGTGAGG
>CAZBSH010000082.1:0-6568 GCA_964494645.1 uncultured Christensenella sp. | reverse complement strand
TAAACACATTGAACAATTGCGTATAGCACCCCATCAGCCATGAAGAAAATGCGCCCAGTATCATTCCCGTCACACCTGTGATAATAAGTATCAGCAAAATGATAAAACCATAGCGCTGCAATACATTAATAATCCCTTGGGCCTTATATGGTAAAAAGCTATTCAAAAACTGAAAACCATCCAGCGGCGGGATTGGAATCAGATTGAAGATACCCAATGTGATATTCAGTATGATAATATTCCAGATGATGTTAATAAATATCTCGTTTTGGATGTTTAATCCAAATACAACGATATGAAAAATTGCATACGCAATGAAAGACATAATAAAATTCGCAATAATACCGGAAAGCGATACCCATACGTTATCCCGTCGCGGATGCTTGAAGTTGCGCGAATTGATAGGCACAGGTTTTGCCCATCCAAAGCGGAACAACAAAAGACATATCGTACCAACCGGATCCAAATGTTTCAACGGATCCAGCGTCATACGCCCCAAATTTCGCGCCGTAGAATCTCCGCACTTATAAGCCGCATACGCATGCGCCGCCTCGTGTACGGATAGCGCAAGCAATACCGCCGGTATACTGTATAAAAGCATCATCCAATAGTATGGATTTGTAAAATTTGAGAACATCGGTTAACCTCATTTCATTCATGTTTTCCGTTCATATATAAACAGATTGATTCATTGTAACACGCTTATACGATATCCGTAAAGTCTATTAGATTCTCTCAAGAACCCCGTCAATCAATGCACACATCTTGGATGCAACCATTTTTCCGGCCTCTATCACTTCCTCCATCGTAAGCGCATGCTTTGCAACGCCCGCGGCAAGGTTACTGATGCACGAAATTGCAGCGATCTTAGCTTTTGCATGCGAAGCCGCGACCACTTCGTGAATCGTGGACATCCCCACAGCATCCGCTCCAAGCGTACGGAGCGCACGGATTTCGGCGGGTGTTTCATAAGAGGGTCCTACCATATATCCGTAGACGCCATGCTGTACTTTAATTTGATTTTCTTTTGCGCTCTCGTCAATCAAATCCCTGAGCTCTTTTGCATAGGCAAAAGACATATCAGGGAACCTCGGACCCAACGCTTCCATATTAGGACCGGTGAGCGCATTATGTGCCGAAAAATTGATATGATCTTCAATTACCATCAAATCGCCCGCAGAAAAATCTGTGTTGATCCCCCCCGCGGCATTCGTGAGTAATACATACTTTGCGCCCATCATTAAAATCGTACGCAGCGGTATCACTGTTTCCGCCGCCGAATATCCTTCATAACAATGAAAACGCCCTGCGAACAAAGCGACCCGCTTCCCTTTCTTGCAGCCAAAGGTCAGCTTTCCGGCATGTCCGGGAGCCGTTGAAACCGGAAACCCGGGAATGGAGGCATACTCAAATTCCATGATGACCTCGTCCAGTGTATTTGCGTAATCGCCTAAACCCGACCCCAGCACAATCGCAACCTCAGGTTTAAAATCCGTTTTAGATTCAATATGATTCTTTGCTACTGTAAGCGTTGTTTCCATTCCATTTACCATAACTGTACTTGCCGCCATTTTTAGTATCCTCTCTTATTCTTCTTGTAATCTGAGCTTATCAGCCAATGTCGCAATAAACTCACCGTTTGTGGGTTTGCCTTTATCCGAACTTACTGTATAACCAAAATACGTATTGAACGCCTCCGGGTCGCCGCGCGTAGCAGCTGTTTCTATCGCATGTCGGATGTTACGCTCAACACACGAGCTTTGCGTATTGTGTTTTTCCGCAAGCACCTGATAAATATTTTTACTGATAGAACGCGTTTTGCTGAAATCCACGCAGACAATGTATAATGCGTCACGCAGAAGCTTGTATCCCTGTACATTTGCCGGAATGCCCAGCCGCTTCAGCGAAACGGAGATCCTGCTGTATAAGAGCTGGTTCACGCCAACCTCGGTCTGTCGATTCATATCGCGAAAATCCGCCGCCTCTAGAATACGCGATACAAAAACATCACGGATATACGGTTTAACAAAAAGGTAGTTCGCATTCAATTCAAACGCCTTTTTGATAATCAATTCTTGATTCATTGAAGTCAGAACGATTTTGATGATGTCCGATTCAAACATGTGTTCCATCAGGGCAAACCCGTCATACCCCGGCATGATCGCCTCAACCAATACAAGATCAGGATTATATTGATCATACAGAGTAATCGCATGGCTCCCGTCCGTTGTAGACAAAAATGAATCCGATACATCTTCCAGCATCTCTTTGATCTGAACGACATATTTTCTGCTTTGTTCTACTATCAAGGTGCGCTTGAATCGTGCCAAAAGTTACCTCCGTTATATTCCGGGCAATGCAGCCTTGAAACACACTGCATTTTGTATCAAATCTTGCGCATATTTCTCAGAGCTTGCGGATTCTATTCCGCCGGAAAGCCTTGAGATCTCGGCAATCTTTTGTTCTTCCGAAAGTCTTGTGACATTTGTAGTTGTCACACCGTTTTTTGTATGTTTGCTAATCAGATAATTCTGATCCCCCATTGCTGCGATCTGCGGCAGGTGCGAAACACAGATCACTTGCCTCTCACGTGCGATCGAAGCCATTTTTTCTGCCACAACGAGCGCCATTTTTCCACTGATTCCTGTGTCGATCTCGTCAAATATCATGGTTGAAATGTGATCCATACCGGCAGAAAGGTTCTTGAATGCCAGCATAATGCGCGATATCTCACCACCCGAAGCGGTTTTGCTCAGCGACTTCAGAGGCTCACCCGCATTTGTGGAGATCATGAACTCCATATCGTCTATCCCATTTCGGGTATAAACGACTTCCTCTATGCTCTTTAACGGCTGAAATTGTGCTTCAAAACGCGCGTCATTCATTCCGAGATCACGCAATTCTTCAATCAGTCTTCCGCCTAATTTACCTGCCGCTTCTTTACGTACATCAGACAGCATTACGCAACAATCGTATAAACTTTTTTTCAGCTCATTGATCTCGTGTACAAGCTCTGTCGCAAGTTTCTCAGCATTTTGCAGCGCATATAGCTTATCTTCTGCGTCTTTACAAAATTGCAGGATTTCTTCTTCGTCCGCCCCGTATTTACGCTTCAGCGAATGAATCAGGTCAAGCCGCTGCTCGATTTCTTCTTGCCGCTGTTCGTCAAACGAAACATTTTCTGCAAAATTACGCATATCATGCGCGCATTCTTCGACGGCATATGTATTTTCCTGCAACTTGTCCATCAATGCGCGGTATTGCTCATCATAATGCGCAATTTCCCCCAAACGCGCAACAATCTCCTGTAACATGGAGAGCACACTCGAAACATCATCTGCGCCTGCGTAAAGCGCTTCGTATCCAAAGGATAAAGATTGCGCGATCGCTTGTGCATGCACAAGCTTTTCACGCTCTTCCTTAAGCTCTGCCTCCTCGCCCGGCTTAAGACGAGCATCTTCAATCTCCTTGATCTGAAAAGCAAGCAGGTCAACGCTTTGCGCCCTATCCCGTTCATCGCCTCCCAAAGCCAGCAGTTGCGTATTGGCTTCTTTCAGCCGATCATAAAAAATACTGATTTCTTGCTTGAGCGGTGCGATCTGCTCCTTAGCAAAGTTGTCGACAAAATCCAAATGACTTTTTGCGTACAGCAGAGATTGATGCTGATGCTGCCCATGCAAATCAATAATATGATCTGTAAATTCCTTTAAAACCGCAAGGCTTACAACAACGCCATTTATGCGGCAAATATTTTTTCCCGTAACAGACAAATCCCGCGACAATATCAGCTCATCATCCGCGTCCAGTTCGTTTTTTAAAAACAAATCAGAAAGCGAAGAGGAATCAATCTGTAATAACGCTTCCACGTATGCTTTCTCTCTGCCATGACGGATCAGTTCCTTGTCTGCGCGTTCCCCCAGCACTAGATTCATGGAGTCGACAAGAATAGACTTGCCCGCTCCTGTTTCCCCGGACAACACGTTCAAGCCTTTGTCAAATTCAATATGTAGTTCATCAATCAATGCAATGTTTTTGATTGTGAGACTGCGTATCATAGCCGCTCCGCCTTTTTATTTGTTGATGATCTTCATTAATTTTCCCGCAATTTCTTCGGATGCCTGCTGCGATTCAGTCGCAACGAAAATCGTATTATCGCCTGCCAGCGTACCCATGATCCCGTTGAAACGCAAACTGTCTATTACCTCAGCAGCAGCATTCGCGCTTCCCGAAAGCGTCTTTATCACAAGCAGGTTGGATGCAAAATCAATGGATACTACCGTATCCTTAAAAATGCGCATCAATATATCCATATCGTTTGTTTTATGTTTTTTATTTACTGCATATTTATACGCGCCGGAATTAGCCTGCACTTTGATCAGTTGTAATTCCTTAATATCTCGCGATATGGTTGCCTGCGTCACCTTGAACCCGGAGTCGTTGAGCCTTGTGACCAACTCCTCCTGCGTCTCTATCTCATTGTTTTCGATCAAGTCCAGGATTTTGTTTTGTCGTTTTGATTTCATATCGACACTCCTACTTTTTTGTGATGCTCCATTGAGCCAGCTTATCCTTTAACTGTGGAAAAAAATGATCCTTATTGAACCGAATGAACTGTGTCACAAGCTGTGAGCGACAGATCGTTACATCCTCCGCTTCGGGTATATGCACAATATCCTGTCCGTCCGCCGTCAAAGTAACACGCTCTTCCCCGAAGAACGGCGTGACCTTTACAACATCGCTGAATCTTGCGATAATACTGCGCGCGTACAGAGAATGAGGACAAATGGGCGTTACCAGCATACAATTTACATTAGGCGCAACAATCGGACCCCCTGCCGAAAGCGAATATGCGGTAGAACCTGTAGGTGTAGATACGATCAGCCCATCGCCGTTATAAAGCTCCGCGAGCGAATCATTAATATACAAATCCAGCTTGACCATATGCGTACGGTTTTCCTTTGTTATAATCACATCGTTGAGCGCCAGCAACGGCTTTTCAAGATGAGATACCCGCGCCTCCAGCATCATACGTTCGTCAATCAGATAGTCACCGCGCAAAACCTTATCAATTGCAATGTCAAGGTCACTCACTCCAATTTCGCTCATAAATCCAAGATGCCCGATATTGATCCCCAAAAGCTTGATCCCGCATTCAACGTATTTACGCGCCGCACGCAAAATCGTTCCATCGCCTCCCAATACAAAAAGCACATCAGCGCGGCGGGCATCTTCATAATCATGGATTCTTAACATTTGAGCAGTCTCGTCATCATAACAGACAGAACACGCATGCCGTTCCAGGGCACCGATTACCAACTTTGTCGCTTCAAATCCAGGATCCTTTTTTTCGTTTGTATAAACGCCAAATTTCACTGAAAAAACCCCATTTTTATTATAAATACGATCATTATTAGTATACACTAAAAATGCATAGATATACAAGGAAATACATAATAAATTTGTAAAATCTACAGGCAATCGTGAGAGCACAAAACGATGTCGTGCACATCCTCTGCCTTTATGACAACATCGTCTGCTCGCTTGTCAAACAAAGCAAGATACTCAATATTCCCATTCGGTCCTTTGATGGGCGAATACGTCAATGCTCTTAGAAAAAGCCCATTCTGCGATGCTTTATCAATCACATTAAGAATCACATCTTCATGTACCGTGGCGTCACGCACCACGCCTTTTTTCCCTACATATTCTTTCCCCGCTTCAAATTGCGGTTTGATAAGCGCAACAACTTTCAAATCATCTGCTCCTACACGAAGCACAGCAGGAAAAATAAGGCTGAGCGAAATAAATGATACATCAATACTCACAAAATCGACAGGTTTTTCCTGCGCTTCTAGGTAACGGGCATTGGTACGCTCCATCAGCTTTACGCGAACATCGTTGCGTAAACCCCAGTCGAACTGACCATATCCTACATCCACCGCGTAAACATAGTTCGCACCATTTTTGAGCATACAATCCGTAAATCCACCGGTAGACGCGCCAATATCCATACAAACTTTTCCATTTAAATCGAGATCAAATTCTTTCATTGCCTTTTCAAGCTTCAGCCCTCCACGGCTGACATACGGACAATGATCCTTTCCTACTACGATCTCGGTATCCTCTTCAAATGTCTCCGAAGGTGATTTTATAAGCTTTCCGCCAACCGTAACTTCCCCGGCGATCACGAGCGTTTTTGCCTTCTCCCTGCTCTTAGCAAGTCCTTTTTCAGCCAGCAGTACATCAATTCTCTTTTTCATGATTTTTTCCTTTTTTAAAGCTAAAAAAGTGCACGATACTCCCGATCATCATAACAATATCTTTGTTCTTTTTGAGCGCCACGCCCTTGCCCCACGCTTTGCCCGCGACAGTGAGCGCCGCGATCAACGCGGAAACAGCAATGGAGATTACAATATCCGGAAACGGCATCTGAAAAATAACCGCCTTTAATGTGATCGCCGCACCCGCCGCGCCGCTTACGATGCCGCAAATATCACCGATAACATCATTGCAAAAATTGGATACAACATCCGCATTTTTCAACATTTTTAGCGCGTAATGCGCCTTG
>CAZBSH010000081.1:0-6917 GCA_964494645.1 uncultured Christensenella sp. | reverse complement strand
AGCGGGAACAAATCGGTTTTCAAAACGACAATGCCTTGTTTTGCGTCGAAATCCATTTGCGCAAACTTTTTAACAGCCGTGCGGATTTTTTGGGCAGTAAAAGGCTTGCAATTTTCAAGCGCACGGCGCGCGGCAAATTCTCTTGCGCCCGTCGATTCTATGATGTGTGATATTGTTTTATGATCCGCAAATTTAGCATCTCTACAGGCACGCGCAACAAGCATCTGCCTGAAGTTATTAGATAAAAGTGTAACAAAGCCGATCGGATTGCTGTCTTCCTCCAGCATTTTTGCAATAAGTGACGCAGCCTGCTGCATCTTGCCTCCAACCATAAGGTCGTGTATCTTGTATACGTTATACTGCATAGATTTGATGGCATATTTCTCGATATCCGCCGTTGAGATTTCTCCCTGACAAACGCAAGAGAGTTTGTCGATCTCATTGGCAATGGTACTTAAGTCTCCTCCCGCGATCTCGTTGATGGATTGCGCGTTCTTAGAGGAAATGAGCAAACCGTTTTTCTTGGCGCGGTTTTTTACAAAATTACAAATATCTTGATCCTGCATTGTATTACACTCGATGAACATTCCCTGCTTGGCGGCGAACTTGACGAACGCTTTTCGCTTGTCAACGTTTCCCTGCGCCCAGATCAAGAAGAAGTTGCTTGCTGGCATCCTGCTTTCCATATAAGGAGCGCTTAAGTCGCCTGACGCCTGTGTGGAGAGGATATCCGTGCTTTTTAAAACAACCAAGCGCCTTTCGCTCATAAATGGCAAAGTCTCCATTGCGCACAAGACTGCTTTTGCATCCGGTCGTTCTTCAAAGACAGATAAATTTAATTCAGGCATATCGATATGAAGTGCAGCTTCGATAGCTGTATAAACATGCTGTTTCATATAAGCGTCTTCCCCGCTCAATACGATGTAATTTTTTGCCTGACCATTTTTAAGTTGCTTGAGCGCTTCGTTTGGCGTCATGTTCCCTCTTCCATATCATTTCTTTTGTGTCGTAACGCTTATCTTCCCGGTTTCATCCGCAGTGATTGTGATCGAGCCGTCCTGTGCGGTGATCAACGTACGAATATCGAGTTCTGTAAGTATGTTTAACAGTTGTACGTCCGGCAGCCCCTTGCTATCCCCCTGCCGCACGGAAATCACAGCAGAGGAAGGATTCCAGTCCTTAAGCGAATCCCTATCTATTGATGACTGCGTTCCCCCGTTTGCGAGTTTTACTACAGGAACACTCTCGTGATATGTGATATCCGCCGCATTGTTTTGTGCAAAAAGACAGATCGGATTGTTCTTATAATATAACACAAGCGATAAATGTTTCCGGTCGTCTGCTATCACATCAAGATACGCATTTTCAGACAATTCTATTTTATCATATAATGCATAATATTTCATTTCTAAATCTGCATCATATTCTTTTGAGATATAATTTGCAGGAACATATAAACGAGAGATCTTGTCGTTCTCAGCCAAATCCTTTAAATTTTTTGTTCTGTCGTTTGTGATGATAACACCGTCAAAGTGCAAGCGATTGTTATTTGCATAGTTATTGATTTGTGAGTATTGCAAATTACCACCGTTATCAATCAGGTAGTTTTTGCGGTCAACCGCGATATGAATAGAGTCTCCCGTACCTACATCAAGGATCACTGCCTTTAAACGGTCACCTTGTGAAGCGCTTCCTAAAATACCGAAACATAAAAGGATGATCGCAACCACGATGGTTATCATTGCCTTTATTTTACTGCGAATGAAAACGTAATCGGAACATAAAAATAAAAGCGCAAAAACAACGACACCGATCCACACAGGAAATGCATAAATTTGGATGAAACCAAAAGAGACACTCGCCAATACACCGTTAAGCCATGTGAGCGCTTGTAAGCCCAGCTCTGCCGGAAATGCAAGCGCATGCCCTATTGGCAATGAAAAAAGCGCAAAAAAGGCTCCCAGCCCCGTAAAAACAACAATAATACCGGCCAGGGGTATAGCGAACAAATTTGCAAGCGGTGCGCAGAGTGAGATATTGTTAAAATAATATGCCGATAAGGGAAAGACCGACACAGTTGCGCCGACAGAAGTCGCAAGTGGCGAAGACAACTTTACCCGGTTGAGTTTTATTCTGTGAAATAACCGTGTGAGGGGCGGTCCCAGGCACAAGAGCCCGAATAAAACACCGTATGACATGAGAAATCCGGCCGTAAATAATTGCGGCGCATTAAAGCACAAAGTAATGATCATAGCGGCGGCAAGAAAAGTTAACGTATCGCGTTTTTTAAACATCCATCGCCCAATGATCAAAAATAGCATCATCAAAACGGCGCGAATAATGGAAGGCGCAAAACCTGTCAAAAGAGCATAGAATAATAATACCGCAATATTCACGCTGAACCTGATGTTGCGCCGAACATGAAGCCGCCGCAAGAACCATTGGAATGCATATGAGACGATTGCGACATGTAACCCGGAAACAGCAAGGATGTGCGCGATTCCCGTTTTTGCAAAGGCGTCACGGGTTTCTTCAGTAATATCCGTTTTTACGCCTAAGAACATGGCTTTTGCAAGAGGGGCCATTTGTTCGGAAAATATTTGATCAATCTTTTCCGTAAGTTTTTCGCGCAGCATCAATGGATATTGATACCAACCGGGAGAATACGATAAGGATCGTACTTCTTCTGAAAAACAGCTTACCCCTGCCCCTTTGCTTGCAAGATACATGCGTTCATCCATCCCGCCGGGATTGCGAGCCGTGCCCGGCGGCTTGATCTGGCTTTCAAAAGTCACGGTATCGCCGTAATTGAGAACTTCTCGGGAATATAAAAGGATCTTTTTGTCGAATTTATGAGAAGAGGTATCCCCTTCCCCGGTCAACAAAACATGATCAAGCGTGTAAGTATGAAAAGTTGAAGTCATCCCCGAACGATCCGAGACATAGCCTTCGATAGAATATATTTCGGTCTCATTGATATTAGAAAAATCGGTGGTAAATTGTATTTGAAAAAGAATACCACCCAAAGCCAGTATGATAAGGTACAAAGGAACGATCATACGGCGGTGTTTTTTGAAAAACAGAAGTGTGAAAAGAAAACAGCCGATGCATAATAAGACCACAAAAATGGGTACGGAAACTTTTAGGTAATAGGAAATAGATATGCCCACTACCATAAAGAAAGCCAAAAAAAGGACAGGTCTCTGGTTCACGATGTATAGCATAAAAACTCCGTCAGATGTGGTATTGTGTCAGTTCTTGTACTATGATTGTGTTTCGAAAAACATCGAGAGCTTCATCGAGTAATTCCGTTTCGTCATATGCCGGATTGATGTGCGTCAACAGAAGTTTCCCAACGCTCGCTGATTCCGCGGTTTGAGCCGCTTCGACGACTGTCATATGCGGCAATATGTTTTGGGGCTTGTCATCCTTTAAAAAACCGCTGTCGAGCATGATCACGTCCGCATTATGGCAAAAATCAATCAAATGCTCGCTGTATCGCGAATCGCCGGAAAACACAAAGGTTTTTTCTTCTGAGCGAAACTTGACAGCATAACATTCTACGGGATGCAGCGTTTTACAGAAGGAAATATTCAAGTCTGAATCAGGCAGGGAAAGTTCGGATTTTTCTGTAATGCCGGTCGTCTCAAACTTTTCGCTGGACGCAAGCATAGTATATTCCGGCGTCGGCGTTGTTGGAAGATAGACGGAAAGCTTATTTTTTAACGGAGCATACCGAAGCACAAACATATCCGCACAGTGATCGGCATGCAGATGCGTCAGTATGACCATATCGATTTCATCCAAAGAACAATATCCCTGCAACCGAGACAAGCATCCGCTGCCTGCGTCCAGCAGTATCTTTTTTCCGCAGCATTCGATCAGATAGGAAGTTGTTGCACCGCCTGCTTTTGGATATGGTCCGTATTTTCCCAATACTGTAAGTTTCATAGCACTACTTATCCTCTCGGTTTGAAACTAAGTCAGCCGTATAATCCCGGGATTTTTAACCAATGGATCAATTACACACAACTGATTACCCTCCCCCAGATATTCAACGCGCTCTCCATCGACCAAAAACTGGACAAGCCGGATGTTGTTGATGTTTGTAAGCGTGTTGACGATCGAATTGATCATAATAAATTCATTTTTTTCTGAGAGTCCGGTTGTTTTTTCACGAATACTGGCTTTAAAATCAACGACGGCAATGTTTCCGGCAAGGTATACGCTATTCACGTCGTCCATTGTGATTCCCGAAATAAAAGCAGGCTGAATTTCGCTGCTGTCCTGCGCGGAAGGTCCTTTCATAAGCTCTCTCAGCAGTTCCTCGGGATACCCTGCGTTTTTTTGGTCTACCATACGCGTCACACTGCTCAGCAGTGTATACGTACTGTTTGGCAAGTATAAGACGATACTATTGCCAAGTAACGAAGAGAAATCTTCCGCTGTATAGATCATAGATTCGGTCTGCAGCGCCGCGTTAGCAGAATTTACAGTAATTTGCACTCCATATATATCCGGAATAAAGCCTGTGATCGCAGTCGTAAGCGCCGCCGCAGTGATCTGTGCCCCGTCTTGGTATGCTTTGGTCTGTGCGAAAGGCATCTTATTGAAATCCAATTTTGCAATATTCCGTCCAAGTTCATCAGGTATGATTGTAACGGAATTGAGTTGGGCATCTTTCACTAATTTATCTACAACAGGCACATGATTATACGTGTCCTCCGGACCCGTCATGACTTCCTGCACAATTGAAGCGACCATACTTTCTTTTTGCGTACTGTCAAAGCTGATGCTTCGCACCTCGGGCAACAGATAGTGTTCAGAAACATCAAGGAAATATAAGGTAGCGCTTAAAACCGCAGTCTGAGCACTTGCGTCCCTTTTATATTTGTCGAGATCATCCGTCAACGTACTTTTTGATTTCTGCAACGTACCGGACGGAAGGTTTTGATATGCGGTCTGACTTCCGTCTATAAAAACATTGACATATGTTACGCCTGAAAAATCAAACAATGTGGAAGCGATTGCCAGTTTGGCGGTAATGATTTGTTCTTCTGATTTATGTATCCCCTCTTCGAGAGCCAGAAACACATTGATCACGTCCGGAAGCAATTCAACTTTTTCTAACGCAAAGCCATTTGCTACAGGTTTTAAGGCTTCAGAAGACGGACCGCTGATCAGCGCCAAAATAATTTGCGTTTCCGCACGCTCGTTTTGCGGTACGTTTAACGTCCGTGTCTCAGCCGAAAATTTGCGACCTGTCTCATCCAAAAAATATAAAACGGGACTAACTGAAATCATGGGCGTAAGATCTACGTCTTGCATCAGCAATGTTGTCTCGTATTCATTTTCTTGTAACGGGTCTTCCTTGATAACTGTACAGCCTGTAAAAAGCAGGACAACCACCAGAAAGATGATTAGGATTCTTTTCATAGCACCTCTTTATCAGGTCAGGAAATTTTTCTTGAATACAGTATACGATATTTTCCAAATACTGTTTTCCTGAATCAGCCTGATGGGGATATTTGTCATTGTTTTTGCTTCCTCGTCGCGCAGCTTAAGCACATAATCCACCATAACGATTTCAGATACGCCGTCGTTACCGATCACGGCATCGCCCACAACCGGATCTGAAATGGTAAGTTTATTGGAGTTTACTTCCGTTTTAAAATCATCAAGGGAAGGTTTATCCTGCCCGTAAAGGTTTTTATAGGCAATATACTGATAAAGCGTCTCCCATTCTTTGCTCTCGATTGACCGCATGATCTCACGCATCGTGTTACTGCCGTTTAATATGATATTACCGTTGCGCTCGAGCGCTTCTATCGCACCTTCTCCATCAAGTCCCGCCTCGGAAAGTGTCAGTGGTCGTCCTGTACCCATGCCGGCGTCGTCGATCAATATTTGTACGCGTGAGTACGTTCCCTGCTCAATGAGTGTATTGACGATAGAATAGACGGCCAGCATCCGTCGGGTCTTTTCGTAGGTCTGATCACTACTGGCTTTTTCGTCAACCGGCTGCAAAAAATCTTTACTTAGCGTCACAAACAAAAATTGCCCCTCAGCTCGGACATTAACGAGCGATGTTTTCGGGTTGATAACAGCTTTTAGGTCATTGCGCGTAGAAAGCGGTCCTTTGATCAACTCACGAATAATCGAATTTTCGATGCTTTCGTTGATCGGTACGTCAAACGAGTGTGACTCCCCTACAAGAAGAGGCTGATCCATAAATCCGAAATAAAGCCGCGCGCTGCTCTTATCTTTGCTGATTGCTTCGGGCAGCGGATTTATTTGTACCGCATTGCTCGGCGATTCACTGGGGATCACTTCGGCAGGCGCGCAAGCGACAACTCCCCATGTCAAAAGAATGGCAAATAGTATGCAAATAATTGTTTTTACTTTCTTTTTCATTATTTTATCCTTATTCTTCATGAGTCTGTGAGACAGGCAAGATCAGCGTAAATTTTGATCCTTTGCCCTCTTCGCTGGTTACGTCTACCCTTCCGCCATGCATCAGCGCAATCCGGCGCACAATGTGCAGACCAAGGCCGGTACCGCCGGTTTCTCGCGAACGTGCTTTATCAACGCGGTAGAAACGTTCGAAAATATGCTGCAAATGTTCCTGACTCATTCCGATCCCGTCGTCCTCGATGGATATGTAGACTTCGTTTCCATATCTCTTGCTGTTGATCTTCACATGTCCGTTATCCGGCGTGTATTTGATTGCATTCTCGATCAAGTTGTTAAGCGCCTGGCGCAGCTTGAGAGGGTCACATTCAATATCAAGATCGTTTTCCAGACTGGAGGAGATTGTTATATTCCGCATTTGCGCAATGGGACGCAAGGCCTCGATGCATTTTGATATCAGAGCGGATAAATCAACTGTTTCCAGATTGATGGTCATAATATCACTG
>CAZBSH010000080.1:0-6932 GCA_964494645.1 uncultured Christensenella sp. | reverse complement strand
ACAGCAAGCGCCAATACGACTACAATTTTTGCTTTTTTCATAACTTCTTCCTCACTTTTATTATTCCTTGAGCTTTCGATGCTTCCCAATATTAATATTGAGCACACCGTAATTAGTGATATATATAATCAGCTATATTATAGTGCCATTTCGTCACTTTTACAAGCTGTATTTTTAATTTTTACATTATTTAGTGTCTAATCAGCACATTTATTGAATCCCATAATTGTATACATTACGCTTTAGCAAAGAGAGGTATTAGGCATGGCAGAATTACGACTGAAAGAATTGAGACATCATAAAAAGTTAACGCAAGCTGATGTTGCCGCGCATTTAAGCATAGCAAGAGAGACATATTCCCGCTATGAATCAGGAGAGCGCGAAATGACATATGAAGCCTTAATTTTGCTTGCAGATTTATTTGGGGTAAGTCTTGATTTTCTACTCGGGAGATATGCCGCTGACCCCGTTTTATTGGATAGATCGGAGCGATCCTTGGTTGAGGATTTCAGAACATTGGATGAGCGAGGGAAAAAATCTGTTCAGGCTCTGATCAAACACGAAGCATCACAGATCATTCCAGATGTAAAAAAACCAGCAATATAATATATGTTAATTTCAAAAAATAAGATCAATATTACTTTACATGATTCTATTTCTTTTCATATAAGAATTGTTCAAGCCGCTTAAGGCTCTCAACAGATGCGCATTTGTCAACGGCTTCTTTATAGACGTCGTACTGATCTAAAAAATCATAAAACGACTGATTATCCGCGTAGTTGCTCAATTTCGTGTAAATACTCTTTTTTCGCCGAGCCAATTTTTGTTTGATATTCCGCACCGCCTGTTCACAGTCCAAATGCTCAAAGTTTTGATAGGGGCTTCCTCTAAAACAATATTTTTGCTTATGCGTCCTTGCCGCAAAATAACGTCCACAATGATTACATTTTAAATAGAATTTATATCTGAATAAAAGCAGATAATGCAGAACCGAAAAAATGACATCTTCCACTTTATTGCAGCTATATAGAAATCTATGCGGAGTGTCGTTGTTGTCTCCAAACATACTTCGCATATCATAATCATAACTGTACTGCAAAGACACATATTGAAATTCGGATTCATAATCATTTTTTATATTGGCGGGCAACGGAAGATCGTAACGCTGATACATGGGATTTTCTTCCCTAAATTCAATACTGTAACTAAATTCCAAATTCAAAAATTGCTTTAAAATTTCAAATTCGCTCATCGAAAGATTTCTGTTATTCTCAATAATTTGTTCGAGTTGATGTATTGCTACAAAAAATGACCTGTAGCAAAGCGGCGGTTTGAATTTTGTATCCCCGCTGAACTTGCGTCCCAAAAAGAACGGATGTTTCCAATGATCTTTTCGAAAAGAATAATTGTCTTGCGGATAGGATGATACCTCCTGATATTCAAAACAATTCAGCAAGTCGCATAATACGGTTGTGGGGTCAAAGTTTGTTTGCTCAACAACCATATCATTCCCCATCACCTTTTGCAGAATGCCGCTGATCCGTTCACTGTTATTGCTTATGATAACACGATACTGATTTCCATTCATAGAAATCCCTCCAAAATGTTTCCTTTCAATTAATAATTATATCACAACATTTTAGCATTATCCAGCAAGCTGTGAAGATTGTAGAATAAAGATACAACACAGCTGGTTGTAATAAAAAATCAGGAGGAAGCTATGAACACGCGTGTACATAAAATAAATCAAAAATGTTATATATATACTATTTCGCCCTTGGAACGATGGAAATTGAGGTATCGGAAAAATGGATCACGGAAATCAAAGAATTGGATCGGCTTGAATACAACAGCGATCAGCGGGCGCGTTATCGCAACCGAAAATTTCTGGCAGAAAGCTACCGCGGCTATGACAAGTATCGCATACCGATGCCTGTTCCTGCGGAAGTGGAGCGCAGGGAAAAATTTGCCAGCCTGAGCCGCGCAATTAACCAGTTGCTGCCCGAACAGCAAAGGCTGATATGGCAGCGGTATATTCAGGAGATTCCGGCAACTGAAATCGCACGAAGAGAGGGCGTGAGTAAGTCTGCAATTTCCCATCGGGTCGGTCGGGCGCTGGATCAGCTCAGAAAAATCCTGACAGCCTAGTTCGAAAAAACCGCCAAACGGAGACACCCTCCGAATGGCGGTTTTACTTTATAAAAGTTTTTTTAAAAACTACCGTCAACTTTGATCTTTGAAATCAGCTAAATAGTAGGAGCACTTATTGACCGCAAGGTTCAAGAGCACATTGAAAATAATTTTCAATGTGCCCCGTCAACTTTGGTCTTCGAAATCAGCTATAAGTAGATGGAGAACATGAGTGCTCCAAATTCACAGGAAAGGAGGGCACACTATGAAAGTTAGAATTTTAGGCTTTGCGCCGGTGGATTTTACATCCGGCGATGGGAAGCACATCAAAGGCAGCAGCCTTTACGTGGCGTTTGCTGATGAAGCGGTGACGGGCGAGAAATGCGAAAAAGTATTTCTGCGCGACGGAATCGATCTTCCGCAGGGCACGAAAATCGGCTCTGAAATTGAGCTTGGTTTCAACATGCGCGGACGCGTGGAAAGCATCGCGGCAGTAAAAGCGTAAAAACTCTCAGATCGCTGCTGGGGCATTCCAAAAACGAATGCCCCAGATGGCGGCAATTTGAAAGGAAATATCAAAATGAATAAATACGATAAACGATCACGAAACTTAGCAATTCTCTACATTCGCCTGTTTGAAGGGTGCAAGCAGCTTGCAAAACTATGGAAAGCCGCAATTTTAGGAATTGCGGTAATCGGATTTGCAATACTCATTCAAAGAATCCAAGGCATCCCCTATGCCGTATGGATGCCGCTATTGCTGCAAAATATTTTTACTTATCTATTGATTGGGGGTGTGACCGCAGCTTTTGTATTTGTGGCGTTTTGGCTGCTCAAACTATTTGGAACGCCGTGGCGCACACGAAGCACAGAGAATACGCTTGCAATGGTGTTCACTCAAAGCGATATGCGCTCAGGATGCCCCGTCCTTATTTCAGTGGATAAGATCAAAGGCGGCAGTGTGATCCGCAGAGAATTTTATTCTAAGGGAATCCCCTTAACGCGGTGGGCAGCCTTGCAGACCGATCTTGAGGATGCACTGGATTGTCATTTGCTCGAACCGATACAGTATGGCGGTAAAAATGGAAATAACAGAAACAGAATTGTTCTGTTCACTGCGCCGGGAGCGAAACAAGTAGAGCGAGGAAATTTGATAGATGACGAACTGTGATCTGACACTTGGGTATGATCTTGACCAATGGAATGGTTATGGTATAAAAACCCCTGTTGCCATAGACCTGTCTCCCCAAACAAACAGCCATATATTGATTTGCGGAATTAGTGGCAGCGGTAAGAGTTTTGCTTTGAACACTTTGACGGCAAAACTGGCACAGATACAGCCGCACGGAGAGTTCTATTTTGCCGACTACAAAGGGGATGATAGCTTCGCTCATCTTAGGGGTTGCCCGCGCTATTGGTCGTATAAAAACACCGTGGAAACGTTGGATATCGTATATGCCCGCATGAATGCGCGATTGTCCGGCACAGACAAATCCCGCGAACCTATTACATTCATCTGGGATGAGTACATGGCGAATATCCTTGCGCTTCAAAATGAGGATAAGAAAAAAGCCGCCGTAATCATGAATCAAGTAAGCGAGATTCTTTTAATGGGGCGGTCAATGTCTGTGCGTTTAATTACATCCATGCAAAGACCGGATGCGTTGGCGTTCCCCGCAGGATCAAGGCTGAATTATGGCGTTGTCATTGTACTTGGAGCGGCAATAAAAAGTATCTATGAAATGCTATTGCCTGATTTCACGGACAAGGTAAAAGGACGGCATTTTAGGCAAGGTGAAGGAGTTGTCCTGTTTCAGGGATCAGAATTGCGCTTCATCAAAATTCCGACCATACAAAATCATGTGAAAATGGAGGAAATTTGCAGGAATGCACTGATGTAAACCGCGCGGTGCGGCGGCGGGCGCAGCCCGCAAGCCGTGCCGCTGCGGGTTCGCGGTATAGTATTACCCGCGAACCGTTACAAAGTCCCATTTTGCTGATAATCATGCGAGTTTTAAGCGTAACCGATGCCCGTTACAGCAGAGAAATCCGTTACAAGGAGGAAGCATATGGCAAACACTCTGGTATCCAAATCGTGGTTCTGCGTATTCGCCAATCCAAAACAGCACGGATTCAGCGGAACGCCGGAAGAAATCACAAAGCAGTTTATAGGAATATGGACGGACGGTTTCCCTACCCGCTCGTGCGCGATTGCCTACTGTATAAGTCAGGACGGCTTCGAGCATATCCACGCGGTTTTGGAGGATACCAAAGCCATGCGTTACACGGTCATTCAAAAAGCGTTTCACGGCATCCATATTGAGCCGACCAAGGGCACGAAAAAAGATGCCGAAGATTACATTCACAAGCGCGGCAAGTTTGCGGAATCGGATGAAAAAATCTTGTATCTGGAAACGCACGGCTCGATCCGCGCCAATGTGCAGCGCAGCAACGATTTGGAAGTGATTGAGGATCTGTTGGAGCAGGGCTTGACTCCGAACGAGATTTTTTCCTTGGCATTCAAGTATCGCAAGCATGAAAAAATCGTGCGGGATGCCTATTATCAAAAACGGTTTGATGAAACGCCGATCCAGCGTGACATCACGGTATACTGGCACGTCGGCGATAGCGGAACGGGCAAATCCTATGAGTTTGTGAAGCTATGTGAGCAGCACGGCGAAACGAATCTGTATATGTGCAACGATTACAAGGCAGGCATGGACAAGTACAACGGCGAAAAAATTCTGTTCATGGATGAGTTTCGCGGACAGTGGTGCTATGCGCAGCTTTTGACTGCCCTGCATGGCTACAAGACGCAGTTTCATTGCAGATACGCAAATGTTTATGCCCTCTGGTCGGAGGTTCACATCACAAGCATTATGCCGCCTGATGAGGTGTACAAGAAAATGGTTTCGGAGTGGGAGCGCAATTCCGATCCGCTATCTCAGCTCAAGCGCCGGATCAATTACATGGTCTACCACTACAAGCTCAACGGGGAATATCTTTCGCACAGCATCCCCATGAGCGACTATGTGGACTATGCCACGCTGAAAAGCGCAATTATGATCGAGGACGCTTCTCTGGAAGAGCAAAAAACAATCGACGGGCTTTTCTCAAAAAAATCTGAGTAAAATCCATACTGAATCAAAACATATTACCGCAAAGGGCAACGCAAGGTGTTATACTATACTTGTGCGTTGCTCTTGCAAAAGGAGGTGCGAAGCTATGGACAGCGCACAATCGGGAACGCCCCATAAAAAGACCTACCGTGTGGAAGAAATAGCCGTCCTTTTGGACATCGGCAGGGCTTCCGCATATGAACTGGTCAAGCAAGGGGTATTCCGCACCGTGAAGATCGGGAAGTCACTGCGAATCTCTAAGAAGTCATTCCATGAATGGCTGGACAATAAAGGAGATTTGTAATGGCATCTATTAAAAAAAGACATGATAAATATTGCGTTCTGTATTATTTTATTGACGAGAGCGGCAATAAAAAGAAAAAGTGGGAGACCTGTCAATCCTATAAAGAAGCGTTAAAACGCAAGGCACAGGTTGAGCATGAGCTTCTGGAAAACACGTTCACCGTTCCAAACGGTCAAACGGTTCAGGAGTTTTTGCAGGATTTTGTCTCGTTGTACGGAGAGCAGCACTGGACGATGGCTACCTATGACAGCTATCTTTCCATGATGGGCAATTATATCAATCCGATCATCGGGGATTTGCGCATACAGGACATCACGGCGAAAACCATAGACGCATACTCTCAGCGGCTGAAAAGGACAAAGGCGGTTGCGGTCAAGCGCAAGCCAAAGCATGAATTTGTTACGGCAATCACCATTGAGCGAATCCACTCGCTGCTAAAATGCGCTTTTCATCAGGCTGTGCGCTGGGGAATGATCGCCAGAAACCCATACGACCAAGTATCGTTTAAAAAGACGCGATACAAGGCGCGGGACATCTGGACAGCGGATATATTGGAACAGGCTCTTAACGCCTGTAAAAACGCCAAGCTGTATGTTGCGATCAACCTTGCCTTTGCCTGTTCCATGCGCGAGGGAGAAATTGCGGGGCTGACATGGGATAACGTCCATATATCCGATGCGGACATCGCCGACGATAACGCCCATGTTTACATCAATCAAGAGTTGCAGCGCTGTTCCAAAAAGGCACTGGAAACCCTGTCTCCCAAAGATGTGTACAAGGTATTCCCCACCCGCATGGAGGACACGAAAACCGTTTTGGTTCTAAAAGCGCCCAAGACAGAATCCAGCGTCCGCAAAGTATGGCTTCCTAAAACCGTCGCATATATCCTTGCAGACTGGAAACAGGCACAGGCGCGACAGCAGGACTTTTTAGGCGGTGAATACTGCGATCATAACCTTGTTGTCGCGCAAGCGGATGGCAGACCGTATGAGGGCAGGATGATCCTAAAGGATTTTCAGGATTTGAGGAATGCGGCGGGGCTTCCAAACGTCGTATTTCACTCTCTGCGCCACACCAGCACCACCTACAAGCTCAAGCTCAACAACGGCGATCTGAAAGCCACACAGGGCGATACAGGACATGCGGAGCTGGACATGATTACAAAGGTCTATGCGCATATTCTGGACGATGACAGGAAGCTCAATGCACAGAAGTTTGAAGCAGAGTTTTACGCCAAGCCCGATTTGCGCAGCGCAGCACCGCCGAAAGCCGAAAAGCAAGCGGCTGATGTGCAGGGGCTGATTGAGCAGCTCAAGCAATCGCCGGAGCTGATCGCGGCGTTGTCCACGCTGCTGAACGGACAAAGCGCATGAAAAATG
>CAZBSH010000079.1:0-7018 GCA_964494645.1 uncultured Christensenella sp. | reverse complement strand
AAGAGAGGGGAGGAGAGGGCATAATTGCCTCTTCCTTTACGTTCATCGAGATAGGTAAGTAACGCCTGTGACGTCTCATCATCAAAGTACAACATCACTTGATCTCCGCCCTTGCGCGTAACGGTAAAACATCCATTCTTAAAGTCCACATCAGCAACATTAAGCGAAACGAGCTCTGAAACACGGATCCCGGTCGTCAAAAACAAAGTAAGGATCGCCAGATCGCGCACAACATTTTTTTTATGGTATTGCTTTTGTTTGTCTGTGAGCTGTGCGCCGCTTTCTACAGCTTCCAATAAATCAACCACTTCGTCGGCTTCGAGCCTTACGATTGCTTTTTCATGCAATTTTGGCGTATCCAGTAGCTGACATACATTTTTCTCCAGCACACCTTTTTTATAATAATGTTTAAAAAATGAACGCAAACACGCAATTTTTCTTGCCTTGCCACGCTCCTGATTGGATATGAACTTTTCATCGTTTTCTGCGGAGGCGTATAAATTAAGATAATCCAAAAAAAGATACAAGTCATCGACTGTGATAGACGCTAGGTCGTCCTGCGTCAAATCAGCAACATTTTTATTCTGAAAACGCGGAAGTTCCTTTACAAGAAATTGAAAGAATATCCGTAGATCCGCAGCGTAATTAACGCGTGTAAGAATCGTCGAATTATTTTCCATCGCAATAAAAAAGCTTGTGGTATACGACGGAAGGTCACGCATAATCTCGCGTAGCTTTAGCGTCATTTTTTGATTTAAATCCTGATGATAATTCGATATATCACTCATAACAAACCTCGCACATACCGCATAAGACTGCGATTTATATTATAGTATAGCAGATACGGCATTTAATAGCAATAACTATTCGCAAAACTTGTGTTTTGCGAATAGTTGTATCGTGCTCCTTTGTACTGCCACATCTTCTTTTCCATATCATCGTTATTAAAAAACGCCAGATCCATATCAGGATTTGACGTTCTTTTTGATTTGTTCCCGCGCCAGCTTATCACAGAGATTATTCATCTCATCATCCGAATGTCCTTTGACCTTATACCACTTGACGACATGATCTTTTGTTGCGTTAACAAGCTGTTTCCACAAATCTTGATTTTCCACAGGCTTTTTGGCGGATGTGATCCAACCGTTGTTTTGCCATGCAATGATCCAGCCTTTGTCAAACGCGTTATGGATATATGCGCTGTCCGTATACACTTTGACGCTGCATTTTTCTTTTAACGCCAACAATCCTTGCAGTGCTGCCATCAATTCCATACGATTATTCGTCGTATCCGGAAAGAATCCGGACAATTCTTTTTTATTGCCTTTATAATCAAGCACACATGCCCAACCGCCCGGACCCGGATTTCCAGAGCATGCTCCGTCACAATAAACGATTACTTCTTTCAATTTGACAGCTCCCTTGACTTTCTTACACACGCGTCTACGGCGTCTTCTATCATTTTATAAGTATTGTTCTGTTCAAAAACCTTCATTGCCTCAATCGTCGTCCCACCCGGAGAACATACGTTTTTGATCAATTGTTCAGGCGGATCGTTTGTTTCGCTGATCATCGAGCAAGCGCCTTCAAACGTTTGCACCGAAAGCCGCAACGCCAAGTCCGGCTCTAGCCCGTTTTTTACACCCGCTTTTGCCAGTGCGTCAATAAACATATATACATAGGCGGGTCCGCTCCCTGAAATACCCGTAACACTGTCCATCAACGAACCATCTACAAACTCTACAAGCCCGAGTGACCTAAAAATTCCTATGATATAGTCCGCTTCCTGAGGCGTAAAATCATTGGGTGTTTGGATACAGATCGCACCCTTCCCTTTTAATAACGGTGTATTTGGCATAATACGCATGATCCGCGCATCTGTGCGAAGACAAGCCCGCAATTTCTGATCCGTAACCCCCGCAGCAATTGAAACAAATGCTTTCCCCGGCGTTTTTATGTCGGTTAGCACGTCCGGTATCACATTTGGCTTTACACAAAGAAAAATAATATCAGCTTTACAGACTAACTCATCTATATCTGCGCATACTGTAACTTGCCCAACCGCATTTGCTTTGTTCTCGTCCTTGTCATATACAAAAATATCCGTTTCCCCTGCCCGCTGCATCCCTTTGATAATGGCTGTCGCCATATTTCCGCAGCCGATGAATCCCGTCTTAAAATGCTCCACTGTTCTGTCTCCCTTTATTTGATTTCTTATTCATTATAATGCATATACAAAAAAATCACCAGCATAAGCCGATGATTTTCTTTGGCAGGGGTAGAAGGACTCGAACCCTCAAGGACGGTTTTGGAGACCGTAATGTTACCATTACATCATACCCCTATGATAAAAGCAACGTATTAAATTATAAACGAAAACCAATATTCCGTCAATGCTTTTTACCAATGATTCTTGATCTTACTAATCACATCGTTTCGGAAGGTATCCAGCTTTTGCGCCATGAATTCACACGGATCAACATCAGAACCCATCAACGCTGTGATATCCATTCCGTACGCCGCCTCTTCTACCTTATCAACGCCATGCGAAGCAAGGAATGTCGCATTTGCCCGCCGCCTGCCCGCTGCTGCCAAATCGTAACGTTTCCCACCGCAAATCTGGGAATCAAACACACCCAGTACGGCATTTGCAATATTAGGATGCATTGCCGTATCAAACACCATCTTGTCACCATCATCAAGCCAGTCAAGACCGCGCCACACCTCCATTGCGTATACCTTCTGAGGTCTTGCCTCTTCGCTTACGTGCTTGAGCGCGCTTATGGTATGCAGTGCTGTACAAACATGTGTTTCGTGCCTATCCGCTAAATTATGCGTCAATACGATTTGCGGTCTGCACGCTTCAATAATGGTAGTCAAATTACTTATGACATCATTTTGACCCGCAACCTTTACCTGCGCGCTGGTATAGCCAAGCTGTATCTGCATGGAATAATCACCGACAATCGCCGCGTTGTTTTGTTCTTTTGCACGTAACTCACACATTTGTTCGTCAGTATATCCCGCATACACCCCCGCCCTTGGCGAACCCGCGCCATTCGTAACAATCACACTCGTAAACCATTCATCTTTTTTTCCATAACATTGACCAATCGCGTGATATGCCATAATTTCCGTATCATCCTGATGCGCGGCGATGCAAAGCATCGTCGTTCTTTCAAACGCATTGTCTGTCCTTTCGTCATCAGGAATCATGATCTGTGCATACTCATTCAACAATTTCATCGCATCTGCCTTCTCTTTTATTAAAATATGACTACCTTTTCCATCTCCAGCGACTGACTGATTCCCGAAACGATCCTTAATACGTCACGCGACTCGCACGGCAAGACCGGCGGATCCTGGTTCGCCTTGATTGCTTGGATATATGCGCTTACTTCCTGTTCATATGGATCCAACTGCTCTACGGGTATCCTGGCCGCTTCCCCCTCGTCCGGGAAATACATCAAATCTGCTGTTTGATTCCCGTCCTTAATGTTAACTCCCGCTACAAAACGGTAATCAAGCGTTCCATTATCCCCTGCAACACGTAACTGGATTGTAAACGGATGCCCGCCTTTCATATCCATGGATGCTTCGCATACGGCTTTTAACCCATTTCTCCATTTGAAGTTCGATACAACATGATTCCAGCATCCGGTGGTGCTTTTCCAGCCGACAGCATATACACTCTCCGGCATTCCAAATAGGCTGTAAAGATAATCAATATCATGGATATGGAGGTCAAATAACCCTCCTCCGCTTTTTTTAGGATCTGTGTGCCATGTCGACCAACCCGGGTGCTGCGCCAAACGCGCCTCATAGATCATGCGCAATTTCCCAACTTTATTTTCATCCAACAATTTTTTTATTTTTACAAATTCCGGCCACCAACGCACTACCTGCGCAACCATAAAAGATACACCGCTTTGCCGACAGGCGCTTGTCATGCGATCAAAGGATTCAACCGAGAGGGTTACCGGCTTTTCGCATAACACATTGATTTTTTCCTGTGCTGCCTTGATCACATATTCCTCATGTAAAAAAGTCGGCAATGCAATGATTGCCAGATCCGGTGATTCATAAGCCGCCATTTCTTCAAAGGATGGATACCATGCGCATCCCGCTTGCTTCGCCGCCTCTTTCCCGCGCTCGCAGTCTTGCTCCACGATTGCGGCTATCGCTGCGTCTTTTATATTTCCAATGGCCTTGATATGAGATGCCCCAATAAAACCTGTACCGACAACAACAATACGAAACATATCCTTACCCCTGCCTTTCCTTTAGAAAACATATCGCATGCGCAAGATCTTTCTCCGGCGTTTCCCCTACTTCACGCTCTACCGTTAAAAATCCATGATAGCCAATTTCGTCAAGCGCTTTCAGATAGGCATCAAAATCAACCGCTCCCCCTCCAAGAGGTGTTTCAAGGAAATAGTCTTTTAAGTTCAGATCATCAATGCCACCCTCCGCAAAAAAATCATAGATCACCTGCGGATCGGATTGCTTGAGCATAATCCCGTCCTTGGCATGTGTATGCACAATGTAATCCCGCAGCGTATAAACGCCCTGCACAGGATCACTGCCCGTCACCATCACAAGGTTAGCGGGGTCATAGTTTACACAAAAACCGCGCGATCCAACATCTTGCAAAAAATGATACAGTGTTTCCGGTGTTTCCGGTCCCGTCTCCACAGCAAACGCGGCATCCATGCCTTGCGCAAAAGCACCGAGCTCTCGACATGCTTTTACAAGCACCTCATATCGCTTGCTTGTATTGTCGGTTGGAACGACGCCAATATGTGTTGTCACAACATTACACCGAAAATGCTTGGCAAGTTCCATGATACGCTTAGATTCTTCGATTTTGCAAAGATTTTCTTCTTCATAGGTAAATCCATGCCCGCCAAGATCCCCGCAAATCGCGGCAACCACCATTCCATGCGATTCGATCCTATCTAAAATGTCTTTTCTTCGGTTTGCAGAAAGATTGGAAGGCTTCATCTCCCCGTCCACGGCATAAGCCTGTACTCCTTGCGCACCAAGCCGGGCGGCCTCTTCGATCGCCCGGTCGATGTCGATTTTAAAAGAATCGAGCATAACTCCAATTTTAAACTGCTTCATCGCCAATCCCTTTACTCTAACGTAATTGTCCCAATACATCAATGGGCAAATGATTCATAACGGCATGATTTGGGTTCATCATTAACTCGCTGTCGACATTTAGTCCGAAAGCAGCACCTTCTGTTACGGCAGCATTTAAGTTACGTGGTTTTATCGCATCACCCGCATTGAGTACTTTGACGCCTGCCTTCCTCAATTCATCAAAAAATTCTGTGTTCGAACGGGTATGACAGCTTACTACCGTATCAATGTCAAGCGTTTTGCGATCGAACTCTTTGTCCTCGATCACTACTTCCCCGTCACGAATCTCATACAAAGTCGAATTTTCAATTACAGTAACAGGATATGGGAAAGGTCTTGAATCCAGCGCTTCCGCGTCCGTCTGCGCAAAGCGCTTTCTCAGCACGTACATATGAATCACCTCAACACTTGATCCAAACTCTTTATTTTGTGTTACCACAGTAACCTGTTTGCCTATCGACGCTAAAAAAGCCGCCGTATCCACCGCCGCATAGTGATCACCCCATACAAGCACTTTCTCTCCCGTTTTTGTATTTTTTCGATTGCCCGGATTAAACTCACAGCTCACCTTCGGGCACGCGATCACATCTTCAAAGCGCAATACAGTTTCCATTTTACCAAACACCTGCGGCACATAAGAGGACGCACCCGTCGCGTTAAGCACAATGTCATACGCTTTTAATTCATCAAGGGCAGGCTGTGTATTGAGCTTTACATTGACGCCAAGCTCCTTGATCTGGTTACGGATCCAGTCCGCATACCATTTCATTTTTTCTTTACCGGGTACAAGGCAGCAGCCAAGGATCGCACCGCCTAATTCGCCGGTTTTTTCAAACAACGTCACCTTATGCCCACGTACCGTCGCAATACGCGCTGCCTCCATACCTGCGGGACCTCCGCCGACAATCGCGATATTCGCCGGTGCTTCCGATGCCTGCATATCGTCAAACATTTCATTCCCACACGCGGGATTGATTGCGCAGCCGATCTCTTTTTTTGCCATCATGGATTCCTGCCAACAGCCTGTGAGACAGGAAATACAACGACGTATTTCTTTTGTTTTTCCATAATACGCTTTGACCGCCCAATACGGATCAGCAAGGATCTGCCTTGACAAACCAACCATATCCGTTTTATTTTCTGCGATCAACCTGTCACAAAATTCCGGGTTACGGAGTGAATGGCTATTGATGACAGGAATATCTACCACTTTTTTAATGGCTTCGGATGCATATGTCGTCCATCCTTCCGGATAATACATCGGATCAAATCCAGCGCCCGGGCTCTCCTGCACACATTGGCTTAAATCAAGAGCCGCAACGCCTGCCTGTTGGAACGTTTTCGCAACTAAAAGGCTTTCCTCCAGCTCACGTCCGCCCGGTACCCATTCGTCCACAGAATAGCGCACCAATACAGGAAAATCTTTTCCGCATTTTTTATGGATCTGGTCAATGATCGCCAACGGGAATCGCATCCTATTTTCAAAGCTGCCACCAAAACGATCAATTCTGCGATTTAACAACGGACTCATAAATTGTGAGATCAGATATCCGTGCGCCGCATGCAGCTCTACTGCGTCAAATCCGGCCTGCTTTACACGCCACGCTGCTTCTGAAAATTTTTCTACCATTTCCAGTACTTCTTCGGTCGCCATCGCGCGTACAGGTTTTCCCTTTTCCTCCGCGTTTTCGTAAACGATCTCATGTCCTGCTGACCATGGCAATTTGATTACCATGTCATTGGTTGACATCGTATTATAGCGTGGAATCGCGCATTGTCTGCCCGGATGCTGCAACTGTACCGCGCATTTTGCACCATAACGATGCATACCGGCAGCAAGGCGCGTAAGCCCGGGAATATAGTTGTCCGCATC
>CAZBSH010000078.1:3047-7567 GCA_964494645.1 uncultured Christensenella sp. | reverse complement strand
CCGCCGTACGCCGCAGCATGAAGCCGCTGCGCGTCTTTTGCTTGCCGCGCGTGGGTGTGTTTAATATTAGCGAAAACTCTCCTGTCTTGATGAGGTCGAGCACCTTTTCGTTCGGGATAAGTTCTACATTGAATTGATGCTCTTTGAAATATTGGTGTGTACCGGGCGTGGCGCACAACGTAAAACCGCATTCGCGCATCTGTTTGGCAACGCCGAGCGCCTCCTCTTTGTCGCGGTTGGCGACGCTGATCAATATCTTTCCTTCTTTGTCCGGCAGGCTGCTGCCTGAGGCGAGGAAGGCTTTTTTGAGCGCTTTTAAGAACGTGCGGTCTGTGCCCATGACTTCGCCTGTGGATTTCATTTCCGGTCCTAAGAACGTGTCTACCGTCGCCAGCTTCTGGAAAGAGAACACGGGCGCTTTGACTGTGATCAATTTGGATTCTTTGTGGATGCCCGTTTCGTATCCCATATCCTTTAAGCTTTCGCCCAGCATGACGTGTGTGGCGAGCTTGACCATATTGACGCCCGTGACCTTGGAAAGAATGGGCACGGTGCGGCTGGCGCGCGGGTTTACCTCAATGACGTACACATTATTTTTTTCATCCATGACGAACTGGATGTTGAAAAGTCCTTTGATGTTGAGGGCGCGTCCCAAGGCGATGCCATATTCCGCGACCTTTTGCTTTGCCTCTTTTGGGATCGTCTGCGTGGGATATACGGCAAAGCTGTCGCCCGAATGAACGCCTGCGCGTTCTAAGTGTTCCATGATGCCTACGACAAGCACATTTTCGCCGTCGCATACCGCGTCCAGCTCGATCTCTTTGCCCGTGACGTATTTGTCGATGAGCACCGGTTTATCCGGCGAGACCTCCGCCGCCATAGTCATATATTCGGTGAGCTCCGCATCGTTATATACGATCTCCATCGCGCGTCCGCCAAGTACGTAAGACGGGCGTACAAGCACAGGATACCCGATATCAGCCGCCGCTTCTAAAGCGTGCTCCAGAGAAAACGTGGTGTCTCCTTTGGGCAGAGGGATGTTCAAATCTTCCAATACATGCAGGAACTTGTCGCGGTCTTCCGCGCGGTCGATGTCTTCCACCGACGTGCCCAGTACGCGTTTGCCTGTGTTGGAGATGGGGTCGGCCAGATTGATGGCGGTTTGTCCGCCAAACTGTACGATCACACCCTCCGGTTTTTCCTTGTCGATGATATCCAGCACACACTCTTTTGTGAGCGGCTCGAAATACAGCTTGTCTGACGTATCGAAATCGGTTGAGACTGTTTCGGGATTGGAATTGATGATGATGGATTCGTAGCCCATTTCCTTTAGGGTATTGACCGAATGCACAGAGCAATAATCGAACTCAATGCCCTGACCGATGCGGATGGGACCGGAGCCTAGTACGATGACCTTTTTTTTGTCTGTGCGCTCTACCTCGTCCTCGTTGTCGTAGGTGGAGTAATAATACGGCGTGACCGCCTTAAATTCGCCCGCGCATGTATCCACCTTTTTAAAGGACGGATGGATGCCGAGTGCGCCGCGCATAAATGTGATCTGGGATTCGTGTGCTCCGATGCAGTCGGCGATATAGCCGTCGCCAAAACCCACCTTTTTGCACTTTCTGAGCACGTGCTCGGGCAGGTCTTCTAACGTATAGCTGCGCAGACGTTTGGAAAGGTCTACGATGTTTTTCAGCTTGTTGATAAAGAATTTGTCTATTTTGGTGATCTCATGCAGCTTGTCTACCGTATAACCGCGCTCCAGTGCCTTTGACAGAACAAAGATACGTTCGTCGTCCGCGTTTTTGAGCGAGTCGTCAAGCTCTGTAAGTGTCCAGTCGTCGATGTTCTTCATGCCGAGATTGTAATTGAGCTTGACGTCCAGACAGTCGATCGCTTTTAACAGCGATTCTTCGATGTTGCGCCCGATCGCCATGACTTCGCCTGTTGCCTTCATTTGCGTACCGAGCAGCCTGTCCGCGCCTGTGAATTTATCGAATGGCCAGCGCGGCACTTTGGTGACGACGTAGTCGAGGGCAGGCTCGAAGCACGCGTAAGTTTTGCCTGTGACGGAATTTTTGATCTCGTCTAAGTTATAACCTACCGCGATTTTTGCCGCGACGCGCGCGATGGGGTAGCCCGTCGCCTTACTTGCGAGCGCCGACGAACGCGACACGCGGGGATTTACCTCGATGACAACATAATCGAACGAGTCGGGGTCGAGCGCATATTGAATGTTGCAGCCACCTTTGATATCTAACGCGCGGATGATGCGAAGCGCGGAGGTGCGCAACATCTGGTATTCGCGGTCTGTAAGCGTTTGCGATGGCGCGACAACGATACTGTCGCCTGTGTGGATGCCAACCGGGTCGATGTTTTCCATATTACATACGATAATGCAGTTGTCCGCGTTATCACGGATGACCTCGTATTCGATCTCTTTCCAGCCCGCGACGCTTTGCTCGAGCAACACCTGATGGATGAGGCTCATTTTCAGACCGCGCGCGGTGATGTCTAACAGCTCGTCCAAATTATGCGCAACGCCACCGCCTGTACCGCCCAGAGTGTATGCGGGGCGCACGATGAGCGGGAACGGACATTCGTGGCTGAATGCTTCCGCTTCTTCCAGTGACGTGACGATGGTGGAATGCGTCGTTTTTTGTCCGTTCCTGATCATCAGATCCTTGAACAGTTCACGGTCTTCCGCTAATTTGATGGATTCAAGCTGTGTCCCCAGCAGACGTATGCCCATTTTGGGAAGAATACCGCTCCGGTCTAGCTCGATTGCCATGTTAAGACCCGTCTGACCGCCCAGCGTGGCGATGATGCCTTGTGGTTTTTCCTTTTTTAAGATGCGCGTCACGGTGTCTAGGTTGATCGGCTCGATATACACTTTATCCGCCATGCCTAAGTCTGTCATGATGGTGGCGGGGTTGGAGTTGATGAGCACGACCTCGTAGCCTTCTTCTTTCAAGGCTTTGCACGCTTGCGTGCCGCTGTAATCGAACTCCGCGGCCTGCCCGATGATGATCGGACCGGAGCCGATGACGAGGATCTTCTCAATGTCTGTTAGTTTTGGCATGTGTTTCTCCTTATAACGAATTAAAATTTATATAAACTCAATGTTGTTGCATATTGGTGAGCGTGTGCGCGGTGACAGTCGCAGCATGCTTCGTTCATGCGCCTGTTACCGCCGGTCGCTTTGGGCGACGCTTGGATTTTGCTTGCAAAAACTCGCTTTAGCATGTGCCGACACAGCTCCGCCGAATCAGTCACGCCTTATAAAAAACAGGCAACGGATTGCCTGCTTTTCCTCAACGCAATATGGCGGTCAATGCGGCGATCAAGTCGTCTACATCCGCCTTCTCGATCACGAAAGGAGGGACGAAACGCAACGTATTGTTACCCGCCGTACCGATCACAAATCCCTCTTTTAGCAGCAGGACCTGTATGTCGTGCGCGTTGTGGGTCTCATTTAGCTGTGCGCCCAGCATCAGACCCATGCCGCGGACAGCAAGGACAGACTGTGGCAGAAGTTGCTGAAGGCCCATTAGCTTTTCCTTGAAGTATGTGCCTGTTTGCATAATATGCGTGAGCAGGACATCGTCTATTTTTTGTGTGACATAACTTCCTGCCGCGCACGCAAGCGGATTGCCGCCGAACGTGCTGCCGTGGTCGCCCGTGCCAAATGCCGCTGCAAGCTTTTCGTTTGCAAGGCACGCACCGATAGGCACGCCGCTGCCCAACGCTTTTGCAAGCGTGGTGATGTCTGCTTTGATGTTGTAATGCTCTTGCGCCAGCCATTTGCCCGTGCGTCCCATACCTGTTTGCACCTCATCAATGATGAAGGGAACATCGTACATATCACACAACGCGCGTACCATCGAAACAAATGCCTGATCTAGGGGAAATACACCGCTTTCACCCTGTATTATCTCGAGTATTACACCGCAAACATCCGCTGATATAGCGGCTTTGGCGGCGTCTATGTCGTTTGCGTCGATGTAAGTGAAATCATATACCATCGGGCGAAAAGGGAGGTGAAATCTCTCCTGACCCGTCGCCGTTAAAGTCGCGAGTGTGCGTCCGTGGAAGCTTTGCCTTAAGGCTACAAAGCGGTCGGAAGCGCTTCCTTTATGGTAAGTATATTTTTTGGCAAGCTTTAAGGCGCATTCGTTTGCCTCTGCGCCACTGTTTGAAAAAAACACCCGCGCAAACCCCGTCTTTTCGCACAACATTTGCGCGAGGCGCGTTTGCGGTTCGTTGTAAAAATAATTGCAGGTATGAAGGAGCGCATCGACTTGCGCTTTTAAGACAGCCTTAAAGCCTTCGTCCGAATAACCGAGGCAGTTGACCGCGATCCCTGCAAGAAAATCAGTATATTCTTTACCGGTTTCGTCGTAAAGCTTTGCGCTTTTTCCGTGCGTAAATACGGCGGGCAGACGCTCGCCGAATACTTCCATATAATATTGCTTATCCAGTTGTTTCAGTTGCTCGTAATTCATGGTTCTCCTAAT
>CAZBSH010000078.1:0-2947 GCA_964494645.1 uncultured Christensenella sp. | reverse complement strand
ACCATCGTGCCGATGCCCGAATCGGTGAAGATTTCGAGGATGATCGGGTGGGGGATCGTGCCGTTTAAGATGTGCGCGCGCTTGACGCCGTGGTCTATGGCGTTTAAGCAACCGCTTACTTTGGGCAGCATACCACCTGTGATTTTTCCCTCGTCGATCATATTAAGTATATCTGTTTTGGACGCTACATACAAGAGTGATTCGGGATCACTTTCATTGGTGCGGATGCCGTCTGTGTCCGTCAAAAAAATCAGCTTTTCCGCTTCGAGCGCAGTTGCGATCTCGCCCGCGACAGTGTCGGCGTTGATGTTGTAGCTTTCGCCATGGTCGCCCGTGCCTACAGGCGCAATGACAGGGATGTATTGATCGTGCGCCAGCGTTTGTAAAAGCGTCGTGTTGATGGACGTGATCTTACCAACATTACCCAGATCTACGCCATTTTTGAGCGGCGCTTTGACCGCTTTTAAGATATTGCCGTCGATGCCGCACAGACCGATCGCGGACGCGCCCATGCCGTTTAGCTTGGCAACGATCTCCTTGTTGATCTTGCCTGTCAGCACCATTTGTACAACTTCCATCGTTTTATCGTCTGTGACACGCAGTCCGTCGATGAACTTGGGTTCGATATTCAGCGCCTTTAACATACCGTTGATGTCGGGACCGCCACCGTGTACCAAAATCGGGTTCATACCCACGAATTTCAGCAACGTTACATCTTCCAGTATCTTTTGCGTGAGGTCTTCGTTTAACATGGCAGCACCGCCGTACTTGATGACGATGGTTTTGCCAAACAGGCGCTGGATGTAGGGAAGTGCTTCCACAAGCATGTTCGCCCGGTTCAAATATTGTTCCATTTTTGCAGTATCCATGATTTTCTCCTTTATAAGTACCAAGCGATTTGATCGAGCCCGGTCGTTTCATCCAGACCGTTCATGATATTGAAATTCTGGATCGCCTGTCCTGCTGCACCCTTGATTAGATTGTCGGTACACGATACGATAATGAGTCTGCCCGTGCGGGGTGAGAACTCGTAGCCGATCATACAGTTGTTGGAGCCGACAACATGTTTTAATTCAGGCAGCTTCCCCTGCGGCAATACATGTGTAAAAGGTTTGTCGCCGTACGCGTCTGAATATGCCTGCGCGACTGAAACCTCATTTGCGCTGTCCGAAAGCTGTGTGTAGATAGTCGCCAAGATGCCGCGTTTAACGGGCAGCAGATGCGGTGTGAACAACAGTTTGACGTCGTTTTGCGAAAACTTTGAGAGTTGTTCCTCGATCTCTGAGGTATGGCGATGATTTGCAACGGAATACGCTTTGAAGTTGTCCGCTGTTTCGCAATATGAAAACGCGAGCGATTCTTTTCTGCCCGCGCCTGTCACGCCGGATTTTGCGTCGATAACGATGCCTTCCGGCCGGATGAGCTCCTCTTTTAAAAGCGGCGCAAGCGCTAAGATGCTTGTCGTCGTATAACAGCCGGGGTTTGAGGTGAAATTCGTTTTTTCGATTTCCTTCTTATAATATTCGCTCAGACCGTATATCGCCTGCGCGTTTTCCTCTTTTGCCGTGTGGGGCAGGGAGTACCACTGCTCGTAGACGTCCGTATCGTCGTAACGGAAGTCACCGGATAAGTCGATCACCTTGAGCCCTGCCGCGAGAAGCTGCGGCGCCGTTTGAAGCGACTGACCGTGAGGCAAGCATAAAAATGCATAATCCGAATGCCGAGCGATCGTTTCGATATCAAGATCGGAGAGGACGATCGTTTGCGCGGGGACAAAATTTGCGTAGATTTCGCTCAGCGATTTTCCCGCGAAGCTTTTGGATACCGCTGTGGTGATATTGACATGGGGATGCCGAGTGAGCAGACGGATGAGCTCTGCGCCCACATATCCCGTTGCGCCGATGATGCTTACGTTTATCATGGTTGTATGCTCCTTGTATTTGATTCTACATAATTATACATGAAAATGAATATTTATGCAATAGCGAATTTTGCGAAAATTTACCGGTTGTTGAAATAGGAAAGGGCAAAAATGACGAGCACGGCGATCGCAATGATGCCGCCGAAGATGGCGAAAAGTTTCATGGAACGTTTGATTTGATTGATGGACGTGTCGCGGCACGCATTGATTGCGGATTCCAGACGGCATGCCTCTTGTTCCCCAAATGTATTTTTGATCCAGTCGGGATCGTAGTGATCGGTTTTGAAGGAATATTGCCAGGAGACGGTCGCGCTGTTGCTGACAAATTCACCACTGTTGTTATAATATAGGTAATCAAAATAGATCGCAAAAAATACGAGGATGGGAAGGAGAGCCTCGTGCCCGGGCGCGATGTGTAAAAAGTAGGAGTTAAGGTTGTTTTGTGCGGCGAGCGGGCTGGTGAGCTGTGCTACCTGTGCGCCGGCGTCATAAAAGGAAACGGCGCGCCTGTTTCCTATGCTTGCATCGTATCCTGTAACGAAACGATCCTGATATACGATATCGAATTGCTTTTCGCGCGTGCCAAAAACGGTAGGCCGGACGCAAAAATAACCGACGCGTCCATAATTGCTTATGACATTGCAGCGGTTGGCGTGCAGCGATGGGATGGGAGAATCGTTTTCAAACGGCGCGTATTTGGTGGTGAAAAGCGTTCGGTCATTTGCGTCGCTGAGCGAAAGGGAAAAAAAACGTTCGATGGGCAAGGGTGCTTTGATGGACAGCCACGGTGTATGTGCGCGGTAAAGAAGGGTACTGTTTTCAAATACTTCAAATAGGTTTTTCGCGGTTGCTTTTATTTGGTAAATTTCAATGATCATGGCATCTCCTCCTTTTTGTTTGATTATACCGCAAAAAAACAATGGCGGAAAGAGGATAGATATGGTATGATATCAATAAATCATCAAAGCATTTATGGTGCCGGGAAACCGGATAATAGGGAAAGCGTATGCCGCTGCAGCCCACCGC
>CAZBSH010000077.1:0-7666 GCA_964494645.1 uncultured Christensenella sp. | reverse complement strand
GGTGCGTGTGATGGAAACAAGACCGCTTTCAAAGGACAAGAGATGGAGATTGGTTCAGATTATAGAAAAGGCAAAATAAGCTTTTCTCTTAATTAAGGAGGAGTCAGGATGATACAGCCAGAGACACGCTTAAAGGTTGCAGACAACTCAGGCGCAAAAGTGATCCAATGCATCCGCGTGATGGGCGGTTCCGTTAAGAAAACGGCAAACATCGGCGATGTGATCATTGCATCTGTAAAATCAGCGACACCGGGCGGCGTTGTAAAGAAAAAAGACGTGGTAAAGGCCGTCATCGTTCGTTCCGTCAGCGGAGCGAGAAGACCGGACGGTTCTCACATAAAATTTGACGAAAATGCAGCAGTCATCATTGATGCCAATAGGCAGCCGAAAGGGACCCGTATTTTCGGACCTGTTGCAAGGGAGCTTCGCGACCGCGATTATATGAAGATCGTATCGCTTGCCCCGGAAGTTCTGTAAGGGGGAGATAACGCATGAATACACTGAATATCAAAAAAGGCGATACGGCGGTTGTCATCTCCGGTAAAGAAAAAGGCAAGGAAGCAAAAGTCCTTCGTGTGATCCCTGCGCAAAACCGTGTGATTTTGGAAAAGGTAAATATGCTCACAAAGCATAAAAAACCAAAAAACCAGACAACACCGGGCGGAATCATCAAGCAGGAAGGACCGATCAACGCTTCCAATGTAATGGTCGTTTGCCCGAAGTGCTCTAAGGCTACAAGAGTGGCACACGATATCAAAAACGGCGAAAAGATCCGCGTTTGCAAAAAATGCGGCGCACAACTGTAGAGTGAAGGGAGGTTTTATCTGATATGCCTAGATTAAAAGATACATACAAAGCGGATATCGTTCCCGCTATGATGCAGAAATTTGAATACAAAAACGTCAATCAGGTTCCCAAACTCGAGAAAGTTGTAATTAACTTAGGGCTTGGTGAAGCAAAAGATAACCCGAAAGTCCTTGACTCCGCAGTGGAAGATTTGACGACTATTTCCGGACAGAAGCCGGTGGTTACAACGGCGAAAAAGTCTGTTGCGAACTTTAAGCTTCGTGAAGGAATGAAAATAGGCGCTAAAGTGACTTTAAGAGGCGACAGGATGTACGAATTCATTGATAAGCTGATTTCTATCGCGATTCCGCGAGTTCGTGACTTCCGCGGTCTTTCTCCGAAATCTTTTGACGGCAGAGGCAATTTCGCAATGGGCTTCAAAGAGCAGCTCGTGTTCCCGGAAATCGAGTACGATAAGGTGTACGCGATCCGTGGCATGGACATCATCGTTGTGACAACGGCGCAAACTGACGAAGAAGCTAGAGAACTGCTTACCCAGATGGGTATGCCGTTTGCTCACTAAGGAGGAGAACAATGGCGAAGAAAAGCATGATCTTAAAACAGCAGAGAGGTTCCAAATTCTCCACACGCAACTACACAAGATGCCGTATTTGCGGGAGACCTCACTCTGTTCTGAAAAAATACGGTATTTGCCGTGTTTGCTTTCGCGAGCTTGCATACCGTGGTCAGATTCCCGGTGTCAAAAAAGCAAGCTGGTAATCTTTAGGAAGGTAAAGGAGGAAAACACATGCCGGTTACAGATTCTGTAGCAGATATGCTAACACGCATCCGCAATGGCCTCATCGCGAAGCACGATACGGTGGACGTACCCGCTTCTAACATGAAAAAAGCGATCGGACAGATTTTGCTTGAAGAAGGCTACATCAAAGGCTGCGAATTTATAGATGACGGCGTGCAAGGCACGCTGAGAGTTAAGTTGAAGTATGGTCCGAATGGCGAAAAGGTCATTACGGGACTAAAGAAAATTTCCAAGCCCGGTTTGCGCGTTTATGCAAGACACGATAAGCTGCCGCGCGTTCTTAACGGACTTGGTATCGCTATTATTTCTACGTCCAAGGGCGTTGTAACAGACGCACAGGCACGCCGCGACGCGGTGGGCGGAGAAGTAATCGCCTACATCTGGTAGTGGGAGGATAAACAAATGTCGAGAATAGGAAAAATGCCTATTGATTTGCCTTCCGGCGTTACCCTGACGCAGGCGGATGGCGAAGTGACCGTGAAAGGCAAGAATGGCGAATTAAAATCAAAATTCGATAAAAAAATGACGATTAAGCAGGAAGGCGAGCAGCTCATCGTAACGCGTCCGGATGACACGAAGCAGAGCAAGGCGCTTCACGGGTTGACGCGTGCGCTTCTTGCGAACATGGTAACAGGCGTATCCGAAGGATTTTCCAAAACATTGGAGATCGTCGGCGTCGGTTATAGGGTGCAGCTCCAGGGGACAAAGCTGATATTTGGTCTGGGTTATTCCCATCCGGTGGAAGTGGAAGCGCCTGCGGGCATCACGTTTGAAGTACCTAACCCCAATACGATCATTATCAAAGGAAACAACAAACAGCATGTGGGGCAGTGTGCAGCGAATATCCGAACTCTGAGACCGCCGGAACCCTATAAGGGCAAGGGCATCAAGTATCAGGGCGAATATATCCGCCGCAAAGTCGGTAAGACAGGTATGTAACGGAGGGTGATGAGCAGTTATGATTAGTAAAAAAGATAGAAATAAAATTAGAAAAGCGCGTCATCAGAGAATCCGTAATAAGATTTCGGGTACTCAAAGCCGTCCGAGAATGAACGTATACAGAAGCTTAAATAACGTTTATGTTCAGTTTATTGATGATGTTGCTGGAAACACACTTTGCTCGGCTTCCTCTATGGATGCTGAATTAAAGGGTAAATTGAGCGACGCAACGAAAGCGGAAGCCGCTAAGATGGTGGGCGAACTTGCAGCAAAGCGTGCAAGCGCAAAAGGCATCAGCGAGGTCGTATTCGATCGTGGCGGTTATCTCTATACTGGCAGAGTAGCTCAGGTGGCCGAAGGCGCGAGAGCTGCCGGCCTCAAGTTTTAATAAGGAGGTACGGAGAAATTGCAGAAAGATAAAGCAATCGATGCAGGTGCTCTCGATTTAAAAGAAAGATTAGTATCCATCAACCGTGTTGCGAAAACTGTTAAGGGTGGACGTAATATGCGTTTCTCGGCACTTGTTGTCGTAGGAGATGAAAACGGTCATGTGGGCGTCGGCATGGGAAAAGCGGCTGAAATTCCGGAAGCGATCCGCAAAGCGGTACAGGCTGCAAAACATGACAAGATTACAGTATCCTTGAAAGGGACTTCGATCCCGCACGAGGTGATTGGTAAATTCGGTCGCGGCAGAGTGTTGTTGCTCCCCGCTACGGAAGGTACGGGCGTTATCGCCGGTGGTCCGGCGCGTGCGGTGCTGGAGCTCGCGGGTATTAAAGATATCCGTACAAAGTCGCAGGGTTCCAACAACCCGATCAACTGTGTCAAGGCGACAATCGAAGGTCTTCGCGAACTGCGGAGCGCAGAGCAGGTAGCTCGTCTGCGCGGTATCAGCGTTGATCAGCTTCAGTAATAGGAGGGGTTAACAGTGAATTTAAAGATTAAACTCTTAAAAAGCCCCATTGGATATGCGCAAGACCAGAAAGATACGGTCAAGGCGCTGGGTCTTCGCAAATTAGGTCAGGAAGTTGTGAGGCCGGATAACGCACCGATTAGAGGTATGGTCTTCAAGATCAAACATCTTGTGTCGGTCGAAGAGACGAAATAACGGAGGAAAAGCCTATGAAACTTCATGAACTTGCTCCTGCTGAGGGCGCTAAAAAGTCGTCCAAGAGAGTGGGTAGAGGATGTGGCTCCGGTGTTGGCAAAACTTCCGCGAGAGGCCAGAAAGGTCAGAAATCCCGTAGTGGCGGCGGTGTTCGTCCGGGATTTGAAGGCGGTCAGATGCCCCTTGCAAGACGTTTGCCCAAGAGAGGGTTCACAAATATATTTGCAAAAGAGTACGCTACAATCAATGTGGCGTCGCTTGATAAGTTTGACGACGGAGCGGTCGTTGATTTCGAAATACTTCTGGGCAGCGGCTTGGTTTCAAAAGCAAGCCATGGTCTGAAAGTGCTCGGAAACGGCGAGCTCAAGAAAAAATTAACTGTAAAGGCTGCAAAGTTCACAAAAACGGCTGAGCAGAAGATTACAGCTGCGGGCGGCAGTATTGAGGTGGTATAATGTTTAAGACCATTGCAAATGCATGGAAAATCCCGGACATCAGGCAGAAGATATTGTTTACGCTGCTCATGTTGCTCGTATACCGTATCGGTGCCTTTATACCGATTCCGGGCGTTAATATCGAGTTCATTCAAAGTCAGGTCGGTCAGTACGAAGTGCTTGGATTTTTGAACCTGTTCTCTGGCGGTTCGCTCTCGAACATGACAATCTTTGCGCTGGGCATTACGCCATATATCAACTCATCCATCATCATGAACCTGCTGACGGTAGCGATACCTAAGCTGGAACGGATGGCAAAGGATGAGGACGGCAGAAAGAAGATCGCTTCGATCACAAGATATTTTGCCGTTATTCTCGGTCTGGTACAAGCGATCGGCATCATGCTCGGTCTTGGTGCGCAGGCGGTAGAAAACACACAGCCTTTCACGTATATTACGATCGTACTCTGTCTGACGGCAGGAACGGCGCTCATTATGTGGATCGGCGAACGTATTACGGAAAAGGGAATCGGCAACGGTATCTCGTTGCTGATCTTTATCTCCATCGTGTCCGGTGTGCCGGGAATGCTCAGGACAATGCTTGAAGGGGTTGGCAACGGCAGTATCAATTTCTGGATTTTTGTTCTGGTAATCGGTCTTGCTTTTCTCATTGTTCTTGGCATTACATTTGTGGATCTCGGCGAACGCCGTATCCCGGTGCAGTATGCTAAGCGTGTGGTTGGACGCAAGATGTACGGCGGACAGAGCACACATATCCCGATGAAGGTCAACCAGAGCGGTGTTATGCCGCTGATCTTTGCGATCACGATCCTCATGCTTCCGGGTATGATCGGTCAGTTTTGGCCGGAGAGTGGATTTTATGCATGGTATCAGGAATGGGCAGGACCGGGGACGATTCTGTATGGCATCGTGTATGCTCTGTTGATTTTGTTCTTCTCGTACTTCTATTCACAGATTGCCTTTAATCCGGTGGACGTATCAAAGAACCTGCAACAAAACGGCGGATTTATTCCGGGGATCAGACCGGGTAAGCCTACGTCTGATTATCTGGCTAAGATCTTGTCGAGGATTACGCTTTTTGGCGCGATATTCCTTGCGATCGTTGCTGCGGTTCCGACGTTCTTTACGTTTATGACGGGTGTGGCGAGCGTGTTTGGCGCAACCAGCGTGCTGATTATGGTCAGTGTAGCGCTGGAGACAACCAAGCAATTAGAGTCGCAGATGATGATGAGGCACTACAAAGGATTCCTGAACTAAGGAGAGTAACTTAGTATGAATATTATATTCTTGGGACCTCCCGGATCGGGCAAAGGCACGATGGCGGAGCGTGTAAGCAAAGCAATGAATCTGGCGCATATCTCCACAGGGGATATTCTGCGCGCGGAAATCAAAGCGGGCAGTGAATTGGGTAGTCTGGCAAAGTCGTATATCGACAAGGGCGCGCTGGTGCCGGATAGCGTGATCATCGATATGATGGGAGAGCGTTTTCGTCAGGATGATGCAAAAGGCGGTGTGCTGTTGGATGGCTTTCCACGTACAGTTGCACAGGCAGAGGCGTTGGATTCTCTTACGGCGATCGATGCGGTCATCAACTTAGAAGTTGATGTGCAGGTGATTGTTGACAGGGTGATCGCGCGTCGCGTGTGTGAGCAGTGCGGTGGCGTATACAGTATAAAGACGCATACGGCAAGTGATTGCAGCAAATGCGGCGGAAAGCTGATCACACGTCCGGATGATAACGAACAGACAGTACGTGAGCGTTTTCGTGTTTATGAAGAGCAGACGCAGCCGCTTATCGATTTTTATGCGCAGCGCGGACTGGTCAGCAACGTAGACGCAACAATGCCTATCGAAGAAGAGGCGTCATACATCATCGAGATACTGAAAAAGGTATGATCAATATTAAAACGGCGCATGAGATCGCTCTGATGCGTGAGTCCGGACGGCTGCTTTATGCATGCATGGAAGAATTATTAAAGCATGTGAAGCCGGGGGTCACTACAAAAGAGCTTGATCGCATCGCGGAGCAATACATCACCGACGCGGGGGCGGTGCCTTCGTTTAAGGGATATAATGGTTTCCCGGGGAGCATATGCAGTTCGCTAAACGACGGAGTTGTGCATGGTATCCCCTCGGATAAGGAAGTCCTTCAGGACGGTGACATTTTAAGCATCGACATGGGGGCGGTTCTCGCGGGATGGCAGTCCGATATGGCACGTACAGTGGGTGTCGGGGAAATCTCGAAGGAAGCAGAGCACCTGATAAAGGTGACGCGGGAGAGCTTTTATGCAGGCATGAACAAAGCCTGCGCAGGCAACCGCTTAAACGATATCAGCTCCAGCATCGAGCAGGTGATCCGCGCGCACAGGATGGGCGTGGTCAAGGAACTCGTGGGGCACGGGATCGGCAAAAATATGCATGAAGCGCCGGATATCCCGAATTTCTCGTTTAAGGGCGCTAACCCAAGGTTGAGATCGGGTATGGTTTTCGCGATTGAACCGATGGTGACCTTAGGAACAGACAATGTTCGCTGGATGGACGACGGATGGCTCGTTAAAACGGCGGATGGAAGCTTGTCGGCGCATTACGAAAACACGGTTGCGATCACCGAAAACGGTCCCGAGCTTTTGACAGCGCCGTAAGGGAACAAGGAAAAAGCATTGAGTAATTACCCTGTAGAAGTTGGACGTATCGTCGTTTCAAAGGCCGGAAGGGATGCGGGCATGGCGTTCATGGTAACGGCAGTGCTCGACGACCGGTATGTGGAAGTCGCGAACGGTACGCTAAGAAAATTGAGTAAGCCAAAGAGAAAGAAGTGTAAGCACGTAGAAGCCACTCCGTTTTTTCTGGGAAATTTAAAGGAAAAGCTTGAGCAGGAGAAAAAAGTGTTTGACGCGGAGCTAAGAAGCGCGCTGATCAGTGCGCTTAAGCCACAGAAGGAGGAGTAAATTTGTCTAAAAGCGACGTAATCGAAGTAGAAGGCACGGTCACTGATACCTACCCGAACGCTTCATTTGAAGTAGAGCTTGAAAACGGACACAAAGTACTGGCACATATTTCCGGTAAACTGCGTATGCATTACATCCGCATCTTGCCCGGGGACAAAGTGACGGTAGAACTCTCACCCTACGACCTCACAAGAGGCAGGATCACATGGCGTGGTAAAGCGTAAAGCTTTATGCGGAATGTATCATATGGAATGATTAGTATAAGGAGGCTTATAAGATGAAAGTAAGACCATCGGTAAAACCTATTTGCGAAAAATGCAAAATCATTAGAAGAAAAGGTAAAGTCATGGTGATCTGCTCCAACGTGAAACATAAGCAGAGACAAGGCTAAACCAAAAAGACAATACTGTTTGTACGGCGGCTGATTTGCGCACACCGCGCGCAAGTTTCGTATAAGCTTTATATATCTAAAAAAATATGTTAAAATAGTTGACATATGTTGTAAAAAAGTAGCGAAGCGGGAAAGAACCCGCTTAATATTCACGGAGGTGTTTAAGAAAGTATGGCACGTATTGCTGGCATAGACTTGCCCAGAGACAAACGCGTTGAGA
>CAZBSH010000076.1:0-7674 GCA_964494645.1 uncultured Christensenella sp. | reverse complement strand
CGTAACACCTCTTTTAGCCCTTCGCTGACCTCAGTCGTGGAGATCATACCGTCTTTTAACCCTTGATATTCAGAAGCGATATCTGCATCCTGCATGAATTCCGATACTTTTTTGCTCAACCTCGCAATATTCTTTTGCGCCCGCTCCACAATTCCCATACGATCAGCGTTGTGCATGTGAAGCATATACTCACTGAAATCTCCGACCTTCTTCTCTCCCGCAGCATTTATCTTTCCGTAGATCGAAGAAAGCGACTGCCCTCGATTCCCGCGTCCAAAGATATCCGTTTGATGCGTCTTTTTGCCTCGCGCATATCCAATGTTGTAATCTGCCGATTGAATGGCTGCCCGCGCACTATTCAAGTAGTTTTCAGGAATACTGCCGAGCTTTGCAACCTCATGTCCGGAATCAAAGAGTTTGCGTTGTACGCCGTCCATAAATTCGCTTAGCGATTGCCGCAATGTAGTCTTTGCCTTTTGCGGATTGACCACAATTTTTTCTTTTGCTTCCTTTCGCGCGTGTTCCAGCTCATTCGCGTCGTGCGCCTCGATCGCGCTTTCCAATTCCGCTTCCGGCTCAAGTATAAAGTCCTTAACTTGTGCGGGCGGCGCATCCGCATCTGTAAGCGCGGCAAAATCTCCCTCTACGCTGAATTTGCTGTTTACATCTCCATCCTGCGGGGGTATAATATCTGTAACGAAACCTTGCTGCACCTCTTCGTTATTGGAGAGGCTATAGCTGACTCCATCCTTTGGAGTGGAAGCTACCGGCGAGGTTTTATTTTGCTTAATATTCATGACATCATATAAATACATTTTCCCGTTTGTATCATGTCGTACAATGAGTGAAGCGTCATATACTTTATAATCAATAATACTTCCACTATTATCTTTTACAGGGATTGCAAATTTTGTATCATACTTATACCATCCATTTTTTGCATCAAGCTCATGTTTTTTCTTCCTATTTGCCGTCCACTGTTCATTTGTGGCAATTTCGATCATCTCTCCCAAATTCTGCGCCGCTTGACCTTTGGCTCTGACTTTAGGCGCAGGCAAATTTCGAGAATATTTTGAATAAGAATACTCCCCGGGCAAATCTTTTCCAAGATAAATGCTTTTCCCATTTTCTGCTATCTGGTATACTTCCCCTACATGCTGTTGCACATAATCATGAATTACGCTTTCTTCCGGAATCTGCCTTTTCCCAGCGAATATGTTATTTTCTACAATTACCACGCTATTTCCGTCGGTGTCGCTTCCAATCGCATACGCCTCTGCCGCCTGCATCCCTGTGCGCTGGTTTCTCGTCGCAAGCGCTTTTTCAAACATCCTGCGTCCGTTTTCAAGCGCCTGATACTCCCGTATCTTCGCAAGCGCCGCTGTATCACCCTTGAAATATGCTTTTAATTTCTCGATCATTGTTTTGATGGCATCATAAATACGTGCTGCAAGCCCCGGCTGTCCCTTAACCAGCGCGTCAATATCCGCTTGCTCCGCGTACAATATCTGTCCGGTATACGCCGCTACAACCTCATTGAGCGCTTCATTCGCGGTCATGTTCGGCTTGATGTGCGCGTATTGTTCCTGCACTCGTCGCGCCATCGCGTCGATCTTTTTTGGATCTCCGCCCGTCATTTGGTCAATCACAAAATCAAAATATTTCTGGTAATACCCGCTTGTTTCGGCGGCGTGTGTCAACTCGTGCGCCAGCACACTGTTTAACACCCTGCCACGCGTGGCGTTCTTGTCGAAATAAACGGTGTCCGTTTTTGTATCATATACCCCATTCACCGTCGGTTTGCCTTCCGCTGCCAAGTCCCTAACTCCAATATTCACGCCCATCGCGCGCCCGAACTCCTCCGCAAATTTCCGTGTTGCTAAGCGGTTCATATCCGTCTGCGCTTTCTCGTAATACTGCTGCGCCTTTTTTTCAGGTGCGTAATACCTGTCAAAAGCTTTTGCGCGTTCAATTTTTCTGGATACATCTTTCGTGTCGATCGTCCTGTACCCGGCTTTCCCCGGCTCTGCGACCACGTAAGAATCGCCATTCCGTTCAACAACAACCGCCTCGCTGCCGTCCATAAGCTCCACGACGTCGCTATTGTTGTAAGCGGGCTTTATCCCCAACTTGTTTTGTATCTCCTGCGCCTTACTGCGGGTGGTCGCTACCCTCTCCGCTTCCGCCGCAATATCATTTTCCTGCACAAGCCTGCCCAACTCGTAATTTGTGATCGTCTTCCCCGCCTCTGCTTTTTGCGCAAGCTTATTTGCCAGGGCATATGCGCCGGTACTCGGATTGCTTGCAAGACCGTTATCGATCAAGCCCGGCGTTGTTTGCGAATCATTGTATGCACGCCCGATATTAGCGTTTCCCGCATGTTCATATCCTGCGGCACTGATACCACCGGCAAAAAAGCCCGTCGCACCTGCTACAAGTGGTTGCATCGCATATAATTCCAGTGCCACTGCGTTTTCCGCTTCCTCGCGCGTCGCACCCGGGTTTTCCTGCAAATACGCCTCTATGCCTTGCGTCATATCGGATTTACTGCCCATATTGTACGTGTTAAACAGGTTTCCACCCAATTCGGATACATATTCGCCGGGCGCTTCTTCAAACCCTTGCTTTACAAAAGTTTTAACAAGGTTGTTTCCGCCGCCCATCGCCTTATTGAGACCCTTTACCGGGATATATTCCGTTATGCTTTCCAGCGCTGCATTTGCCGCAGCCTCTCCAAGCACCTGATTGGTGCTTCCGCCTGCTTCCTTTGCGTGTTGAGAGGCTTGTCCCCCTGCGCCCGCCCCCATAATCGCGATTGCCGATCCGGCGCCTGCCGGTGCAAGCAATACATTTTGTCCAATACTTTTTGCGACGCCCCATACAGTTTTCAACCAGTCAGGCGCATCCTTTAACAGCACTTGACCGCCCTCCTGCCCTATCTGAATCGGAATGGAAGTTGAGGCATTCGCGTCCGGCGCTTTATATGTTTTGTTGATCGACTGGTCTGCCGCATTGATGCCGGATTCTATAAACGCCGGGATAGAGGAAAAGCCACCGGCAAAATCCATTAATCCGCCAACAATACGGTTTCCTACAGTGTCTTCACCAAGCAATTGTCCATATATTTGCTTGGTAAGACCGTTTCTCCGGGCATTAAGCTCGTATTCCAATCCATTCATATACCTTTTGGCATATTCTGTATTGTTTTGTTTATCATATTCAACGAGCACAGCATATCGTTCCGCTTCTTCCGGGGTCATTAATTTATTGGAAATCATTTTCCACATATCAAGGTCTGCCGGATTAACATTTTTGTTATCCCATGATTTTTTGCCTGCTTGAGCATATGCTTGGTACATTGCAGGATCTTCATTTTTTATTTTATCGACCATGCCGGCGATATTTTCTTGATCCTCTTTCAGGTTTTTAAAATAAATTTCGTTTGATTTATCTTCTTTCTGACGCTCCAAATTCTCTAACTTCTTTTGCTCCGCCGCAACACGATTTTCCAATTCTTTTATTTTTTGCGGCGTATATCCATTTTTTAGAAGGGTCGAAGCATCCATTGTCTGAATTGCTTGCAACTCTTTGCTTGCATCAGAATTTACCACAGCGTTTTGCGCGTCGATTTGCGACAGCGTTTGTTTTGCATATGGGTCATTCTCAATATCTTTATATGTTTTACTTTCTACAGTTTCCGGCATACCGGACGCAGGGGCTGTCATTTTCCGCCCAATCTCCTCACTCTGCTTCGCAATCGCCTGCGACGCGCTTGCAAGCGCGTCCTGCGTCGGCGTTCCCTGCGTCACGGGTGTCTTTTCATTGTACATATCAAAAGCATCCGCAACCGTTTTGTATGGATTCAGCAAACTATTTACAAACAATTCCAAGAAATTATTTTGTTTCGGCTGTAGAGTCGTTGTTGTGGGTATTGGCTTGTTTTTGAGCGTAGAAACATGCGCAGCGTATTGTTGCGAATCTCCAACAAAGCTTCCCTCGCCCTTCGATTTGCCAATCGCCGCCGTTTGCACCGTCGCAGGCTGCTCCTGTCTGCTCTGCATGCTGAGAGTCCACGTAGTGCGACCTTTTGCATCTGTCCGCTCAATATACCGCTTCCCATTTATTGTTACAAATTTCGCAGAACTTCTTTGACCCATACCCAACTCCTTATTTCATCTACAGCCCGATCACGCCGTATCCCATACTCTTCCACTTCTTCGCTTGTTCAATATCCGTTGTCGTTCCTGCATCTTGACCATACATCTTCAAGGTATAGATCTTATCGCTTCCGCCGCCGGAAGTGCTGCCGCCCCTGCCCGACGATCTCTGTGCTGACGCCGCCGCCTGTTGTCTTTTTTCTTCCTGTGCCGCCTGATACGCCCACTGCGCCTTTGTCCATGCATCGTTTCGTTTATTTTGCTCCGCATCCCCAATAATTTGCGCCCATTTCGTTTTGAGCTGCGCGGCATTCTGTGTATAGTTGTTTTCTACATCTTTTAACGATTGCGAATAGGCGCTGCTCGCCTGATTTTGCGCCTTCAACAAATTATTGTGTAAGTTCGCGGCAGTCGTTTCCGTCAGCCCGCCGGTAATGCCTTGTGCCGCCAATAATTGCGGCAATTCTTTTTCCGCTGCCCGCTTCGCAAGATACGCCTCCCGATTCGCCTGATATTTTATGTCTTCCAGTCTTTTCGCGCTCGTATCCCTCGTCGCGTCCAGCGCTTTTTGTTCCTCGTCGCGCGCGTTCTCGTATCCCCTGATCTGCTCATTGTATCCGTTGCCGCTATCTTCTATATATTCTTGGTACATTTCCTCAATGCTTTTCATTTAGCTTTCCTCCCGTTTATTTGACGTTCAACGCGTCTGTTTCTTCCTGTGTCAATATTCCCTTTTTCCTCAACACGCATTCCAGCATATTGATACGACGTTCCTGATCCTTAACCACCGCGCCAAGATACGGCGTTAACTTGCTGTAATCCACACCATTCGGCAGTCCTTGCGCATCACACTCCACCAGATCAGATAATCCAAGCGCAATCGCCTGTTCCGCCCTGATTCCGTAATGTATTTTTTCACCATCGTTATTATATTCCGGCTTATATGTGAACTTTACAAAATCCAACCCTAATATCTTTTGCGCCTGCTGTATATCCATCGTCTCCAATATGTTCTTGAACCGTTCAGATGAAGTGGTATAAAAAGCAGCAGCCACAACCGGTGTCAATGTGTTTTGGTCAAGCTTTGTACACTTGATCCCGGCATCATTTAACAAACCAAGATTTCCGGCCAGCTCTTTCAGGACACCTCTGCTTGCTATTTTTATTTGAGAATTTGCAATCAAATCTCCCGTTACTGTCATGTGCGCGACTGTTCCGCCTGCTTTTGGCAACGCCGCATTTGCTGTTGTTTGTGCCGTGGTTACCTCCGTTTTGGTTGCATAATACGCTGCCTGTTGTCCATTCAGTCTTTCAGCATCATCCACCTTCCCATTATTGTTTGTGTCATACACACCTTTCAGCATATCCCCATATCCTGCGTTTGCCATTGCGTCAGAAACCGCTTTTTCGCTTGGGATTTTGTTTTGCGTATTTCCAAGCACCTGAGATATGTCTGCTTTTAACACACATTCTCCTACCCGCGCCAAAAGCTCCGCTTTATTCGCGTCATCCAATGCCTTAAGCGCGTTGAGCGTCGTTTGTACCGTGCCTCCCGCAACGCTCCCGATTGCGACCGTCCCGATTTCCCCCGCGCCCGTTGTGGCGCTCAGCGCGTCGATCAGTTCATTGTGCTTCCCAAGCGCGATCATCATTTTTGCGATGTTATCAAACCGCGCTTTTAGCTGCGTCGCAGAGATTCCCTCCGCCGACGGATTGTCCGGCAAACTGCTGACGTCCTTGCCGATAAAATCCGCTTCCTTGAATTTCAAATTCTGAATTGCCATGTATTATGCTCCTTCCGATCGCCATTTTTTCTTTTGATATTTTTACTTCACATTGGACTTGAGCGCATAGTATATGGTTGCCCCGTACAACCCAAACGCCTCGTTTAGCACATCATTTTCAAATTTGAGCTGTGTCGTCACGATCCGCTTTGCTTTCATTTTGGTATGCACCACATTCACGTCCGTGTTTGTGTTGAACGTAAGCCGGCTAAAGTCCAAATCCTCAAAACTCATGATGTCCGCCGTTTTTTCGTCGATCAACGCCCACGCGCCATCTTCTTTCATAGATACCTTCACGCTCGATCTCGTATACGGATTCAATTTCGTATAGATATGCCGTATCGTCTTGTATTTGGAATACGTGTCAAACGCAATCTCCGGTGTTGTCCACTTTGTAAAAATAGGCTTCCCGTCGTCGTTGTATGACGTAGAATGCTTGGTATTGTAAAAGCGCATCACGCGCCCGTCAGCCGTTCCAAACAGCAACCGTCCATCCTCTTCAAACCATACGCGTACCGGCACATTATCCCAGTAATACCACTCATATTGGTATTGCTCCCCGTTCTTTCCTACATACGTTTTTTGCGCCGCGTCCGCAACATACACATTCGAATTGACCGCGATGTACAAATATCCATCATGCTCGATCGCTACTGCCTCGCTGAGGTTTGGCTCTCGCGTTAATTTCTTGCCCAACAACTCGCTTCTTGCCTGCGCATACCGTTCGGATGTCACAGAGTTGGTCGAAATAGCGAACACGCCCTGCTTGGATAAAAACATATGATCGTCGCGCAAGTCCTTCATGCAGTAGGGCGAGACCGCCCCCACACCCGCGATCCCCGTCTTTGTTTGAAACAATGCCGTTTTCCCGTCATTTGCCAATTGAGCCCCGCGCAAAAACACCGTCGCATCCTGATCATTGTCCTCTTTTAAGATCGCAAGATCATTGCCGCTCCGCAGATATCCGACAATCTTTGTATTATCCTGCCCCACATACGCATACCCTGTATCCGGGAAATACGTGGGCGCATTGCGCGTATCTGTTGTGATCTCAGATGCAAAATCCATGTTCGGGCAGTCGGGGTTACCTGTTATAAAGAGTCGGTTAAACCCGCCAAGACCCCATGTGATCGCAGTGGTACATTTATTGATGCGCGCAACATATTCGCTATTTGCTTTCGTAAATGTAATACGTACATTGTCGCTTCCATCAGATTTCGCAGGAGCGGCAGCTACCGTAACCTTTCCGGTTGTCTTTTCAAACGCCGTGATCCCGAACTCGATCCAGTTCCCATTATTGTCCTTGTATTCCGCTTTATCCGCACTGTCTATGTTCACTGCGTCCAAACAAAATGTTGCGCTTGCGCCGTCGCCCGCAAATTCGTTGATACGTTTTGCCGAAAGCATGTTTACCGCGTCATGCGCCTCCCCGCCCCCGTTTGGCGTACTTCCCACACGCGTTGTCGGCACGTATGCCACGCTCTGCGCCGTCACAACGTTTGTCCCGTCGTAGCGCAGCAATGCCTTTCCATCAAGTATCCACAGCTTCCCGTCCATCTGATATGCTACACTTTGCTTGTCATTCATTTCGGTGTAAAGCTGCGTCGTCGTGTTGTTTGTATTCCACAAGTAAAGCTTTGTGCCGCAATGTATGATCTTTTTGACCACACCCTTTTGTACCAACCGAAATATCCCGTTGATCCTGCCCGATAGCTGCAAAAGCTTTTCATATC
>CAZBSH010000075.1:0-7786 GCA_964494645.1 uncultured Christensenella sp. | reverse complement strand
TCCGCGAAGGCGGACGTACGGTAGGATCCGGCGTAGTATCCGGCGTTATCGCTGATTAATCAGAACGCAATAAAAGGAGCAGGTAGACATACCTGCTCTTTTTTTGTTTCATATATCGCGACTGTTTTTTGGAAAAAACAATGGATTTCATGTCGTGGTAAGCAAAAAAACGTTACATCAGGATATAGCCCTGTATAAAGATATAAAGAATGATGAAGGGCAACACGTATTTACAGTACCATCTGATTTTAGAAGGAAACAAAAGTCCGCTTCCCGTATTTGCTTCAGCAGTGAAGGAATCCCAGCCCCAACCATATCGCGTGGTGCAAAACAAAAGATAAACGAGGGAGCCTAGGGGCAGGAGGTTGTTGCTGACAATAAAATCCTCCAGGCTTAGGATCGTGCTTCCCGGACCAAGGGGTGTAAAGCCGGATAGCAAATTAAAGCCCAAAACACATGGTAAAGCGAGACCGATCATAATGAATGTATTGATGAGAGCGGATTTTTTGCGTGACCATCCGAATAGATCCATGCCAAAGGAAAGGATGTTTTCAAATACGGCAATGACGGTGGAAAAGGCAGCGAATACCATAAAAATATAAAAGAATATCCCCCAAATTTGTCCGCCGGGCATAGCATTGAAAATATTAGGAAGAGTGACAAAGATCAGCCCCGGACCTTCGCCCGGATTCACTCCGAATGCAAAGCAGGCGGGAAAAATGATCAGACCTGCGAGCAGCGCGACAAACGTATCGAGGGCGGTGATGCTGAGTGACTCGCCGAATAAACGGCGTTCCCTGCTCACATAGCTGCCGAAGATTGCCATGCTGCCAATACCGACGCTAAGGGTGAAAAACGCTTGCCCCATGGCCGCGAAGATTACGTCGGCAAGACCGTGTTCAACCAGCTTTGAAAAATCGGGTTTTAAATAAAATTCGATTCCGGCTTGTGCTCCGGGAAGTGTCACCGCGCGGATCACAAGGATGACCATAACGACAAGAAGGCTGGTCATCATAAATTTCGAAACTCTTTCGAGTCCTTTTCTCACGCCAAGCGCGCATACGATAAAGCCAAGGATGGTGATAAACGCCATCCATCCGATTTGCGGCACCGGATCAGCCTGCATTGCTGAAAATTCAGCCGCGACGCCCTGTGTAGAAAGACCGGTGAAATCACCGGATGCCGTTTTGAACAGGTAGGCGACCATCCATCCGGCAATTGTTGTATAAAACATCATCAGCAGATAATTTCCGGCAACAGCGATATAACCGTGGAAATGCCACTTGCTCCCTTTGGGTTCAAGTACCTGAAAAGAACGAGCCACGCTTTTTTGGCTTGCGCGCCCTACAGAAAATTCCATTACCATGATCGGAACGCCAAGGATCACCAAAAAGAAAAGGAAGATGATAATAAAAGCCGCGCCGCCATATTGTCCGACAACGTATGGGAAACGCCACACGTTACCAAGCCCGATGGCGCACCCTGCTGAAATGAAGATAAAACCGAGCCGTGAGCCGAATGTTTCACGCTGCTTCAAAAGATTGCCCCTCCAAAAAAATGACGTATAAGAACAGGAAGCATCAGCCGAGCGCAACGTCGAGGATCATCATAACGATAAAGCCGACCATTACGCCTGCCGTGCCGGAATGCGAGTGTTCTCCGAGATGCGCTTCGGGAATCAGCTCTTCCACCACAACATAAATCATCGCTCCTGCTGCGAAAGCGAGAAGCCACGGCATGACACCGGTGATGGAGCCGATCAGCAAAACACCGATCACGGCGGCGATTGGTTCGACCGCTCCCGAGAGTGTGCCCCACATAAAAGCCTTGCTGCGTGTAAGACCCTCTTGGCGAAGAGGCAGCGAGATTGCCGCTCCCTCCGGGATGTTTTGCAGCGCGATGCCGACGGCGAGCGCAATGGCGGATGCAAGCGTGACTGCGCTCCCGGAAGAGCCTGCCGCAATGGCAAAGGCAAGTCCTACGGCAAGACCTTCCGGAATATTATGAAGCGTGACGGCCAAAAACAGCATCGATCGCTTGCCGAGATGAGCGTGAAGACCCTCGGGCTTATCACTGCCCGGATGCTGGTGCGGGATCAGATGATCGAGCGCAAACAGGAAAAGTCCGCCGATGGCAAAGCCGCCTGCCGCGGGTATCCATCCTGTTATGCCCTGCTCCTCTGCCATATTGATGGCGGGAATCAACAAAGACCATACGGAGGCGGCGATCATCACACCGGCCGCAAATCCCAAAAAAACACGCTGCATCTTTTGGTTGATGTCACCGCGGAAAAAGAAAACGAACGATGAACCGAGCGTAGTCGCCGCAAAAGTGATCAGAGTGCCTGCCAACGCAAGCAAGATAGGACTAGCTTCCATCCACATAAACAAATTCCCCCTATTACAAAAACTCTCTTTTTAAAATAAGCTAAATCAGATAAGATAAAACAGGTTTCCTAAAAAGTATATACTATTATTGTATAGATAAAAAGAATGGGGCAACTACATATTGTGTTTGTTTTTCGACGAAAACACAATTTTCCGATTTTTGGAAAAAAGGCGAAAAAAGTTAAAAAAAAGGCTTGAATGAAAGGTTTTTATGTTGTATAATCTAGTACGTTGCGCTATGTGCGCGCATTTTGGGTTGAGGCGAGAGGTTACCGATCGGCCATCGGATAGTTCCCGCTGACAAGCGTCCGGGCAAGACCCGGGCGACTCCAAAAGGGGCAGAAACAGAAGTTTTCTGTCCGAAAAAACCAATGCGATACACACGGCTATGTGTATCGGCGAAGACGGCCTTGTGCCGCGGAACAAAGGAGGATAAACAAATGGCAAGCCAGAGAATCAGAATCAAACTGAAAGCGTATGACCACAACCTGATCGACCAGAGCGCTCAGAGAATCGTGGATACAGCAAAACGTACGGGCGCTAAGATTTCAGGTCCTGTGCCGCTCCCGACGCAAAAAGAGATCATTACTATTTTGCGCGCGACGCACAAATACAAAGATGCCAGAGAACAATTTGAAATCAAAACACACAAACGCTTGATAGATATACTCGAAGCAAACGCTAAGACAACGGATGCGCTTATGCGTCTCGATCTGCCTGCAGGCGTGGACATCGAAATCAAACTGTAAAACAAGCGATAAGACGGAGGAGAAAACATGAAAGCTATACTGGGTGAAAAAGTCGGTATGACTCAGATCTTCACGGAAGACGGCAGAGTCGTTCCCGTGACAGTAGTGAAAGCCGGACCTTGCGTTATCGTTCAGAAAAAAACGGTAGAATCAGACGGTTACAACGCACTGCAGATCGGATTTGGAGACATCAAGGAAAAGAATGTGAACAAACCTAAGAAAGGTCACTTCAACAAGGTAAAGGCAACGCCTACGCGTTATTTGCGTGAATTTCGTTTAGAAGACGCTTCAGAGCTTGAAGCAGGAGCGGAAATCAAGGCGGACGTTTTTGAAGCGGGAGAGAAAATCGACGTTTCAGGCATTTCCAAGGGAAAAGGTTTCCTCGGCGTTATCGCGCGCTGGGGTCAGCACAGAGGTCCTATGAGCCACGGTTCGCGTTATCACAGACGTCCCGGTTCGATGGGCGCGTGCGCATCCCCTGCGAAAGTTATGAAGGGCAAGCGTCTTCCGGGTCGCGGCGGTTTTGATAAAGTGACGATCCAGAACTTGGAAGTTGTCAAAGTGGATGCAGATAAGAACCTGATCTTAATCAAGGGCGCGATCCCCGGATCGAAGGGCGGCCTTGTAACAATCAAAAAAAGCGTGAAATCGCGCTAAGACCGCTTGATGAAGAAGGAGGAAAGCAATTATGCCAAACGTATCAGTTTATAAGACCGACGGCAAAGAAGCTGGGAAAATCCAGTTGAGTGATAAAGTCTTCGGCGCAGAAATAAATAAAGCAGTGATGCACGACGCAGTGGTTGCGCACCTGGCAAACAAAAGACAGGGCACACAATCCGCGCTCACACGCAGTGAAGTTCGCGGCGGCGGTATCAAGCCTTTCAGACAGAAAGGCACAGGCAGAGCTCGTCAGGGTACGATCCGCGCGCCTCAAATGACGCACGGCGGTATCGTGTTTGCACCCAAGCCGAGAAGCTATGCAAAGAAACTTAATAAGAAGGTACGCGCACTTGCGCTTTGTTCCGCACTTTCCTTAAAAGTTGCGGGCGAAGACATGATCGTGATGGAAGACCTTGCAATGAAGGCTCCCAAAACGAAGGAAATGGTGACGATCTTAAAGAACCTGAAGGCGGAAAAAGCGCTTATCGTTACAAACGGCAAGGATGAAGATGTTGTTCGTGCCGCAGGAAATATTCAGGGCGTGAAAACAACGATGGCTGATACATTGTGCGTTTACGACATCCTGAAATACGATAAGTTCATTATCACCAAAGACGCGGTGAAAGCAATCGAGGAGGTGTACGCGTAATGAAAGATATGCATGATATCATCATCAAGCCCATCCTTTCAGAAAAGAGCTACGACCTGATCCCCAAGAAAACATACACGTTTTTGGTGGACACAAGAGCAAACAAAACGCAGATCAAGTCGGCGGTAGAAGATATCTTTGAGGTGAAGGTGAAATCCATCACGACTTCCCGCAAAGAAGGCAAGCTGAAAAGACAGGGACGCACGGAGGGCAGAAGGCCCGAAACGAAAAAAGCTTATGTGACGCTTAAAGAAGATTCCAAGCCAATCGAATTCTTCGAGAGCATGGCACAGTAAGCGGTTAGGGAGGTTACTTATTTATGGCTATTAAGAAATACAACCCGACTTCTCCGGGCAGAAGGTTCATGTCGGTTTCGGCGTTTGAGGAGATCACGACCACAAAGCCCGAAAAATCGCTGCTGGTTTCCTTAAAGAAATCGGGCGGAAGAAACGTACATGGTAAGATCACCGTTCGCCACGTCGGCGGCGGCGCGAAAAGAAAATACAGGATCATTGATTTCAAGCGCAATAAAGACGGTATTCCGGCTAAGGTCGCTACCATCGAATATGATCCGAACAGAAGTGCGAACATAGCCCTGCTGCATTATGCGGACGGCGAAAAGAGATACATCATTGCTCCGGTTGGTCTCAAGGTCGGCGACAAAGTTGTTTCCGGCAGCGAAGCGGATATCAAACCAGGCAATGCATTGCCGTTGTCATCCATCCCGGTCGGCACGATGATCCACAATGTGGAGATGAAGCCCGGGAAAGGTGCGCAGCTTGTGCGGAGCGCGGGTAACGCGGCGCAGTTGATGGCTAAGGAAGGCGCTTATGCGCAGGTAAGACTTCCTTCCGGCGAAGTAAGGATGATCCCGGTAGGCGCGAAAGCGACGATCGGTCAGGTTGGCAATGCCGATCAGGAGAACATCAACATTGGTAAAGCGGGCAGAACGCGTCACATGGGTATCCGCCCGACAGTGCGCGGTAGTGTTATGAACCCGAACGACCATCCTCATGGTGGTGGTGAAGGTAAATCGCCTATTGGACGTCCGGGTCCTGTAACGCCGTGGGGCAAACCTGCTCTTGGCTACAAGACGCGTAAGAAGAAAAACCCGACGAACCAATTTATCGTAAAACGCAGAAACGCTAAATAATTGAAGGAGTGAATTTGCAGATATGAGTAGGTCAGTAAAAAAAGGACCATTTATAAATGAAAAGCTTCTCAGCCGCATCGTTGCAATGAACGAAAAGAACGAGAAGAAAGTATTGAAAACATGGTCGCGTCCGTCGACGATCTTCCCGGATATGGTGGGACATACGATCGGCGTGCACGACGGCAGGAAATTTGTTCCGGTCTATGTCACCGAAGACATGGTCGGGCACAAACTGGGCGAGTTCGCACCCACGAGAACGTATCGCGGGCACGCGGGCGAAAAATCGTCCAGATAACCGGAAGGAGGTAAGAAACAATGGCGACAAGACAAAGAGAAAAAGCGGCGAAACGTCAGGAAGAAAAAGACAGAAGACCGAAAGCCATCGCGAAATATGTTCGCGTTTCCTCCCGCAAGGTGAAGGCTGTGATTGACCTCATCAGGGGTTTGCAGGTGGCAGAAGCGAAGGCAGTTCTGATGAGCACGCCCAACGGCGCGACAGAGCCGGTCGCAAAGGTTCTGAATTCCGCGGTCGCAAATGCGGAAAACAATATGAACCTTTCGGCGGACACGCTGTTCGTTGCGGAAGTGTTTGCAGACATGGGCCCGACCTTGAAGCGGTTCCGTCCGCGTGCGCAGGGCAGAGCATCGCGCATTCGTAAGCGTACGAGCCACATCACAATAATCTTGGATCAGGTCAAATAAGGAGGTATACGATGGGTCAGAAAGTACATCCCCATGGTTTTAGGGTTGGGATCATCAAAGACTGGGATGCCAGATGGACGGCGAAAAAGTCCAAATTTGCGGATTATATCGTTGAAGATGATAAAATCAGAAAATTTTTAAAGAAGAAATTATATGCTGCGGGCATTTCGAAGATCGAGATCGAACGCGCTGCGCAGAAAGTTTCCGTCAATATCTTTACCGGCAAACCCGGTATTGTGATCGGAAAAGGCGGCACAGGCGTGGAGCTTTTGAAGCAGGATCTTTTAAAGCTGACAGGCAGCCCTGTGGTCGTGAATATTATTGAAGTGAAGAGAGTGGACGTAGATGCGCAGCTCGTAGCGGAAAACGTAGCGCAGCAGCTTGAGAAACGTATCGCTTTCAGACGTGCGATGAAACAGTCCATCGGCAGGACGATGAAGGCTGGCGCAAAGGGAATTAAAATCATGTGCTCGGGTCGTCTTGGCGGTGCGGAAATCGCAAGGGTTGAGCAGTACCATGAAGGTTCAATCCCGCTGCAGACAATTCGTGCGGACATCGATTATGGTTTTGCGGAAGCAAACACGACTTACGGTAAGATCGGCGTAAAAGTGTGGATTTATAAAGGCGAGATTCTGGGAAATCCGCTTGCTGAAAGGGCAAAACCTTCGACAGTAGTGGAAGGAGGCAGAAAAAATGTTAATGCCAAAAAGGGTTAAGCGCAGAAGACAATTTAGAGGCCGTATGAAGGGAAAAGCGCTTCGCGGAAATACGATCTCTTATGGTGATTTCGCTTTGGTGGCGCAAGAGCCTGGCTGGATCAAATCCAACCAGATCGAGGCTGCCCGTGTCGCGATGACAAGATATATCAAGAGAGGCGGTAAAGTTTGGATCAAAATTTTCCCGCACAAGCCGGTTACCGAAAAGCCTGCTGAAACACGTATGGGCAGCGGTAAAGGTTCACCGGAATACTGGGTAGCGGTTGTAAAGCCGGGCAGAGTCATGTTTGAGCTTGCAGGCGTATCTGAAGAAGTTGCAAGGGCAGCGCTCACGCGTGCCGCGCACAAGCTTCCGGTCAAGTGTAAATTTGCGATCAAACAGACAAATAACGAAGCAGGTGGTGAGCAGGATGAAGGCTAAGGATATACGTGAACTCAATAAAGACGAGCTAAGCGCGAAGCTGAATGATCTGAAATCGGAATTTTTCAACCTGCGGTTCCAGCTCGCGACCGGTCAACTCAACAATCCTTCAAGCATCAAGCATGTGAAAAAGGATATCGCAAGAGTAAAGACCATTCTCAGAGAAATGGAATTAAACCAGAAGGTTGCCGAGTAAGTAGTGAAGGAGGACGTCTTCAATGAGTGAAGAGACAAGAGGTTACCGTAAAGAGAGAATCGGCACGGTTGTAAGCGACAAAATGGACAAAACCATCGTTGTTGCGATAAAGAGCAGGAAAACGCATCCCTTGTATGGAAAGACAATCAACTA
>CAZBSH010000074.1:0-7863 GCA_964494645.1 uncultured Christensenella sp. | reverse complement strand
TATCCCAACATAAAAAAGCGTAAGTATCAGCGCCGCGCCTTCCGTATCCATCCCCCGATATAAGCTGAAAAATGCCGGATACCACGCCACAATCGTCGTATTGAACGCGCAGAACAAGCTGCACGCAAGCAAAATTGCCCATGATTTCCATGAACGGAATATCTCTCCCGGATTTTGTTTTGCCGATGCCGCCATACTCTTTAGGTCTACCCCGCGTAAAAACGGCGTTGCTTTTTTCAAGGAGATTGAATAGAATATTACAACGATTACGCTTAACACGCCTACCAACAAAAATGGATATATAAAGGAACGCGACATCCCCGGCGTCAGCAGCACCGTTGCTAAAAACGGTCCTACCATCGTTCCCACGCCAAAAATGATCTGTATCATCGGCAGAAGTGTTTTCGTGCGGCTTGGAAAATATTCCGTTACGGCCGCGTTGCCCATCACATCAATGACCGTATAGCCCACGCCGCACAACAGCGAGCATAAGCAAACAAATAAATAAGGCGGCGCGAGACCGATCGAAAGGGTCGCCGCGCCCAACAAAAGAGTACCGATCATAATTGCCCATAGCTTGGAAAACCGTTCGCCAAACAGCGCGCAAAAGAGCGCCGCGGCGATTCCGCCAATACTGCCTACCATTGTGAAAATCCCTTGTGCGCCGGTATTGATGGCATAAAACTCCATCATTGTCGTTGAAAGCGTTCCAAACAGCACGACGTAGATCGCATATGCGACAAATGCGCCAAGCAGCCAGAACAAGAGAATATTTTGCTTCGTTTTTGTTTGTGGTAATTGTTCCATTTTTTCCTCCGGTGTCATATTCCCTTCCCATGATTATTATATCGGAAAACGACCACAATTTCATTATTATTTTAATGTTTGGAATTCTGCAAACAGTGTATCTTAATAATAAGATAACCCAGATAAATTCGTATCGTAATGATAAGGACAAGAGGTGAACTGAAATGGATGCATTTGAAAAAGCCGGTAAAAAGGCAGATGAAGCTTTTGAAAAGGTTGGTCAAAAGGTGAGTGAGACTTTTGACAAGGCAAAGGATAAAACCAAAGAAGCTGTAGGCAAAGTTTCTGATAAAGTACACGAGGCGGAAACAAAAGCGCACGACGATATACAGCGCAAGACATCTAAGTAGCAATCTTCTTCATCTAAACATAAAACTCCCCTGCAAGACCGCGCATCGCATATGCGCGGTCTTGCTTTTACCCTTTTGTATTTTTCATCTCCATTTCATAGATTTTTGCCGGAAAAAAGCACAACCTGAAAAAGACAGCGCAACTCGCAACAATCGTCAAATAAAAAGAGCCGCGCGTTGCACGGCTCTTTTCTACCATTTTTTATTTTTCTTATATGCTTTCGCAAACATCACGAACACGATAAACTGTGCGGCGCACGCCGCGATCGCAAAAACGCGCAGACCCCATTTAACGCCTTCCGCCATATCCGGCGCCTTTAGCGTAAAAAACAACAGTGAGATCGCCGTAATGAGTACCGCGCTTGTAATGATAAGCACGATGCCCCACTTTTTTTCACTCATGGTCTTCTCTCCGTCAAATCACGCGAATCTTGATCACGCCTTCAATGCTGCTAAGCTCCGCCTGTACCTCGGGCGTAACGTCATGATCTAAGTTTAACACCGTGTACGCGACCTCCCCACGGGATTTATTCGCCATGTCAGCAATATTCAGGTTGTAATTCGCGATCTTATTTGTGATCTGCCCCACCATATTAGGGGTATTTTTATGAAGGATCGTGATTCTCGCCGTATCCGACGGTCCCACAATACACTCGGGCATATTGACCGAATTGTGGATAGATCCCGTCTCAAAGAAATCTCTCAATTGTTGCGCCGCCATCACCGCGCAATTTTCCTCACTTTCAGGTGTGGACGCGCCTAGATGCGGGATCGCGAGAACGCCCGGATGTCCGATCATATCTTCGTCCGGGAAATCCGTTACATATTTTTTCACTTTGCCGCTTTCAATCGCGTCAAACAACGAAGTTGTTTTCACAAGCCCACCACGCGCAAAATTTAATATAATCGCCCCATCTTTCATCTTGGAAAATTCCGGCGTACTCAGAAACCCTTTTGTTTTATCTGTCTGCGGAATGTGGATCGTAATAAAATCCGATTTTTCAAGTAATTCGTCCAGTTTTTCCGCCTTGTGCGTATACATGGAGATCGTCCACGCCTTATCCACTGACAAAAACGGATCATAGCCAATCACATTCATCCCAATTGCCGACGCCGCGTTTGCGACCATAATACCGATCGCGCCTAAACCGATCACGCCCAGGGTCTTTCCTTTCAGCTCGCCGCCCACAAACTGACCTTTGCCCTTTTCCACCAGCTTGGGCACTTCTTCGCCCTCGCCCTTTAAGGTCTTTGCCCAGTCATATGCTTCCGGAAGGTTGCGCGAAGCGGCTATCATGCAGCCAAGCACGAGTTCCTTCACACCGTTGGCGTTGGCTCCCGGTGTATTGAATACCACGATCCCCTGCTGTGTACATTGATCGATCGGAATATTATTTGTTCCGGCGCCCGCCCGCGCGATCGCGAGGGTATTCTGCCCAAAATCCATTTCGTGGCAATCCGCGCTGCGCACCAAAAACGCATCGCTTTCCGCATCCTCTAAATGAGATGTGACATTATATGTCTCCTTGGGAAGATAATCATAAATCACCGGAGAGATCTTATTCAGCTTTTTGATATTATACATCGTTTTCTCCTTAAATATTGTGCGCCTCAAACTCTGCCATAAACGCAATCAGGCTGCGTACACCCTCTGTAGGCATCGCATTATATATGCTGGCGCGCATGCCGCCAACACTCCGGTGACCTTTCAGATTTACAAGCCCGGCTTTCTTCGCTTCCGCTACAAACTTTTTATCCAGCTCTTCGTTGCCCGTCACAAACGGTACATTCATCAACGAACGATATTTCGGCTCCACCGTAGCTTTAAACATTGTTGAATTGTCAAGAAACTCATACAGCATGCCGGCTTTTTCCTTGTTGATCTTCGCCATTTCACCCACGCCGCCAAGCTTTTTCAAATGCTTGAATACCAGCCCCGCAATATAGATCGCGTAGGTCGGCGGCGTATTGAACATGGAACCGTTTTCCGCGTGCGTCTTATACCGCATCATCGTCGGGATATCTTCCGGCGCGTTTTCCACCAGATCTTTGCGCACAATGACAATCGTCACCCCCGCAGGACCGATGTTCTTCTGCGCTCCCGCATAAATCAAACCGTAATCCGCGACATTGATTTCCTCAGAAAGAATACAGGAGGACATATCGGAAACCAGCGGCAAACTTCCCACATCCGGAATTTGGCTATACTTCGTCCCATAGATCGTGTTGTTGGAAGTGATATGGACATAATCGGCGTCAGGCGTAAACAGATCCGCCTTCAGCTCCGGGATATACGAAAACATTTTGTCTTCCGAAGAAGCAACCACATTTACATCCCCGAATTTTTTCGCTTCCGCAATCGCTTTTTTTGACCACATCCCCGTATTGACGGCATGAACTCTCTTGTACTTTGTCATAAGGTTCAACGGCACCATAGCAAACTGCATAGATGCGCCACCCTGCAAAAACAACACATCATAGTTATCAGGAATATTCATTAGCTCACGAAGATCGGCATCTGCCGAGTCTATGATGTCCTGATATTCCTTGGAACGATGGCTCATTTCCATGACGTTCATACCCGATCCGCCATACGAAATAAAATCTTTCTGCGCCAACTCAAGCACTTCTTGAGGCAAGCACGCAGGACCTGCCGAGAAGTTGTACACTCTTTCCATCTTGAATCCTCCTAAAAACCGTATAAGAATACAAGTATCATTATAATACGCGTAGCACATATTTTCAATCCTATTCCCCTCCCGAAAACCGTTATATGAAAATTTGCACAGAATTGACTGAATTTCAGCATGAAATGATATATAATAGAAGAAACGCAACATAATATATATGGAAGGAAAAAATATGCAGGATTTATTTTCCGGCAACTTGGAAAAAAGTGCGCCTCTTGCCGACCGCATGCGTCCCCGTACGCTGGACGAATTTTTGGGACAGGAGCACATCGTTGGCAAAAACACGCTGTTACGCCGCGCAATCGAAGCAGATAAGCTGGGTTCGTGTATTTTCTGGGGACCGCCCGGTTGCGGCAAAAGCACACTGGCGGCAATCATCGCAGGTGCGACCGGCAGCGACTTTTATAAATTGAATGCGGTAACAAGCGGCGTCAAGGATGTTCGCGAGGTCATTGATCAAGCGGAGACCAATCTCAAAATGTACGGACGCGAAAGCTTTTTGCTGCTTGACGAGTGTCACCGTTGGTCAAAGTCTCAATCGGACAGCGTACTGCCCGCTATGGAAAGCGGCGTCATCAAGCTGATCGGTTCAACGACAGAAAACCCTATGGCAGCAATGACAAGCGCGATTGTTTCGCGTTGCCGTTTGTTCGAATTTTATGCACTCACCGTAAAGGACGTAGAAAAAGCGGTTTGCCGTGCGGCAGCCGATGAAGAACGCGGCTTTGGAAACATAGATCTCCTGCTTGACGACGACGCCGTCGCACACTGGGCGTCCGTGTCAAACGGCGACATCCGTTGCGCGCTAAACGCTTTAGAACTCGCTGTCCTCACAACCAAACCGGATAAAAAAGGCAAACTGCATATCACGCTGGAAATCGCGGAACAATCGATCCAGCAACGTGCCGTTCGTATGGATGATAACGAATACTACGATATGCTTTCCGCCTTCTGTAAATCCTTGCGGGGCAGTGACAGCGACGCGGCACTTTTTTGGTTCGCGCGCATGATCTATGCCGGGGTAGACCCTCGTGTGCCTGTACGTCGCATGATCGCGCATGCCTCAGAAGACGTAGGTCTTGCCAACCCAAGCGTGCTCAATCAATGTGTCGCCGCCATGCAGGCGCTTGATTTCAACGGCATGCCTGAAGCGCGCTTAAACATCGCGCAAGCCATCATTTATTTGTGCGAATCTCCCAAAAGCAACAGCGTACTTCTCGCGGTAGATGCCGCTGCGCGCGCCGCGCGCGAAGTAAAGCGACAAGACGTACCCGCATATTTGCAAGATGCTAACTTCGAAAAAGCGCGACACGAGAAAAAGGGGAAAGAGTATAAATATGCGCACGACTATCCGCGGCATTATGTGGAACAGCAGTATTTGCCGGATGAGTTGAAGGACACCGTTTTTTATCGTCCTTCCATGCAAGGATACGAACAAAAGGTACATGAATATCGGCGTTTTACCGGCAAAGAGAAAAAAAAAGATTAGAAAAATGCCTTTCACTTTCGTGAAAGGCATTTTTTACTTGCGCGCCCTGTGTCTTTTATCCATAATACCTGTAAAGATTGCCAGCGCCATCAACACCAGCACCCACCACGGGAAATACTGATGCGCCGGCTCTGCCGTGAGGGGGGTAGGTTCGTCCTCTATCATCACATTTGGTTCATCAGAACTCGTGTCGGCTGCTGTAAAACGCCCCGCATCATCCTCTGCGACAGTCCCTTCCTCTATAACCGTCTTGCCCGCATCATCTATTTGAGGCTTTACCGCATTGCGGTCAGTATTTGATTTCAACGGTACTTTTTTCATTTCAGGATTACGCGATACATCATTGTCGGAGATATCCGTACCTTCTTCAAAATCATCCGGCATATCTGTGTCCGGATCGGTCATATCCGGAGGATCTTTGTCCGGCTCAATCGGCGTCTGCATAGAAGAAGGTCTGATCTCAAGCGTCCCCGGGATCGTCACCAATTCATAGTTATTATGGTGTTCCTCACGGATCATTATTTCATATATCCCCGGTTGCTCTCCGCTTTCGCGCACCAAATCATAACTAAGCTCATCCGTTCCCCAAAGCCCATTCGCTTCCGCTGTAAAAACAGGGTCTGCTTTTCCTTCTGTCTTTACATAATTGCCGACCTGCAATGTGACGGTATGCGGCTCGATCACAAACGTTCCGGGAACCATTTTAATAGCGAAGAAACGTGTCACGTCGTTTCCCGCCCCGTCAAAAACCTCCGGTGTCCCCACAAATTCAACGGGGTATTCGCCCGCATCAATACCTGATGCCTGTGCTTTCACCCCTTCTATATGCACGCCCTCCGGCATGCCGGAAAACCCAATGACTTCTTGTTCTTCGCCATTATACGAAACTTGTACACTTTCGGCCACAAGCGTCATATCATATATATTTTGTTCCCATTGCGCGTAAAGCGTCGTTTCTTCATTGATCACAATCATGCTGCCCGGTTGATAGGTTTCTCCTCTACCATCCCGTTGCGTATTCCATCCGGAAAAGTGGTATCCGTTTCTGTCTCCCGCAAATCCAAGAACCGAGGGGTTTAAAACCGCTACTTCTTCTCCCGGCAAGTGCTCTCCTTCAAATTCAATAATTTCCTTATTGCCATCAGAATAATTGGATGCATACCACAGAATATATGTTTCGTCGTTCTCCCCTTCGGCTAGCGCCGCAACCGGAGCAAATCCCACTGCGAAAACGACCGCTACAAGGGCGGTCAGCATCTTTTTCCATTTTACTTTCTTCATATATTAAGCGTTACACCGCCTTTCATATTTCATATCTCACAATATAATGATAAACAGAACAAAGCCCTAAAACCGCTTCGCACCGCTGATTTTAACGTTCGTTCAAACATTGTTTACAGCCTGTTCACAACAGGAAAAGCCCCTTTACAAAGCATCTTTTATACCATATAATAAAGATTGTCCGGCGATGAACCGACAAACGTCTTAAAAAGTGACCCATTTAGCGAGCGGGAGATGGTGGAAGCCCTGCGGCAACGCTTTTTTAGATTATCACGCGTTCGATGTTCGCCGCGCGTTCCGCGCGTTATAGCGGAAAAGAGCGCTCTCCGCAAAGGGAGGGAATTCAGGTGGTACCGCGTTTAAAGCGTCCTGATCGTATGATCGGGGCATTTTTTTATTTGAAGGAGTTTTATTATGTACAAAAAGGTTTCAACTGATTTGAAATTTGGCGATCGCGAACTGGAAGTCCTTGACTTCTGGCACGAAAACCAGATATTTGAAAAAAGCATGGCGGCAAACAAGGACAAGGACGAGTTTACCTTTTATGATGGTCCGCCGACGGCAAACGGCAAACCGCACATCGGGCACATCCTCACGCGCTGCATCAAAGATCTGATCCCGCGTTATAAAACAATGCAGGGCTATAATGTACTGCGTAAAGCAGGCTGGGATACGCACGGGCTTCCTGTGGAGCTTGAGGTGGAAAAAATGCTCGGTCTCGATGGAAAAGAACAGATCGAGGAATACGGTGTGGAACCGTTTATTCAAAAATGCAAGGAATCTGTGTGGAAATATAAAGGCGAGTGGGAAAAGATGTCTGACCGCGTTGGTTACTGGGCTGACATGGAAGACCCTTACGTTACATATGAAAACGATTACATCGAATCTGTGTGGTGGTCGCTAAAGGCGATCGCCGATAAGGGCTTGCTGTATAAAGGACACAAAATCGTCCCCTACTGTCCGCGCTGCGGCACAGCGCTTTCCTCGCATGAGGTGGCGCAGGGCTATAAGGATGTCAAGGAAACATCTATCTTTGTGCGTTTCAAAGTCAAGGGCGAAGACGCTTACTTCCTCGCGTGGACGACGACCCCATGGACGCTGCCCTCAAACGTCGCTCTGTGCGTGAATCCGGATGAAGAATATGTGCTCGCGCAGGATAAAAACGGCGACCAGTATTATCTTGCCACAGCAGTATGCGAAAAGCTCTTAGGCGAGGACGCGCACATCGTCAGCAAATTCCCGGGCA
>CAZBSH010000073.1:0-8049 GCA_964494645.1 uncultured Christensenella sp. | reverse complement strand
TTCCGATGTTTACATGCGGTTTGTTTCTTTCAAACTTACCCTTTGCCATTGCTTTTTTCTCCTTATTCTTTGTTCTTTTTCATTTTTCAGTGGATATCGGCCACTGTGTTTTTACTTTGCATAAAGTCCATCCGCATGCGCGTTGTGCATGCGCGCATGGCTTATTTCTTTTCTCCGGTGATCTTCTCGATCATGCTCTTGGGAACCGGCTCGTAATGGTCGAACTGCATTGTAAAGTTACCGCGTCCCTGCGTTCTCGAACGCAAGTCTGTCGCGTAACCAAACATCTCAGACAACGGAACCATCGCACGGATGATCTGTCCGCCGCCACGTGCCTCCGTACCTTCGATACGTCCGCGGCGCGAGTTGACATTACCCATAACGTCTCCGAGATAATCTTCCGGTACAACGACTTCGACTTTCATCATCGGCTCTAAGAGGATACTTCCACCCTTCGCAAACGCTTCCTTGATCGCCATGGAACCGGCAATCTTAAACGCCATTTCGGAAGAGTCGACCTCATGGTAAGAACCGTCGATCAGCGTAACCTTGAAATCCATGACCTCGAATCCGCCGATAAGACCGCTCTTCGCAGCTTCCTGAATACCTGCGTCGATAGAAGGAATGTATTCCTTCGGGATCGATCCGCCGACGATCTTGCTCTCAAAGATATAACCGCTGCCCGGCTCAAGAGGCTCCACATGGATCTTACAATGACCATACTGCCCCTTACCACCGGACTGACGAACATACTTGCCTTCTACATCGACAGGCTTGGTCATCGTCTCTCTATAGGATACCTGCGGCTTACCAACAGAAGCTTCAACCTTAAACTCACGCATCATACGGTCTACGATGATCTCCAAATGCAGCTCACCCATACCTGCGATGATCGTCTGACCTGTCTCTTCGTCCGTATAGGCACGGAACGTCGGGTCTTCTTCAGCCAGCTTTTGCAGCGCAACAGACATTTTCTCCTGCCCTGCTTTTGTCTTGGGTTCGATTGCGACTTGGATAACGGGGTCAGGGAACACCATGTTTTCCAAAATAATCTGCTGCTTATCGTCGCACAGCGTATCGCCCGTTCCGACATCCTTAAAACCGACTGCCGCCGCGATATCCCCTGCTTCGACCTCGTCCACCTCTTCACGGTGGTTTGCGTGCATACGCAGGATACGACCGATCCTCTCACGCTTGCCCTTTGTCGAATTAAGCACATAAGAACCGCTGCGCACCTTACCGGAATACACACGGAAAAACGCAAGCTTGCCGACAAACGGGTCAGCCATGATCTTAAACGCAAGCGCCGAGAACGGTCCGTTCACATCAGGTTCGCGCGCGATCTCTTCGTCTGTACCCGGCTTGATCCCTTTGATCGCCGGAACATCGAGCGGCGACGGCATCAGCTCAACAATCTTGTCAAGCAGAGGCTGTACTCCTTTATTTCTGTACGCGCTGCCACAGCACACAGGAATAATCTCTCCCGCGATCGTACCTTTGCGCAGCACTTTAATGATTTCTTCTTTGGAGATATCTTCTCCGGCGAAATATTTTTCCATAATGGACTCGTCCTGATCCGCGACCGCTTCGATCAGCTTTTCACGGTACTCGTCCGCCATATCCTTCATATCTTCCGGAATATCGATCACGTCAAACTTTGTTCCTGTAGCGTCGTCATCCGGATAGGTGATCGCTTTCATTTCAACAAGGTCCACGATCCCTTTAAACGTATCCTCCACGCCAATCGGCAGCTGCAGCGGAACAGGGTTCGCTCCCAGTCTTTCCTTTATCATGTCAACAACGTTATAAAAATCCGCACCCATGATGTCCATCTTGTTGACGAACGCCATACGCGGAACGCCGTATCCCTCAGCCTGTCTCCAAACGGTTTCAGACTGCGGCTCTACGCCGCCTTTTGCGCAAAACACCGCGACAGCGCCGTCCAGCACGCGCAAAGAGCGCTCTACCTCAACTGTAAAGTCAACGTGTCCGGGTGTGTCGATAATATTGATTTGGTGTCCTTCCCACTGCGTCGTTGTAGCAGCGGAAGTGATCGTGATACCTCTTTCCTGTTCCTGTTCCATCCAGTCCATGACTGCATTACCGTCATGCGTATCACCGATCTTGTATGTTCTGCCCGTATAAAAAAGAATACGTTCGGTGGCAGTTGTTTTGCCGGCGTCGATATGCGCCATGATACCAATGTTTCTTACTTTTTCAAGTGGAAATTTTCCAGACATTGTATCTCCTTTCCCTTCGATAAAAACTTATTTCAAACCTTTTATACAAAATACATTATACACTTTTTTACATGCGCCACCGCATTTTTCATAGGATGTTTACCAAACATTTACAGCTTCTTCACATCCACGCATTCCAATACACGCTCCCGCGTGTATCGCATGCTGTTATAAACCGCGCCCTGCCCTATCCGGCAAAAGCCCGTTTCAAAATCCGATATACGGAGTCAACGGCTTTAAGGACACACTGTTCCCTAAAACCGCTTCCTAACCGTTGCATGTAATTGCTTAAAATATGCTTACCAGCGATAATGCGCAAACGCCTTGTTTGCTTCCGCCATCTTGTGCATATCTTCCTTCTTCTTCACGCTTGCGCCTGTGCTGTTCGCAGCATCCATGATCTCAGAAGCAAGTCTTTCGCGCATCGTGCGCTCCGAACGCTTATTAGAGAACAGTGCCAACCAGCGGATCGCCAGCGTCTGACGGCGTTCCGGACGAACTTCCATCGGAACCTGATACGTCGCGCCACCCACACGCCGTGCTTTGACTTCCAAAACAGGCATTATGTTTTCCATACAGGTATTGAACACCTCAACAGCGTCCTTTCCTGTCTTTTCCTTAATAATATCAAACGCGTCGTAACAAATCCTTTGCGCAGTTCCCCTCTTACCATCCACCATGATCTGGTTGATGAGCTTGGTCACAACTGTGCTGTTGTACATAGGATCCGCTATTACCTCACGTTTCGGTACTCCACCACGTCTAGGCATTTAAAAAGCCCTCCTTATAAAATCACTAGAATAATTTCTTGATTACCAATCCGCATTTTACTCTCTATCAACCCTTGCTGACCCCGTCCGTTACAAGCAGCATACAAACCGTTCGGGTTTTGCTTCGCAAAAACTCGCTCTTGCATGCACCAACGTCACTCCGCCGGATCTAACCTGCACAAAACCGCGCACCTCTCATTGCATCCGACATCGCAGTACCAGACATATGCGAGTTTAACGGCGCTTAGCGCAGTTGGGTATTTAAGCAAGTAATGATATTACATGACGGATGCTGCCTTCGTACAAGGCTTATCGCTGTCATGCTCCATCAAATGCAGCTTATTTCTTCGGCATTTTCGCGCCATAGCAAGAACGCGACTGCTTACGATCCGCAACACCCGCAGTATCGAGCGCGCCACGGATAATATGATATCTCACACCCGGCAGATCCTTCACTCTTCCGCCTCTGATCAGGACAACGCTATGCTCCTGCAGATTATGGCCGATTCCCGGAATGTAAGCCGTACCTTCCATACCATTTACAAGACGTACCCTTGCAATTTTTCTAAGTGCAGAGTTCGGTTTTTTAGGCGTCATCGTTCTGACCGCCATGCACACGCCCCTCTTCTGGGGACACTGTTTCAAAATAGGCGAATTAGACGTAACTTCCTGAGACTTTCTGCCCTTTTTAACCAATTGGTTGATGGTAGGCATATACGCACCTTCCTTTCATTTCACATCAAAAAATTTAGTATTGTTTCTCAAACGCCTGCGCATCAAGCATTTGCATGAAACTTTTAAGATATAGCCAAAATTCCCCGCAACCCTGAAGGGAACTAGTTTTCAATGATCGCCGCACAGGCCGCGGATACGTCGATGCCGCATACCTCGCCCAGCTCTTTCATCGTTTCCACATTCACAATGTGGACTTCCATTTCGCCGATCGCATGAAGGATACGCTCCTTGACATGCTCCTCCGCGTCGTCTGCAAGATACACGGTAAGAACCGCTCCCTCTTCTAAGCTTCGCAATAATTGCTTAAGCCCCACGACCCTGTTTTCGGCGTTTTTCAGTTCATCATACATTTATGCACACCTCTTTTTAACGCAAAAAGCGCGCCTAAATATAATACCATTCAAATATTCATGTTGTCAAGAGGCATATCATCATCGTCATCCTCCTGTTGCGCACGCGGCTTACGCAAATAAGCATATGTTTTTATCTTTTTGAAGTATATGCGCGGCATCCCGTTAGTCATCTGGAAGAAAAACCAGCCGTTATTTATCATCTGCCTTATAAGCGGTATCTCCGCAACATCCACATGCACGGTCTTCGACGCTTTTTTCAGCGAATTCATGCCCAACTGTTTTCCAAGGAAATATCCCGCCAGCGCCATCAGTGCCACAAACAACACAGGCAGCAAAGCAAACAAATTCGCCATTGGCGTTGCAAAGCCGGGGATCAACAGCAGTACAAACGACGCGACCAAAAAACCAAAGAACACGCCCAGATGCAAAATATCCATTTTGCGAAATGCCTTCTTGCAATCATCGCATATCCCTGCCTGCAACGTAACCAGCGAACCCACTGGCGTACGCACCTTCTTGCCGATCCCAAAGAACATGCCCTTTGCCGAATACGGTTCGGGATGCGCCATCTCAAAAGAAGCATATCCGTCGATTTTCTTGGGTTGTCCCTTACAAAACGGACAATCGTCGCTCGTGTGCAGCTCATCAATATTTTCCGGAATATACGAAAGCGTTGTTTCCCAGCGCTCCATCGCGGCTTTCTTTTCCTCGTCGCCCTTTAGGGTACTGATATAGCAATGATAACAGCCCTTCCTATCCAGCCAGTTGCACAGGTCGCTGTCCGCGATCACGCACTTTTTTCTGTATTCGCGCTGCTCGTCACTCAAATTGTTATTGTTGTTGTTTTCGCTCATCAAAAACCTCTCCCATCGTTTACAAAACAGGCGAAAGGGGCTTTCCCCCCTTCCGCCTGCGATCCGACCTAAAGTTCCGTGTCTATCACGTCGATGTCGATCTGCGCCGCAATATCGTCATTGACAACGTTAGAGATCACGTCGATATTCTTATACCGCTTCATACCCGTACCTGCCGGGATCAGCTTCCCGATAATGATGTTCTCCTTAAGCCCGAGCAGCGGATCAACCTTACCTTTGATGGCCGCCTCTGTAAGCACCCTCGTCGTTTCCTGGAAGGAAGCCGCCGAGAGAAAGCTGTTCGTGGAAAGCGAAGCCTTTGTGATACCAAGCAGCACGCGCGACGCTGTCGCCGGCTCCTTGCCCTCGCGGATCATCTGTTCGTTTTCCTTCTCGAACTGGAAGATATCCACCATCTCGCCCGGAAGCATCGCCGTATCTCCGGCATCCTCAATCTTACATTTCTTAAGCATCTGACGTACAATAATCTCCAAATGCTTATCAGAAATCTCAACACCCTGCAAACGGTACACCATTTGTACTTCTTTTAAGAGGTACTCCTGCACACCCTTCACACCCTTGATCTTCAAGATATCGTTCGGGTTGATAGAACCTTCCGTCAGCTCATCGCCCGCCTCGATCTCCTGTCCGTCTTCCACCGTAACGCGTGAACCATAAGGGATCAGGTATGTCTTTGCCTCGCCCGAGTCGTTCGCCACCGTGATCTCGCGTTTTTTACGCGTATCGTTGATGGTAACACTGCCCGCGATCTCTGAAATGACCGCAAGTCCGCGCGGCTTTCTCGCTTCGAACAATTCCTCGACACGCGGGAGACCCTGCGTGATATCTCCGCCGGCAACACCGCCGGTATGGAATGTTCTCATCGTGAGCTGCGTACCCGGCTCGCCGATGGACTGCGCCGCGATAACGCCTACCGCTTCACCGATATCCACAAGCCCGCCGGTCGCCATATTCGCGCCATAGCATTTCGCGCATACGCCGTGCTCGCTCTTGCAAGTAAACACGGTACGAATAGGCACTTCTTCAATGCCCATATCTACGATCTGCTTCGCGATCGCCGGCGTAATCATCTCATTCGCGCCAAGAATCACATTACCCTTAGCGTCCTTTACCTCCTGCGAGGTAAAGCGTCCGCGGATGCGGTCTTCCAAAGGCTCAATGACTTCCTTGCCGTTTGAATTGGTGAGCTTTCTCATAGGCACGCCCTGCGTCTGCTCGCCCAAGCTCTCAAAACAATCCACTTCGCGCACGATCACGTTGTGTGATACGTCCACCAGGCGGCGCGTCAAGTAACCCGAGTCCGCCGTTCTCAGCGCTGTATCGGCAAGACCCTTTCTTGCGCCGTGCGAAGAGATAAAGTATTCAAGAACGGTCAGTCCTTCACGGAAGTTTGCCCTGATCGGGATCTCAATGATCTCACCGTTCGGGTCTGCCATCAGTCCGCGCATACCGGCCAACTGCCTGATCTGGTTGGTGGAACCACGAGCTCCGGAATTCGCCATCATGTAGATGGGGTTGAACGGGTCTAAGCTCTTCATCAGAGCATCCGTTACCTTATTTGTTGTGTTCTCCCATACCTTAACCGTGCTGTCTTTTCTTTCCTTATCGGTAAGAAGTCCGCGCTTATACTGTTTTTCAATTGCGACAACACGTTCTTCCGCGTCTTCCAAAAGCTCTTTTTTCGCACCGGGGATCTTGATGTCCGAAACAGAAACCGTGATTGCTCCGATCGTCGAGTAATGGAACCCCTGCTTTTTGATCGCGTCCAAAACATGCGAAGTCTTGGTCGGACCAAGCTTTAAGAAACACAAGTCTACAAGTTTTCCAAGCTGTTTTTTATCAATGAGCGTATCAACTTCAAATTTCAGCTCATTTTCAGGCTTTGTGCGATCCATAAAACCGAGGTTCTGCGGAATCGCATTATTGAACAGCACACGCCCCGTCGTTGTTTCGATGATACCCGTCTTCATCTCCCCGTCTACCTCTTTGGTAACGCGGATCTTGACCATTGCCTGCAAATCAATATTACCTGTGTTATATGCAAGCACCGCCTCTTCCGGAGAAGAGAATATACTGCCTTCGCCCTTTGCACCTTCGCGGTGGATGGTCATATAGTAAGACCCGATAACCATGTCCTGCGTGGGAGATACGACCGGTCTTCCGTCCTGCGGCTTCAAAATATTGTTTGCCGCCAGCATCAGGAAACGCGCTTCACTCTGCGCTTCCACAGAAAGCGGAACGTGTACGGCCATTTGGTCTCCGTCGAAGTCGGCGTTATACGCCGTACAAGCAAGCGGATGCAGCTTGATCGCGCGACCCTCAACGAGAATCGGCTCAAACGCCTGAATGCCCAGCCTATGCAGCGTAGGCGCACGGTTTAAGAGCACCGGATGTCCCTTGATCACTTCTTCAAGTACGTCCCAAACCTCCGGGCGTACCTTTTCCACCATGCGTTTTGCGGATTTGATGTTGTGCGCAAATCCTTCCTCCACAAGCTTTTTCATGACGAACGGCTTAAACAGCTCAAGCGCCATCTCCTTGGGAAGTCCACACTGGTACATCTGCAATTCCGGTCCTACTACGATAACGCTACGACCCGAATAGTCCACACGCTTACCCAGAAGGTTCTGACGGAAACGTCCCTGCTTGCCGCGCAGCATATCAGATAAAGACTTTAGAGGTCTGTTGCCCGGACCCGTTACCGGGCGACCGCGCCTGCCGTTATCGATCAACGCGTCTACCGCTTCTTGCAGCATGCGCTTTTCGTTTCTTACGATGATATCCGGCGCGCGCAATTGCAACAACCTGTTTAAACGGTTGTTCCGATTGATCACACGGCGGTATAAATCATTCAAATCGGAAGTCGCGAACCTTCCGCCGTCAAGCTGTACCATCGGGCGCAGCTCAGGCGGGATCACTGGCACAACGTCCATGATGATCCACTCAGGCTTATTCCCCGACTGGCGAAACGCCTCAACTACTTCTAAGCGCTTGATCGCGCGCACACGCTTTTGCCCTGTGCACGTTTTCAGCTCCTCGCGCAGCTGCTCCGTTTCTTTTTCCAGCTCCACCTGCC
>CAZBSH010000072.1:0-8151 GCA_964494645.1 uncultured Christensenella sp. | reverse complement strand
CGAATTTTGTGGAGCTTTAGGTAACGGAAACCGAACAGGGATTCAAGGGCGATACGGCAACAGCAGGCAACAAGACCGCTATCATGGAAACGGGCGCAAAAATCATGGTCCCGCTGTTTATCAATGCGGGTGACAAGATCAGGGTAGACACGCGTACCGGAGATTACATGGAGAGAGTGTAAAACATTTAGAAAATTTGTTTTTTGTAAGGAATACGGGGTATAAATGTTTTATTAAAAAAGAATCGGAGGCGATTTAAAATGGCAGATACGAATTTATCCACACAAGAAACTACGGCGATTAAAAAAGAAAGCAATGGTACGATTACTTTTGCGAACGAGGTGATTGCGACGATTGCAGGACTTGCGGCTGTCGATATTCCCGGAGTTGCAGGCATGAGCGGCGGATTTGTTGATGGCATTACCGAGCTTGTGGGAAGAAAGAACCTTTCCAAGGGAGTAAAGGTAGAAGTTGGTACAGAAGAGGTCGCGGTGGATATCGCTATCGTTGTTGAATATGGTACGCCGGTTCCTGAAATTGCTCAGAATATCCAAATGAGCGTGATGAAAGCGATCGAGACGATGACTGGATTGAAGGTTGTTGAAGTGAATATCAACGTACAGGGCATTAAATTCAAAGAGCAGGTAACGCGTACATCGGAGCCTAAGGAAAAGGAAAAAGAAACGAAGCCTGTTAAAGCGCCCAGAGTAAAATAACAGTCGAATAAAGATTTAAGATACCCGGTCTTTTAAAGTGGGAGACCGGGTATCTTAAATCATCGCGTGAACTCGCTTGCCGGTGGGAAAAGCGTAGTTATGAGGAGGAAGCTTCAATGAAAATGAAGACGGGAACGCGTATTGTTTTCACGGTTTATCTGGTTGCCGTGATTGCTTTATGTGTATTTCTTTTGGGGATTCTGGCCGGTTTGTTTCGACCGGAGTCGTTGTCGGATTTAATTTATACGATGCAAAACGGTATGATCTGGTATAAAGTTCTGTATGCGGTGATTGGTATTGTCGTGATCATCGTAAGCTTTATGCTTATGTTCTTCGGAATGGGCAAGACAACGCCTAAAACAGCAAAGGTTGCGGCGTTTGACAGTGGTAGTATATTAATCACGGTTAAGGCGATTGAAGAGCTTGCGGAACGGTATGTTCGTGAGAAAAAGGAAATCAAGGGATTGAAGACGAATGTGATTTCTTATGATGACGCGATCGATCTTAATATCGATGTTTCTGTATTGCCGGATGTAGATATTCCAGAAGTTACGAAAGATTTGCAGGCCGGACTGGCGGAATATATCCAGAAGCATACGGGGATTACGGTGAAGCAGACGAAGATCATGGTGACCGGTCTGAAGGAAAACACGATCAAAGCGTCCTGACGATCGGGAGGCATAAAAATGAAAGAAAAGTTTTTTGAGTGGCTGAGCGAAAATAAAGGACTGTTTTGGGGTGTCGTGATCGGTCTGGCGGTGGCAATACTGTTTCTGACGATCGGTTTTTGGGCGACGTTTCTGATTGCGATCTGTGTGGGGATCGGTGCGTTTTTGGGATCACGCCCGGATATTCGCGCATTGATCGGAGAATGGTTTTTGAATTTGTTCAGCAAGAAGAATTAACAGGTGGCAGAGTAAGGGGTATTAGATGAGCAGAAGAAGCGCACGCGAAGCGGCGATGAAGCTTTTGTATGAGTACAGCATCACGGATGTTTTAAGTAAAGATACGATCGAGCAAGCGCCGGATGTGCTGGAAGCAGATACGCTGGACGAAGAAAATATGCGCTATATCGACAGCATTGTGGAGAAGTTCCCGGATAAGCGGGAGGAGATCGATGGTATTATATCGGAAAACTCGCATTCATGGAAGATAGAACGGATCGCGAAGGTCGATTTGTCGATATTGCGGCTTGCGTTATTTGAAATCATCTACACGGATATCCCGACTAAGGTCACCGTAAACGAAGCGGTAGAGCTGGCAAAAAAGTATTCGGCGGATAAGTCGTATAAATATATCAATGGATTGCTTGGTGGTTACCTGAAAAAAGGGGAAGCCTGATGGCGGTTTTTCTGGGTATTGATACAAGTTGTTATACGACTTCTGTCGCATTGGCAGATGAGAATAAAAACATAGTATGTAATTTTAAAATACCGCTTGAGGTTGCGCAGGGGAAAAAAGGTCTGCAGCAGTCTCAGGCTGTATTTCTTCATATCAAGAATTTAAGGACGATATTTGAGGAAAACCGCTTAGCAAAATATGGTGATATTGCTGCTGTTTGTGTGAGTGCCGCGCCAAGACCGCAGGAGGGCTCTTATATGCCGGTGTTCACAGTGAGCGCAATGGCGGGTGCGATGGCTGCCAGCATAACGGGGGCAGAGATTTTTTATGCGACACACCAGCACGGGCATATTGCGGCGGCGCTGATTGGAAACAGGCGTCCGGGAAAATTTTTGGCGGTTCATGTATCCGGTGGCACGACGGAGATACTGAAGGTGGAATCACGCGGGACGGACTTTGAAATCGAGATTGTGGGAGCTTCTAAGGATATCGCTGCAGGGCAGGTCGTAGATCGTCTCGGTCAAATGCTGCATATGCCCTTTCCGGCGGGACGATATGTGGAAGAATGCGCGCAAGCGGGTAAGGAAGAACTTGCCTTTAAAATCAGCACAAATAAAGTGGATATGAATTTTTCGGGGATCGAGGCACAGATGGAACGCGCGCTCAAAATGCATCGTGCGGAAACGGTTTGTTCTTCGGTTCTGACAGCGATTGGCAAGACGCTGGAACAATCGGTGAAGGAAGCGTCAAAAAAATGCGGGATATTAGACGTATTGTTTTTTGGCGGTGTGATGAGTAATCGCAAGATACGCGCATATTTGTTGGGGAAGATTCCACAAGCGCAGTTTGCCAAGATAGAATACTCCGCCGACAACGCGGCAGGATTAGCGGTAATGGCGTCAAATTTTGAAAGGGGAACAGAGGTATGAGTGCAAAAATCATCAGTGGGAAAGAGCTTTCGGCAGAAATCAGGGAGCAGCTTAAGGGGCGTATCAATGAATTGAAGGAAAATCGTGGGATTACGCCCGGGCTGGCGGTCATTCAGGTGGGCGACGATGGCGGTTCTACGATATATGTCAATAACAAAGAAAAAGCATGCGCGGAGGTAGGCATTTATTCTGAAGTGAATCGTTTGCCGGAAGAAACGACGCAGGAAGAGCTGCTCGCGATGGTGGAGCAATACAATAATAATCCCAAAATACATGGCTTGCTGGTGCAGCTTCCGCTGCCAAAGCATATTGATGAGGATGAGATATTGAAGCGTATCAATCCGAAAAAGGATGTGGATGGGTTTCATGTACAAAACGCTGGAAGTCTGTTTACCGGTTTGCCGGGGTTGGTAGCGTGTACGCCCAAGGGGATCATTAAGCTGATCAAAAAAACGGGGCTGGATATTACCGGTAAAAATGCTGTGGTCATTGGCAGGAGCAATATTGTCGGAAAACCTGTAGCGATTTTATTGCTTAACGAAAATGCAACGGTAACGATTTGTCATTCGAAAACAAAGGATTTGCCTGGTGTGTGTGCAAAGGCTGATATTTTGGTAGCAGCAATCGGTCGACCGGAGTTTGTGACAAAGGAATTTGTTAAGCCGGGCGCGGTGGTGATCGACGTGGGAACGTCACGTGTGGACGGAAAACTAAAAGGCGATGTAAAGTTTGATGAGGTGAGTGAAGTAGCGGGCTATATTACGCCGGTACCCGGCGGAGTGGGACCTATGACGATCACAATGCTGATGGAAAATACGGTGGACGCAGGCGAACTATATGGATGAGCTGGTGCTGAGCGTAGGAGAATTGAATACCTACGTCGCGGACAAGCTTTCCGGCGATCCGTTTTTGGAAGAAATATGGATCAAAGGTGAAGTAACGGACGTTGCTATGCGCGCAAATACCATTTATTTTGTGTTGCGTGATGAACAGGCTGCTATCGACTGTATGCTGTTTGATTGTGAGGATGCGCTGCGTTATGCGGAGATCCTTGCGGAGGGGCAGACGGTATTGACGCGCGGTGATGTTTCTATTTATCGGAAGAATGGTAAATACAGGCTTATTGTTCGAGAGCTGCAAATGGCGGGCATGGGGGAACTGTATCTGCGTTTTTTGCAGCTGAAAGAAAAACTTCAAAAAAAAGGTGTGTTTGATGAAGGGCGAAAACGCCAAATCCCGAAGTATCCTAAGAAGATAGGAATCGTCACATCGGCGCAAGGGGCGGCAATTCAAGATATAAAAAATATTGCGCAGCGCAGAAATCCGGCAGTTAAGTTGATACTATATCCTGTCAAGGTGCAGGGGATGGACGCGCCGGATGAAATCATGCGGGGTATTGATTATTTCAATGAAAACACGGATGTGGATGTGATGATCGTCGGCCGCGGCGGAGGAAGCGCAGAGGATTTGGTTGCCTTCAACGACGAGTTGGTTGTGATGTCGGTATACCGCTCGCGGGTTCCGATAGTCAGTGCAGTGGGGCATGAAACAGATTATACCCTTTGTGATATGGCGGCTGATTTGCGCGCACCTACCCCTTCGGCGGCGGCAGAACTTACGATCCCGTTGGGGGATGAGATCGCGGGAGAACTTTTGTTGCTGCGGGAGAGCATCGAACGGCGCTTTTGGGAATTGATCGGAAAAAAAGAAGAACAAGTATATGATTACAAACGACAACTCAACAGGGAAGCGCTTGCGGCGCGCGTCAACGGCGCGCATGATAAATTGGGACATTTTGACGCGCAAATCAAAACAGGAATAAAGCATCTTTATCATCGGCTGATTTTGCAGTATAATCATTATAAGGACGCAATAGAAAATTTGAGCCCGTTTAGCGCATTTGAACGTGGATATTCTGTGGCAATGTGTGGGGAAGATGAAATTCGCAGTATTGATGATGTTGCGGTTGGAGATGTGATCAGGGTGCTTTTGAAGGATGGCAGTATTTTAGCCGCAGTGAAAGATAAAGAGGTACAGTAATGCCTGAAAAAGATTTGGAAACATACATTGAAGAATTGAAAGAGATTTCAGAGAAAATTTCGCAGGAGGACATCAAGCTGGCGGACGCGGTTGCGCTCTACAAAAAAGGAGTAGCTGCGGCGGACAAGGCGTCTAAACTGCTGAAAAAGTATGAAAGCGAACTAGAAATAATAAAAGAAAGCGAGATGGATTGAAATGGCTGATGTTGTTGGGAAGTACACAAATGAAATCGACCAGAGGCTTACGGAACTGTTGGACGCGGCGGACACCAACGCCACGATCAAAGAAGCGATGAACTATAGTGTGTCCGCAGGAGGAAAAAGACTGCGACCGACGCTCAATATTATGTCGAACGCACTTCTTGACGGCAACACGAAAGAAACGATGGATATTGCCTGCGCGATCGAGCTGATCCATACCTATTCTTTGATCCATGATGATCTGCCCGCGATGGATAACGATGAATTGCGCCGTGGAAAGCCGACGAATCATATGGTATATGGGGAAGGTATGGCGATCCTTGCGGGGGACGGATTGCTCAACTATGCCTATGAGGTAATGATCAAAAATGCGATGAGATATACAGACAATATCGATGCGCATTTAAAGGCGATGCTTGAGGTAGCCTCAAGCGCCGGAATATATGGAATGATCTCTGGGCAGGCGGGCGATTTGGAAAATGAAGGAAAAAAGTTGGATGCAAAAGATGTGTATTATGTACACAGGCGTAAAACTGCGGCACTTATGAAGGCTTCACTGACTTCAGGGATGATGCTTTGTCATCCGGATGAGAAATATTTGGAGGCAATTGATACTTACGGCGAAGATATCGGGCTGACGTTCCAAATTATTGATGATATCCTCGATGTCACGGGGGACGCGGAAAAAATCGGTAAAACGCTGGGAAAAGACGCCGCGGAAGAGAAGTTTACATTCGTTACGTTGTATGGCGTGGAAAAATCAATGCAGATCGCAGAACGAAAGACGCAAGAAGCAATCGACGCGTTGCAGATATTTGGAGACAGAGGAAAAGATTTGGCAGAACTGGCCGAAGTAATCTTGAGGCGGCAAAAATAATGAAGATTGCGATCGACGGACCGGCAGGGGCGGGAAAAAGTACGGTTGCAAAGGAGATTGCGTCGCGGCTTGCAATGAATTATCTCGATACCGGCGCAATGTATCGTGCTGCCGCATATGCGATGATCGAAAAAGGCATTGAGCCGTCTGATGCAGACAACGTGATAACTGTGCTGGAAACGCTTGATATGTCAATACAATATGAAGACGGTATTCAGAAGGTATTTGTTGATGGAAAAGATGTGACGCCTTTTATCCGTACTTCGCGTATTTCGAAAGGGGCAAGCGATGTTGCTGTGATCCCTGAGGTGCGGCTAAAGTTGGTGGATATCCAGCGCATGGTTGCCGCTCAGTATGATATTGTCATGGATGGCAGGGATATCGGGACTTATGTTCTTCCGGATGCGGACAAAAAGTATTTCATCACTGCTTCCGCGCATGAACGCGCGCGCAGGCGTTGTGAGGAAATCAAGCAAAGCGGACAGGAAGCGGATATCGACCTGATTGAACGGGAGATTATCGCGCGGGATGAAACGGATTCCAATAGAAAATTCGCGCCGCTTAGACAGGCAGAAGATGCTATTTTGGTGGACACGACAAATATGGGGAAAGAGCAAGTGATTGCTTGGATCATTGGCGATATTACAGGAGTGAATAGCTAGATGGTATATATTTTGGCGCGTATATTTGCGTTTATCGTCCTGATTCCGTGTTTCTTTGTCAGGCGTATCCATAAAAAGAATTTTCGAATCAAAACGGGATGTGTGGTGATATGTAACCATAAATCTAATTGGGATCCGATCGTACTTGGTCACAGCATTATGACACAGCCGGTTTGTTATATGGCAAAAGAAGAGTTGTTTCAGAATAAAGCGGCGAATTTTTTCTTGCGTCGCTTGCATGCCATTCCGATTGCGCGCGGAAAAAGTGATATGACGGCAATCAAGACGGGAATGGCTGCGCTGCGAGACGGCAAGATATTGGGCATTTTCCCGGAGGGAACGCGCAGCGAGGACGGGAACTTGCTGCCGTTTGAGCCGGGCGCGGCACTGATGGCGCTGCGGGCGGGGGTGCCGGTTGTACCGATATATATTAGCGGGAATTACAAGCTGTTTCATCCGGTGAAGGTATATGCGCATTCTGCGATTGATCTCAAGCAAATCGTAGGGGAAAAAACAAACAGCAAAACGATTGCGCAAGCAACAGAGTATCTGCAAAATATAATGCAGGAAATGAGTAAGGAAGCATGTCAAAAATAATTGTCGCACAGCACGCGGGTTTTTGTTTTGGAGTAGCGCGGGCGGTGGACGCGGTAAACGATATTATCGGAACATATGATCATATTTATACCTATGGGGAACTGATCCATAACAAGGACGTGGTAGGTTCGCTCGGAAAGAAGGGCGTACTTGTTACGGAAAGCTTAGATGATGTAGCGCAGCTTGAAAGCACGCTGATCGTGATACGCTCCCACGGGGTTTCACGCGAAGTATATGAAACGATCAAGCAGCGGGGATTTGAGATATTGGATCTTACATGCCCGTTTGTTACGCGTATCCATAAACGCGTGATCGAGGCAAAGGATACGCCGGTGATTATTATCGGAGCGAGCGACCATCCTGAGGTGATCGGCATCAAGGGATGGGCGACGGGAACGGTATATGTGGTAAACAATGCGCAAGATGCCGCACAAGTGCCGTGTATGGAGCATGCGCTTGTGGTTGCGCAGACGACCATCACACATGCATTGTGGGATGATGTGGTGCAACAGCTGAAGGAACGTATCAATGTGCTCGAGCTTTTCAATTCGATTTGCGATACGACGCAAAAACGTCAAAAGGAAGCGGTTGAGCTTGCAAAACAATCGGACATTGTTCTGGTGGTCGGGGGAAGACATTCTTCAAACACGGAAAAATTGTATAACCTCTGCAAAAATAATTGCGATAAAACCTATTATATCGACAATATTGCGCAACTTCCACTTGAAAAAGTATCGATTCATGATATAATAAGTATTGTCGCCGGTGCATCGACGCCGGATTGGTTAA
>CAZBSH010000071.1:0-9002 GCA_964494645.1 uncultured Christensenella sp. | reverse complement strand
TGCCGCCGCCGATCACGTTCATATCCCCACGGATATTGACATTTTCAAACACCGCGATCCCATTTACAGAAAAATTCATATTAATGTTTGAGCGCTGCTCAGATAGCGTCATATTCAGGTTCCCGCCCACAGAAAGGCTTGTCCCGCTCGTCTCGAATGTACCACCGACATTTATATCCTCATTACACAGCCACTGTCCGCCGTCCGCCTTTATATTTTTAAGCTTGATCTTCCGGTTTGTGGTCAGGTTTGATCTGACTGACGCATCAGAAATGTCGATATCGCCGCCCGCTCTTACATTGGCTCGTATATCCCCACCCTGCACGAGCATATCTCCTCCGACCTCAACAGCATTCGTATCACTGATCCAACTGTCTTTGGTGAGTTTGGTGTTTTTTAAAGTAAGATTTCCGTTTGTCTTGATCGACACCAGCTGCAGATTGTTACAATTGGTCAGCGTGATATCACCGTTTGCGTAATACTTAGGCATCAGGCTTACAGATGCCGCGTAAGCCTGACTATTGATCAATGTGATCGTTCCCTCCCCATCCTTTGCGTAAAACGAACAATACGAAACATCCGAATTTTGCGCAAATATCTCAGGCGCATAAAACCTTGGATAAACGGAAGCAGGACACGCCGGCACTCCTATAAGCCGTATGATGGCATCCGAATGCACTTCCTGCATTTTAGTCATGTTGATGACATCGACCTCGCCCGCGATATAAATATTTTTATTATACGAACCTGCGATCTTGCCGTTTCCGTTCGCGCGCACCTCGCCCGTGAATTTACCGTTCAGCTGCACATTGCCCATGCACTCGATGTCTCCGATCGAACCGTTATAAACGTCGTTGCTAACCGTAACATTGCCATTGGATTTCACCGCGTTTACGCTCGCACCACCCGATATCGTCACATCACCGCCCGCAAAGATCGTTCCTTTGCTTGCCGCGCCCGACCCGTCCACTGTTACGATGCCGTTTGCGTAGATATCGCCCTGCGCTTCCGCTCCTGCCGTGATTATTACATTTCCGTTTTCAAACGTGTCGTCCTCTTTTTTCGTACCGTTTGCGTAAATCGTCCCTTTTACCTTCGCGCCCCATCCCTCCAGCGTAACCGTTCCGCCCGCGTGGATATCGCCCTGTACAACCGCGCCGTTTTTCAGCGTGACGTCGCCGTTTGCGTAGATGCTTCCGGGTACGTTTTGCGACTGATCTACTGTTACATTTCCTTCGGCACGCACCTCAGAATACACCGCGCCGCTCGTCTTAATCTCAATATCGCCGCCCGAATATACGTGCGTCTCCTCTCCCTGCGTACCAAACGTACCCACACCGAGGTTTAAATTTCCAACCACGTCCACATTTTTGCTCACGCCTCCGCCGCCGGTAAACGTCGTCGTAAACTCTCCGTTGTCAAAAAAGACGCTGCCAACGGAGGTTGACACCCCCGGCGTAGACGGCAGCATACTGACATCCGGGTTAAGATGCGTCGCGCCCGCAACCACGTCAAAGAGTTCCGCAAGCTCGAACGGCTCTTCGTCCCCACCCGCTGTATATTGCAGCAGTTTGTACATACTTGATGTAAATCCGTTCTTCCGGGAGGTCACTGCGACTTTAAACACGTTGTCCATGCCACTCTGATTGTCTTGCTCAATCTGTATATCATAATCGCCGAATACTTCGTCTGTCCCGCTGCCCTCTGTTCTGTAAGTATCACCCACGCCCAGCGCAAACGGATCTATCGTTTTGTCGATGATCTTGTCACTCACCGTATCTAAAATGGATTGCGTAGCAAAATCAGCCTGCTGCTGCCCTAAGGTATGCGAGGCCTGCCGGTTTGCAATACCCGCGAGCGTCATAACGCTCACGCCGATAATCATAATGAAGCCAAACACGCACAACACCATAACAAGCGTGCTCGCGCGTTTTTTGTTTCTCATTCCGATGTTTCTCCCGTCCCTGCCGTGATTGCGTCAACAGCCGGTATCCCGTAAAATTCGATGGTAATGACAGCGGGCATCCGTCCGTCCTCGCCCGCCTCCTGTGTAGTTAGCGTCGTAATGCGCAGCGCGCGTCCGCTTTCATACAGACCGTTTGCAAGCGCAATGATGTCGTCGAAGCTGCCGATACAGTTTACAACCGCATTGATCTGATATAACGACGGCACGCTTTGCGTTGCTGACGGCGATGGGGTTGCGCCTGCCTCAACAGCGATCGCTTCAGCAGCAACGGACGTATCCGCCTTGCCTTCCTCTGACGGCTGCGCCGAAGGCTGTGCTGACGGCTCGCTAACACCGTTTACGATATCGGCGGCATCCTGTATAGGCAATGCCTGCTTGTCATCCGTAGATGCGGTTGAAAAATCCGCCGTGCTCACGCCCACATTCGAAATATCCATATTTTGTACTTCTAGATTATTATACGCCAGCATATTGTTGAGCCACAGGTCAATCTCTTCCTGTCTCAAACTGTTTTCAAACGGCTTTTGCAGCTCCTGCGCGCGGGCATATGCTTCGTCGATGTTTGCCGTAAGCACGCTCGATGTTTTGGTATCTGCCTCGACGTTCACAAGCTCATCCTGCTTTTGCATGAGCAACGAGGCATCTAACTGCAAGCTCTTTTGCATGGGTACGATCAGGAAGTTGATGCCAAGAACACCGATCAGCACGATGCCAAGGACAATAAGCAATACCATTTCCCTCTTAGAAAGCCTCATTTCACGTCACCTCCCGCAAGTTTGCAGCCCACGGTAAACGTGACCGTACCTGTCTGCGCCTGTGAATCTGCGGCATCCGGCGCGACCGCCGTTCCATCCGCCGCATAATAACCGTTGTATGTCACATCCGCAATGAGCGCGCTGCCGCGCAAACTGCGCACAAACTCCGCCGGCGAGGACGTGTTTTGCGCCCGGCAGTCAATACGAAGCGTGTCATTCGCATATTCTATTTTGACGATACTCACATCCTCCGGCTTTTTCGCATTGATATCGTCCATCAGCGCCTTGTCAAGGTGTGGATACGTCGCCAGATTTTCGTTGAACGTTTCGATGATGGAATTATACGTGTTGAGCGCATTCAGTTTTTGCGCGTTCTGCGAAAGCGCCGCATAATCCGCATTGCCTTCCTTAACCTGTTCAATCTGCATCTCGAGCGAGACAATGTTCCCGATCGTAGATGCTTTTTGCACGAGCTGCCAGATATAGAATCCGCCAACCGCCCCCGCGCACACAACAAGTATGATGATACCGTTGCGCATAAAACTCCCTAGCTTATGCTTCGTTTCTTGTTTTTTTACGCCTGAAAAAAAGTTAAGATCTTTCAAACCATCCACCTCACACACGAACCTGCGCGCCCAGCGCGTTCAATAGTATTTTTGTATTGAGCGTCTGAACGTCGCGGTTCAAGTATTCGCCGAGCATTGCGCCCAGCCCGTCAAAGCGCGCGCCGCCACCCGTGATATATATCTTTGCCTGCAATGACTTATACTCGCCTGTTGCACTGAATTGCAGCATCTTTTGTACTTCGTCCCCCAGCCTCGATACATAGGTGTTGAAGTTGATGTCCTCTTTTAGCTCATGCGCGCTCTTTCCATACATAGAGCCGATGGTTTCTTTCGAATAAGCGTCCATCCCAATAACGGTACAGCGCGTGAATGTAAGCTCTCCCCCCACGAAGAAATGGAAGTTGATCAGGTCGCAGCCAATATCCGTTACAATATCAACATGCCCCGGCGTGTTGGGCAATACGTCCGCCACAGCAACCAGCTTACGTACAGCATTTGCGTGGATATCCATCGCAACGGGCGTAAGCCCTGCCGCAACCAACATCTCCTTATACCTGTCCGCAAGCCGCTTATCTACGCCGAATACAAGAACCTTTGTCTGTTCTGCGTCTGTGCGCGTCAGATAGTCGATCGCATAGCGCTCATCAGACAACAGCTCCTCTAATTCACTCAATATCATCTGCTGCGTATTTTTGGGCGTCGCCTTAGGCAGTACGATCTCTTTTACGACGATATCCGGGCTGCTAAGCGTAACGACAGCCTTCTTGTCGCTGATTTTTTCCTCGACCAATAATGCGGCAATCGTCTTTGCGGTCTTATCAAAATCCATGACGACGCCGTTTTGCACACAACCCTCCGGCATTTGGAACAATACCTCTTTTTTGGTCTTGATCGACTTGTCTCCGTTTCCCTGTACGATCTTTAAAAATTTACTTCCGATATCAATTGACAGCAAATTGATCCCCTACCCTTATGCAATATTTTGATACATACCATAGATCGGCATGATGATAGCAATCACGATAAAAGCGATGATAAGTCCCATCACGACAAGCATGATCGGCTCAATCATAGACACCATCTTCTTAACGGCGCGATCCGATTCTTCATCATAATAAATCGCCGCTTTTTGCAGCAGCTCGTCCATTTCGCCCGACTCTTCGCCAATGGCGATCATCGACTTGAACATGGGCGGAAATACATCGAATTTTTTGATGGATTCCGATAACGGCATACCCTTTTTGATATCTTCGATCATGATCGCGATATACTTTGACATACATCCGTTGTCAAGCACCCGCGAAACGATATCAAGTGCGCTAAGCATTGTGACCCCGCTTGAGATCAACATGGAAAAGGTGTGCGCAAAACGCGCAGCCAATATGATCTGCTTCATCTTTCCAAATCCGGGAAAGTGCAGCGCCATTGTATCCCACCACGGCTTTGTCGCCGGACTGCTCTTCAAAATAAAAATCAAGATCACCACGCCCACCACAACGGCAAGCACCGCAAACCAGAAATTTTGCAAAAAATCGACAAGCCCGAGAAGCAGCTGCGTAGGCAGCGGCAGCTCTGTGCCCGACGTCGTGTACATTTCCATAAACTTGGGGACAACGACAACAAGCATCAGCAGCACGACACCGATGCACATGATGCTGAGCAGGATCGGATAGGTGAGCGCCGCTTTGATCTGTGCCTTTGTTTTATATTGGCGCTCAAAATAATCCGCCATGCGCACCATGACCTTGTCAAGCGTTCCGCTTTGCTCGCCCGATTCCACCGAGCTGATCAGATAAAAGGGAAACGCGCCACCTTGATTGGCGAGCGCCTGATGAAAAGCCACACCCTTTTTGACCTCTTCCATCACATTCAAAAGAATCGTCTTGATTTTCGGGTTCGCCGCCTGCTGGCACAGCACATCAAGCCCTCTTACGACGCCAATGCCCGAATCAAGCATCACACCCATCTGGCTGCATATCAGATACAACTCCTTTGCCGGGATCGACCCCTGCACAGAGGTGCCAAATTGCTCACGCTCTACCTTGTAGGACAGACAATAAAGCCCTGCGCTTTTCAAAAATTCACGAAAATCCTGCAAGCTCTCCGCCTCATATACGCCTTTGGATGCCTGACCATTTGCGTCTACAGCCCTATAACTATATTTCGCCAACGCATATACCTCTTATTGTTCCGTTTTTCCGGATTTTTTGTTTGCTCAAATCCATACATTCTAAGTCTAGAATATGTTTGTCTTATTATAGCACTTTTGCTTGTGCTTTTCTATAAAAAAAGTACCCATTCTTCTTAAATTTTCTGACATCTACGGCTTTTTTGCTTATTTCTGCCATTAATTTTCCGATCTCTGCCGTTCTCATAACATTTTACTTTCTTTTTGCGGAAGCGTCATATATAATGGTGAGTAGCATATCATACTCAATATGTATTGATATGGAAAGGTAACACAGCCGTTACGTCGCAGCGAAGATTGCGTAAGCAGGCATATTATTATGATAAGACGCAAACAGACAATCCTGATTTCAATTATTATCGTGCTTGCCATCGCTATTCTTGCGCTTTTTTTGATGCTATTTTATTCCACTACTGTCAAAAACACCCTGAACGACGAGGTGACTTCTTATTTAAAGGAGGTCACCGAGCAAGAGGCTTCCGTCATTGAAACCAAAGTCGCCGGTAACCTTGCAACATTAGAAGCCGCGGCGGCAGCGCTCGGCGCGCCCGAATTTGCAAACGCTGATGCCGAAGCAATTTTTTCCATGTTAAGCGATGTGCAAAAGCAAAACGATTTCAAGCGCATGGGCCTGATTGCACCGGACGGAATCGCTGTTACCTCCGACGGGGTCGAAATCAATTTTTCGTCACGCGATTACTTCCATAAGGCGATGCGCGGTCAACCCAATATCTCAGATACATTTGTAGACGTGATCGGAAACAAAGGTCTGATCAACGTATACGCTGTTCCTGTCTATCGCGGCGACCGCATTGTTTCTGTTTTGTTTGCCACGCAGTCAACGGAAGAGTTTGCGCAAAAAATTTCTGTTTCCACCTTTAACGGCGAAGGATATTCGTACGTCATCAACAATGATGGTACACCGATCGCCCACGCGCACCACGAAAACGCGATCGATTTCGATAATTTCTTCTCGTTTTCTCCTAATGGGGTTAAAAGTGTCGACAATACGCTTGAAGATATGCAGCAAGACTTGCAACATGGTGAAAGCGGCGTTGCGCAATATTATAAGGATGACGCGCTTTACTACATGGGCTATACGCCCATCGGCATAAACAACTGGTATATCCTTTCTGTTGCGCCCGCCTCCGTTGTCGCGGCAAAGAGCGCATACCTGATCACGCTCAACGGTTGGGTCACGGCGATTATCGTCGCCACTGTGATCATGTTGCTCGTCTATATTGTGATATCTCAAAAGCACGCGCGTAAAAAACTGGAAAAAATCGCCTTTACAGATGATGTCACCGGCTCTTTGAGCTGGTTAAAATTCCGTGAGGATTGTAAAAATACCCTGCACAAAAACCCTGAGGAAAAGTTCGCGTATATAAGCCTTGACATCAACAAGTTCAAAATATTCAATCAATTATATGACTATGAAAGCGGCAACCTGCTTTTAAAGTATATCGCTGACGTCCTGCAAGAAGATATGAACGAAAACGAGATCTATTCACATGTGGGTGCGGACGAGTTCAATATTCTTATTTCTTATTACTCACACGGCGACATTGTCGGACGTATCCTGAAATGGAACCAGTCCATTCGCGAATATGAATTCACAACAAGTCGAAATTATAACCTATTGCTTTCGTATGGCATTTATCCCATCCCACCCGGCGACACCTACATAACGCGCATGAGCGACCGCAGCAAGATCGCAAGAAACAGCGTCAAAAACAATTCGCATGATGTCTATGCGTTTTACAGTGACGATATGAATACGGAAATGCTGCTGGAAAAACAGTTAGAAAACAACATGGAAACAGCGCTCAAAAATCATGAATTTCTCGTCTATTATCAGCCAAAATTCGAGCTGCATACAGAGTGCATGATCGCGGCAGAAGCGTTGGTGCGCTGGATGTCGCCTCAAAACGGATTTATGAACCCCGGCGTATTTATTCCCATCTTTGAAAAGAACGGTTTTATCGTAAAGCTGGATATGTACGTGTTTGAGCATGTGTGCGCTTCCCTGCGTGCTTGGCTTGATGAAAATCGTCCCGTTGTACCCGTTTCTGTCAACTTCTCGCGACTCAATATGTACCGCAGTGATTTTGTAGCGCAGCTTTTATCCATCATCCGCCAATATGATATTTCAACCGACCTGCTGGAGATCGAACTAACGGAAAGCGCCCTTGTCTATAACGACGAGCTTATCTTAACGCGTATGCATGAGCTAAAGGAGGCAGGGTTCCGCATTACGATCGACGATTTCGGCACAGGGTATTCTTCGCTCAACCTGCTGCGCACCATGCCCGTCGACGTGATCAAGCTCGACAAACGTTTCTTTACGCAGCGTTTAGACAGTGACCGCGAAAAAATTGTCATCTCAAGCATTGAGGATATGGCAAAAAAGCTGGAGATCACCGTCGTTGCAGAAGGTGTAGAAACCACAGCACAAGCGGATTTCCTCAAGAAACTCGGCTATGACATCATTGTGCAGGGTTTCTTGTATTCACGCCCCGTTCCCGAGGACGAATTCGCCATGCTTTTAGAAAAAACGGATACTTCCTTGCCAAAAGCGGAGGAAGATCAAAAATAATTTTTGCTTTTCTGACAAATAAAAGGAGCTTTCCTCGCGAAAGCTTCTTTTTTCATGCAAAAACATGCATTTTGTGTTATACTGTAACAGTATGAAGAGGTGTTTATGAAAATCAACTTATCTGACGGTAGCTCGATCCAAATCACGGTCAGCAAAAAAACTATGAAAAACATCCGGTTGCGTGTATGTCGCGACGGTCGTGTTTGTGTGAGCGCGCCTTATGGAACTGCCGAATCTCGCATTTATGAATTCGTCAACTCCAAAAAAGGATGGATCGAAAGCCACATCCGGAATTTCCAAAAAGCTGAGAATACCAATACAATGCAGTTTATGGGGACGGATTATGCCTACGAGGTCGTAAAAGACAGACGTACAGGCGTAGCCCTTAACGGCAACAACATTACGGTTTTTTGCACCGATCCTGCTAAACATAAGGAAATTGTTGAAAAGTGGTGGAAGCAGCAGGCCGCCGAAACATTCGAGGGCTTTGTGGAGAAATGGTATCCCCTCGTATGCGGCGAGGAAGACGACCGCAGACCGCTTGTGAAAGTACGTAAAATGCAAACCTTGTGGGGTAGCTGCACCAGCAAAGAACGTACCATCCGCCTCAATTATTATTTGATGTGCGCATCACCCGAATGCATCGAATATGTGGTGCTGCACGAACTCATACATCTGATCCATCCGGACCATGGGACTGAGTTCCGTGCTTTTCTTACAAATAATATGCCCGACTGGAAAGAGCGCAAGCTAAAGCTTGAGCAGGAATGCGTCGGCTTGCGTATGGTCTGACCTCTCTTTTTTCTGTGTTTTTGCTTGACATTTTTATGAAAAATCTATATAATAATTTTTGCGCGTTACGGACGCGGTACTTGAGCGGGCGTGGCGGAATTGGCAGACGCGCTAGACTTAGGATCTAGTGCCTTAGGCG
>CAZBSH010000070.1:0-9548 GCA_964494645.1 uncultured Christensenella sp. | reverse complement strand
TGGCGCTTAAAAGCCGGAGCAGCTTGGCAGCCGTGGGAAGGGAATCAGCTTGTGCTCACGAACGAAATCGGCGGACATCTTGCCCACTTTACGGTTTATAAGCACTATAAGAAGATTGTGCGCGAGCTCAACATTCCAGACGCGCGATTTCATGATCTGAGGCATACCTACGCAGTTGCTTCGCTGCAAGCGGGAGACGATGTGAAAACGGTGCAGGAGAATCTTGGACACCACACAGCTGCTTTCACACTCGATCAATACGGGCATGTTACAGAGCGTATGAAGAAGGAAAGTGCGGATCGGATGGAGAAGTTTATAAAGAATTTATAAACGGGAACAAGGGCACTTGTTTTGTAGGACTCAATCTATTATTAAATATAGGTGGCAATGATGAAAATAGCGTTTGTTGATATCCAAAATTTTCGTAGATTAAAGCAATGTAGAATAGCGTTCAATCAAGAACGAACGTTATTTGTAGGAGCAAATAACAGTGGTAAAACATCTGCAATGGATGCATTAGGAAAATTTTTGAAAAAAAGGCGTTTTGTTTTTAATGATTTGACCTTATCAAATCATGCAATAATTAATCAGATTGGTAGGACATGGGAAAAAGATGATTGTGCGATTCCTAATAATTTAGATAAATGGGAGTCCGTACTCCCTGCAATGGATATTTGGATTGATATTGCGGATCGTGATGAACTTCAATATGTATCACATCTTATTCCGACTTTAAAATGGAGATCTGGTTTATTAGGCGTGAGATTTTTATTACAACCCAGAGACATTGGGGAACTATTTTATATTTATAAGGAACACTATAAATCTGCTAAAGAAACGAGCGCATCAAGCAAAGAATATCAAGTCAATTTATGGCCTAGAGATTTATGCGATTTTGTGGACAAAACGTTTTCGGAAGTATTTGCTCTAAAAGCTTATTTGCTTGATCCCAAAAAGGCAAATGCAGAAATGCCTCAGAAAACAATTTATGAAATGGAATGCCTTGATCAAAACCCTTTAGACGGATTGATAAAGATTGATATGATTGCAGCGCAAAGAGGGTTTTCAGACCCGGATACAGATGATGAAGTGGATCAATATTCGAGTAGTCTATCTGCACAATTACGAGGATATTATGATAGACATCTTGATCCGGAAAAAAACCCAACACCAGAAGATTTGAGCACTTTACATGCTTTAGAAACTGCACAAGCCGCATTTGATCAGAATCTAGCTGAAAAATTTGAATCGGCAATAAACGAATTACAATCTTTAGGTTATCCTGGAGTTAGCAATCCTAAAATTACGATTGCAACAAATGTAAGAGCGGTTGAAGGACTGAAACATGATTCGGCTGTGCAATATGCATTAACAGAGGATAATAAATATAAACTTCCTGAAAAATACAACGGGCTTGGATATCAAAACTTAATATCGATGGTTTTCTTATTAATGCGTTTTCGCGATGATTGGATGCAAACAGGGAAAATAAAGAAAGAAAAAAAAATAAAGAATCAACGCATAGAACCCTTGCACTTGGTTTTATTAGAAGAACCAGAAGCACATTTACATATGCAAGTACAGCAAGTCTTCGCCAAAAAGGCTTATGGTGTATTAAGACATGATCCATTTCTTAAAAAGCATCCGAAGTTTTCCACGCAACTGGTTATTAGTACGCATTCAAGCCATGTAACTAGGGAAATGCAATTTTCTGAGTTGAGATATTTTAAGCGGCTGCCAAAATCCAAAGAATGTATAGTTGGAACTTCAAAAGTCGTAAATCTTTCAGATGTATTTGGAAAGGATGATGATACAGATAAATTTGTTACAAGATATCTGCAAACAACTCATTGCGACTTGTTTTTTGCTGATGCAGTGATTCTTGTTGAAGGCTCTGCTGAAAATATGATGATCCCGCATTTTATTAGAAATAAATTTGAAGAACTCAATCAAAGATATATTACTATTCTGAGTATTAATGGAAAACATTCTCATAGATTAAAACCGCTAATTGAGAAACTTTGCATTACAACATTAGTAATTGCAGATATCGACAGTGGACTTCCAGACGAGCATTATAAGCATACTCAACCTAAAAGAAACAATGATCTAGTTAGTACAAATTATGCAATTACAGGGTGGCTCATGAAAGAGGCTTCATTGGATTTGTTGTATGATAAATCTTTTGCGGAAAAGGAATTTGAAAAGAATGAAACTTATAAGCATTTAATTCGGATCGCTTATCAAATGCCTGTCGATGCTTTTTTTAATAAAGCAAAATGTGAAATGCTTCCAAGTACTTTTGAAGATTCCTTAATATATACTAATCTTCAACTATTTAAGGACAATAGCGGCAATGGTGTAATTACCAAGATTCACAACATTGTGAATAGTGCAAACGATTCTGAGGATTTGCAAGAAAAAATATACCAAGCAGTACGCACTTTTCAATCTGATAAAAAAGCAGAATTTGCTCTTGATTTGATTTTTTCTTATTCACCTGACGAAATTGAAGTTCCAATATATATAAAACAAAGTTTAGAATGGCTAGAAAAACAATTACATCAAGAAGAATGTAAATAGCGAGGTATTGTAATCCATGGTGGAATTGAAGAAAAAACTTTCTAAAGATGACCATATTGATGATCATGTTGATGATCATGTTGATGAAGAAATACGACAATGCTTTATACAAGATAGTCCGAAATCTTTTTTTACTTTTGCTGGTGCTGGCTCTGGTAAAACAAGAAGTCTGGTGAATACATTAGCTTTTTTGAAAGAATATGTCGGAGATAAGTATTTGTTATTATCAAAGCATATTGCCGTTATCACATATACTAATGCCGCTTGTGACGAGATATTAAGAAGGATAGAATATGATTCAATCTTTGCCGTCTCAACCATACATAGTTTTTTGTGGGAACAAATTAAAAATTTTCAAAAAGATATAAAAGATTGGGTAATAACCGCCTTGAAAACTGAAATTGATGATCTTTCCGAAAAACAGGCTAGAAGCAGAAATACAACAACACAAACTTATATCAATCGGGCAGAGAAAATACTTAAAAAAAGTGAACGTTTAGAAAAAATAAATACAGTTCGTCGTTTCTCATATAATCCAAATGGAGAAAATGTTGGGTTCGATTCGCTTAGTCATACTGAAGTTGTAAAAATTGGAACGGATTTTATTTCTAATATGGATACTATGCAGGAAGTTTTGGCCAGCAAATATCCAATTTTACTTATTGATGAGAGCCAAGATACAAAAAAAGAACTAATTGATGCATTGCTAATTCTTGATAAAAAAGCGGATTTAAACATGACCATTGGTATGTTTGGGGATACAATGCAAAAAATTTATACTGACGGTAAAAATAACCTTGCAGAATGTATCCCCGAAAATTGGGAAAGACCAGTTAAAATAATGAATCATAGAAGCGCAAAACGCATCGTTGATTTAGCGAATCAAATACGAAATGGAGTTGATCAACAAAAACAGAACTCTCGTTCTGATGCAGAAACAGGAACAGTACGGCTATTTGTAGCCAATTCTAATTCTGATAAATTCCAGACAGAACAGGATGTTATAAATGAAATGGCGGATGTTGCAAATGACAGCGAGTGGCGCGAAAGTAATGGGTGCCAGAAATTGATTCTTGAGCATCATATGGCTGGATTAAGATTGGGATTTCTTGACATATACGCACCTCTTTATCAAATTGATTCTTTTAAAACCGGTCTACTAGATGGTTCATTGCCAGAATTATCATTTCTTAAAAATGTAATTTTGCCATTAATTAATGCGCGACGTGCGACTAATTATTTTGAAGAGGCAAAAATTATTCGACAATACTCGCCGTTATTAATTCGACAAAGTGTTGCAGGCAAGAAGCAGGATGAAGTTCTGAGTAAAATTGACAATTTAACGGAAGGATTGTTCGATTTATGGAGTGATGACAGTGAGCCAACTTGTTGGGATATCCTACTATATATAAAGCAAAACAAACTACTTAAAACACCTGAACGACTGAGCATATTGTTATCAACAGACTTTCGCGAAATGGATGAAAAACAAATTGCAATGAGGCAGGGATTGACAGCAAAATTTTCTCAATTAGAAAACTACAGTGCTTATATTGATGAAAAAACATCCTTTGCGACTCATCAAGGAATAAAAGGATTAGAATTTCCACGAGTATTAGTCATTTTAGATGATGCGGAAGCAAGGGGATTTCTATTTAGCTATGAGAAACTATTTGGTGTAGAAGAACTGTCGGAAACAGATATACGTAATTTGCAAGAAGGTAAAGACACCAGTATCGCTCGGACTACTAGACTTTTTTACGTAGCCTGTACAAGAGCACAAAAGAGTTTAGCAATCTTAGCATATACTCAGGATAAAGAAACAGTCAAGCAAAATGCTATTAATATGGGGTTATTTGATAAAGAAGAAGTAGTGATCTTCTGATTAGTATTACATAGCATTTTAGAAATTAGGACTTGATTGAGTTCTTTTCATGCTTTGAACAATGGGATAGCCTTTCCGGTAATTCTGCTTTCTGTGTAAGCATCTAGTGTTATTCGATTAAGCTTTCTAAAGGGTAAATTAAAGGGTAAAAACACCGCAAAACGCAAAAGAACCGCTTTATAAAGCGGTTCTTTTTGGCGGAGAAGGAGGGATTTGAACCCTCGCGCCGATTACCTCAGCCTACTCCCTTAGCAGGGCAATTATTATACTATTTTAATCGTGTTTTTTATGGTTTTGTATGTAATACGATTGTAATAATGTTCTTGTGTAAAGAGACGCAAGCCTAAGCCTGCGCCTCCGTCCATACTCACTCCTTCGGCTTCTCATACCCCAAAGCCCGTTCGCTGTCAGAAATGCCCTTCGTCGTCGGGTCAGCAAGTACGCCCACGAATCCAAGCACCGCCATCAGAACACTGCCGATCAGGAATGGGTTTTGCACAAAGTCACTCAGCAGCTTCACAACACCATCCCACGTGGTAAGGTCTGCGTAGGTCATGCTAAAGTACGGCAGCACCACGCCGCCGATCACGCCTAACAGTCCAATCCAGAACTGCGGGCTTTTTGCCCTTACTTTCCAATTGATCTTCATTTTTATCTATCCCCTTCCCACAAGATACCCCATGTGTTATCGCCGACTTTTCCATCCGGCTTGTTCCCGTTGTACCGACACCCAACGTCGCGCCCTTCGTTGATACGCGCTGCCTGAAACGCTTTAACCGCCTCTTCTGTTTGAGAACCGAATACGCCGTCCGCTTTTCCTGCGTTCGCCTTATGGTAATGAAGCCGCTCCTGCAACATCCTTACATCCTCACCCTTACACCCGCGTTTTAAGATCCGCGTAAGCTCCGGCACGTCTGCTGACGGACCTGGCGATGTATTTCCTCCAACCGCATATGCCCGTACCTCGTCAAGCGGAAAAAACTTGCCCGGACACGTTGTGTAGCCACGTCCCGCGACCTCGTTGTGTCCTTTGATCTCCATGATCCCGTAATGCAACGCCACGTCGCGCACAATGCGTTTCAACGCTTCTTTCTGTACGTCGGGCATTTGGTTTATTTCAAAGTTGCCCAGCGCCGCGATCGCAATAGAATCGTCATTCATACCCTTTGTCCCCGCTACCGAATTATTGACTGATCCGCCGCAATATTCAAGACCACGCCCCCATACTACCGTACCGTCGCGTTCCACACAAATGTTATAATCTATCCCTTTATGTCCTTTTGACAAATGAAACGCATGAATTCCCGGCACGGTTTCCGCCGCGCCTCCCTCCGTATGATGCAACAGGATGCGCGCCGTTTTCTTGCGCGGTGTAAGCGCACCGCTAAACTGTAAATTATAATCCTTCACATAACCAAAATTACTCATTTTCTTTCCCCCTTCATTTCGTCAATGCGTTTCCACATCGTTTTTTGCTCGTTCTCGATCGTGTTTACCCGCAGATTCAGTTCCTTGTAATCCTGATCGTAGCGTTCCTGCTGCCGTTCAATGCGCTCGATCCCTGCTTTGATGTACCCAATCTCCGTCATAAGCACCCCGCGTTCCTCGCCATCGTTGCAGCTGCTTTTCTTAAGCCCGTTCTGATAAGCCACGAACCCCGTCACCACGGCGGCGATTACGCCGATGGCGCTTACGACGATCGTCAATATTTCATGCGGTGTCATCATGATGCCCCTCCTTCCTGATAGCGCCTCCGCGCCTCCGCTTTGTATGCTGCTTTCATCTTCGCCGTATAAATCGGGTTGTTGTCGATGTCCTCAAGCTGTCGCTGTAATGCCTGCTGACGAATCATGTTGTCCGCGACCAGTTTTTTGTACCATCCCCACATATCCACCTCAGGCTCGACCTTCGATGCCTTGTTTGGTTTCGTTGCCGAAAGTGTATTGCTCCACGCCGCATCGGGTATTTTTGGAAGTCCTCCCGCTACCTTTTTTCCTGACGTTCTCTTTCCGCCGGACGATCTGCGCCCACCTGAACGCCCGTCGACGGAAGCGCCGGACGACCCGCTTCCTTTTCCTACTTTGTTCCACTCATAAAGCGCGTCCCTCTGCTCTTGGGATAAGCCCGTTAACGCGTCCACGTAAGCCCTGAGCTGCTCGTTGCGTTCCGCCTTTGATCCCCGCGAGGTATACCCGGCAATATACGTTCCGACATATATTTCCTGCGGTATCCCCCTATCCGCAGCAGCCGTCATCTTGCTTTTTGCGGTCTTACCCATTACGAGGCTTTCCACCAATCCGGCAGTCTGTTTTTCATCAAACCCCAACGACTGTATATATCCAACCTTGTCGTCCTGCGCTGCAATCCTATCGTCAATATATGCGTAATCCTGAATATTCACACCCATCGCCGCAATCTTTTCCAGCGTTTCTCCTTTATAATTTGGAATATCATATCCTTGTGCCTCGGCAATGACCGTTTTCGTTTCATTTGGCACATTTGATGCCGCCGCGCTCCGGTCTGGCGGTATGATGTCGCTACCATATTTCTTTGCAAGAAATTGCGCGGGAGTAAGTCCATTCTTTACAGCAAAATCCATTGTGTTCTTTTCCTTTACGTTGCCGCTCTCAATTGCCGCAGCGTACATGTTCGCCATTTCGTAATCCGGTAAATTCAGACCGATCAGAACGCCTACACGCTCCGCGTCTTTTTCCATCCCATACGTCTTAATCACATAATCCATATACGTGTCGGCGCTTATCCCTCTTTTATTCACTTCCTCATACGCCGTTATCTTACTATCGCTCAAGACATTATAGATCGTGTCCTGCGCCCCCATCGTGTCTCGATACGCTTTCAAATATGCTTCCTGCGCCTGTCTCTTTTGCTCGTCTTCTTCGGCGCTTGGATCTACAGTGTAATATTTTTGCAAATTGTCCATAAAAGCATCGTAGTTTTGCAAAATTCGCTCGTTGATTTCCGCATTCTGTTTGTTGATCTCCGACACCTCCCTTTGCCGCGGGCTCTGCCCCGCCAGCAACTTGAAAAATTCTCCCGTATCCACCGCGCGCCCGTTGATCTCGCGCATCTTGTCTTTGTTGTCCCATACAGCTTTTTGGCTGTCTGCAATAAAATCAAGCGCAAGATCAGTAGTAGACGGTACTTTTGACGTTCCTTCCATATACGATTGCTGCGTCAACTTTTGCTTTAAGTCATATACTTGCCCGGACCTTTTGTTACTGATATTGCTGTCTGTAGAAAACCCAAGCGTAAGCGGCGACTGCGATGCTTCCGACGATGTAAGCGGTAATAAAAAATCTCCAAAAACGCCCGTTGTTTCGTCGATCAATGCGTCCGCTTTTTTGGGAGAGATCCCAAGATTCGAGAGCCCAAGAGTCTGGCTCAAAAACTTTCCTGCGCCGGATGTTTTCTCATCATACCTTTCGGAAACCGGCTTTTTCTGGTCTTCCGCGTTTTCGATCTCTTGCCCCGTCCAGTATTTATTGTTTCCCATCACCCGAATCGCTGCCGCTCCAATATGATTTTCAAGTGGATTTGTTGGCGCGACATTATTTATGATCGATTCTCCGTATGCAGACCAATCCGTCTTATTCTCTTTCCGGTCGCCTGCCATCACATCTCTAACAATTCCTTGCGCCAAATTCCCCATGATGCTCGTTATCCTTCCTTTCGGTATTTTAAAGAACTGTCCATTCCCAAGCGGGATCATGTAAAATGCATTTTTGGTATAATCGCTCATGCGTTGATACTCTTTTTTATCTTCGTCGTCCCCTGTAAGCGAACATAATAATTCATTCAAAATGGAAATGGAAGCGCCCAGCAATGCGCTCTTTGCCGCAAATGCCGTTATCTGCTTGACTGCCGTCTTGGCATCTCCCGCCCGAAATGTGCGAATCAGTTTATCAAAACCCTGCATGGAAGGATTGAAAAACGGTACAGCATATTTGTTGATCATCTTTCCCCAAGTCCCGCTACGCCCAAAGTTGCATGTTATGTCGTTTGCGTTATACAGCGCTTCTGTCAATACGTCAGGCGTGACCGTTTCGGGGTTCATCCCGTAGCTCTCCAGCGTTGCAATAAACTCTGCAAAGCGCGGCGCTTGCTCTACCACCATGTTCGCCTGCGAAATCCCATCAACCATCTTACCGAATCTGTTTCGCTTTCCTGTCCTTTTTGTAATATCCGCATCGACCATATTTTCAAATATCGACGACGCAAAGCCTCCCGTTCCTTGATATAGCTGCCACCACGAATTGTTTCCCTTGATGTACGATATCGCCTTTCCATAGCATTGTGTAAACTTCTTGATACCATGTTTCGAGTAAATCAGCGCGTCCTGAAAATCCTTAAAGAAATTTCGCACGATAAACGCCGGATTCCATTGCGTGATCAGCTTCTTGTACGTATTATTAACATTACGCGTCACTTCGGCAAATTTCCCCTCCTGATATCCGCCGAACGCCTTGAACGCCTCCGCAAGTTTTGGATCTACAGACAATTCTACACGCATACCATCCCTGTAAAATGTTATCTTATCACTGCCTGCCTCAATCCCTCCGCCTGTTTCCGAAACCGTTCTGTATTTTACATCCGCCACAAGTTCTTGCATATCTCCGCGCTTCATAAGCACATCCATCACCACGCCTACCGCCATGTTTTCGCGCCCCTGCTTAAATATGCTGCGCGTCTGCTGCGCAAGGCTGTCTTGTAGGTTTTGTATCGGACCATCCCCGCCTACCGCGCGCTTCACGGTCGAGCCGACCATCACGCCGTCCGTTTGATATGTAGTTCCTTTTGCCCCGTTTCGAAACACAGGAACATAATGCGGGTATATTTCGTCCAGCATCGATGCAAATTCCCGCGTCACAAGCCCCGCCTCGATACGTAAATCCATATTATTATGAATGTACTTGCGGACCTCAGCTTCCCATGCGCTAAATTCAGGATTTTCCATCAATAGCCGGGTTGCGATCTGATTGCTTTGTTCCGCCGTTATGTCATTGCCAAATATCGGCTTGTTGTCAACATGCTTTAGATTTGCTATGTTATTTTCCGCGCG
>CAZBSH010000069.1:0-9667 GCA_964494645.1 uncultured Christensenella sp. | reverse complement strand
ATCATTGACGAGAACGCAGAGCAGACAAACGCGCGTGTTGCATTGACGCGGGCAGTGAAAAACACGCTCAAAACGGGGCTTTCGTTGCTGGGTATCAAAGCGCCGAATAAGATGTAAATACGAAACAAGTTTATTTGATGGAGAAGAGGTTAAAAGAAAAATGCTTGATTTAAGGGTGTTGCGCGACAATTTTAAGACAATTGCAGACGCGCTCAAAAAACGCAGCAAGGAAATCCCGTTAGACGCGGTCATGAAGCTGGATGAGGAACGGCGCGCGCTCATGACAAAAGTGGAAGAGCTGAAAGCAAAAAGGAATAAAATATCCAAGGATATCCCTATGCTCAAGAAAAATGGGGAAGATGTTTCCGGTATCATGCTTGAAATGAAGGAGCTTGCGTCGCAAATCAAGGATTATGACGCTGAGCTGCAGATTATGACGGCAAACCTCGAAAAATATATGATGACGATCCCAAACCGTCCGGACGCAAGCGTACCGGCGGGTACGGATGACAGTGACAATGTGGAGATCCGTAAGTTTATGGAACCCACAAAATTTGATTTTGAGCCAAAGGCGCATTGGGATTTGGGAAGCGATCTTGATATTATCGACCCGGAGCTTGGCGCAAAGGTCGCGGGCAGCCGCTTTGTGTTTTACAAAGGACTGGGCGCGAGGCTCGAGCGTTCGGTTATGAACTTTATGCTCAATACGCATACCGAGCAAAACGGTTACTCGGAGGTCATCCCTCCGTTTGTCGCCAATCAGAAATCAATGGAAGGTACGGGACAGCTTCCGAAGTTTGCGGAAGATATGTACCACATTGAAGATACCGATCTGTACCTGATTCCGACGGCGGAAGTACCCGTCACGAATATGTACCGCGAATCTATCCTTGACGGTACAGATCTGCCGATCTATCGCTGTGCCTATACACCGTGCTTCCGTGCGGAAGCGGGCAGCGCGGGGCGCGACACCAAAGGACTTATTCGTCTGCACCAGTTCAACAAGGTAGAGCTTGTAAAATTTACACGACCGGACGAATCATACTTGGAGCTTGAGAAGCTGGTGGCAAATGCGGAAAGTATTTTGCAGATTTTGCAGATTCCTTACCGTGTCGTACTGCTGTGTGGCGGAGACCTTGGTTTTTCCTCCGCAAAAACGTATGATATTGAGGTGTGGATGCCGAGTTATGGACGGTATGTTGAAATTTCTTCGTGTTCTAACTTTGAAGATTTTCAGGCGCGCCGCGCAAGCATTCGGTTCCGCGACAACGATGGAACGCTGAAATTTGTACATACATTAAACGGCAGCGGTCTTGCGGTCGGGCGTACCGTAGCGGCGATCATGGAAAATTATCAGCAAGCAGACGGCAGCATCAAGGTGCCGCAGGCATTGCAGCCGTATATTGGGCGCGAGTTCATTCGCGCGCAATAAGCAAGGAAATAAAAACAGCACGCCGGATTCCGGCGTGCTGTTTTTGGATGATTCATTTTACTGTACAACAATATTCACAATGCGACCGGGCACAACGATAAACTTCACGATTTCCTTACCTTCCCACAAATTCGCAAATTCGCTTCGTACAAAAGCCTCGGTCTCGTCCTTGGAAGCGTCCGAAGAAATATCAAATTTTGCCCGCACCTTGCCGTTTACCTGAATCGCCATGTTGACGGTTGAACGCACAAGCGCGCTTTCGTCGCACAGCGGAAAATTCCGGTTAAAGATCGAATATTCGCCGCCCAAACGTTCCCACATTTCTTCCGCAAAATGCGGCGCGACAGGCGCTAAGATCAGACACAGTTTTTTAGCGACATCCTTTGCAAAAACGCTGTCAGGCTGCGCGTCCATGTACTTATAGAACGCATTGACAAGTTCCATCATTCGCGCGACCGCCGTATTGAATGAGAAAATCGGATAATCGTGCGTCACGTTTTTGATGGCGTAATTTAATTGGTAATTCAAATCCGCGTCCGCTTTGCCGCTGCCGCCTTCAAGCGCCGCAACTGAGCCTACCAAGCGTTCCACACGCTCTAAGAAGCGGTTGATTGCCTTGATGCCGTCGTCGTTCCACGGACCACCCTCCACATAATTGAACCCGAACGCAAGGTACATGCGCAGTGTGTCTGCGCCGTATTGGCTGATCAGGTCGTCAGGAGAGATAACGTTCCCGCGGCTCTTGCTCATCTTTTCGCCGTCCGGTCCTAAAATCGTTCCCTGATGTACAAGGGAGCGAAATGGTTCGTCAAAGCTTAAGTAGCCCATATCGTGAAACGCCTTGGTAAAGAAGCGCGCGTACAAAAGATGCATGACCGCATGTTCTGCGCCGCCGATGTATTTATCCACGGGAAGCATGTGATCAATTACTTGCTTGTTCCACGCTTGTTCATTGTTTTTGTTGTCGGCATAACGCAGGTAATACCACGAAGAGCAAACGAATGTATCCATCGTATCCACATCACGCGTCGCCTTCCCGCCGCATACAGGACAGGTGGTGTTTACAAAGTTTTCCTTTTTCGCAAGCGGCGATGTACCGTCAGGCGTAAAGTTTACATCATATGGAAGCTCGACGGGAAGTTGGTCTTCCGGTACGGGAACCTCGCCGCATTTGTCGCAGTACAACATCGGAATAGGCGCGCCCCAGTAACGCTGGCGCGATACCAGCCAGTCGCGCAGGCGGTAATTGGTTTTGAATCCGCCGCGACCTTCCTGATGCAGATCGTCAAGGATCGCTTTTTTCCCTTCGATGGTCGTAAGACCGTCATATTTATCACTGTTCACAAGAATGCCGTGTTCCGTGAATGGAAGTTCATCGTTTGTGTCTTTATCTGCCGCGTTGATCACGCGTTCGATGGGCAGATCATATTTCTGCGCAAACGCAAAGTCGCGCTCGTCGTGCGCGGGAACCGCCATCACACAGCCTGTGCCATAGCTCGCAAGCACATAATCTGCGGTCCAGATCGGAATTTGTCGTCCGTTTAAGGGGTTGATGGCATAAGCGCCCGTAAACACGCCTGTTTTCTCGCGCGTTGTTGAAAGTCGATCGATCTCCGTCGCCTTTGCCGCATATTCTTGATATTCTTTGACTGCCGGGAGCTGTACGGAAGTCGTGATCCGGTCGACCAACGGATGCTCGGGCGAAATGACCACATAGGTACAGCCAAAAAGCGTATCTGCGCGCGTGGTGAATACGGTGAAATCTCCGCCGCCTACGATATCAAACTTGATCTCGCCGCCCTGCGACTTGCCGATCCAGTTTTTTTGCATCAACTTTGTTTTTTCCGGCCAGTCGATGCGGTCTAATCCGTCGAGAAGCTGTTCTGCATAGTCCGTGATTTTAAAGAACCATTGCGTCAGATGTTTTCTTGTGACCGGCGTTCCGCAGCGCTCGCATGCGCCATCCACAACCTGTTCGTTCGCAAGAACGGTCTGGCACGAAGGACACCAGTTGACAGGCGCAGCCTTGCGATAGGCAAGTCCATGCTTATATAGCTGTAAAAAGCACCACTGCGTCCATTTATAATAGTCGGGCAGGCACGTGACAAGCTCATAATCCCAATCAAATGTCGCGCCGATCGCCTGTAACTGTTTTTCCATTGTTTCAATATTTTTGAGCGTGGAATCGCTCGGATGAATGCCTGTTTTGATGGCATAATTTTCTGCCGGAAGCCCAAACGCATCAAACCCCATCGGGTGAAACACATTGTGCCCCGTCATGCGCATAAAACGCGCGTAAGTATCAGAAAGACTGTAGTTGTACCAATGCCCGACGTGCAGGTTCGCGCCCGACGGATAAGAAAACATCTCCAAAACATAGTGCTTGGGCTTTTCGCTGTTTTTGTCGAATTTATAAATTCCTGTGTCAGCCCATTTTTGTTGCCATTTTTTCTCGATATCTGTAAAGTTCAATTCCTTCGCCTCCGCGATCTTAAATTTCAATATACCCAATTATTATCGGCTATTTTGGGCATAAAGTCAATCGCGGCAGCGCTTAAGCCTTTGGTTTTTTGGTGGTGTTTTCCAACACGCGAAAACGTACGATGTCCTTGATCAAACCTTTCGGCAGGGGGTCGCTTAGCGGAAAACGGATCGCGCCCTTGGAATGCTTGTAATCTGAAAGCTCTTGTTCAAAATGTTCCACGCCACTTGCGCCCGGGTAAAAACCAATATGTGATTTATGCAGGGCGAAATGCACAACATTTCCATTTAGGTAAAATGTTGGCATACGCCAGCTGATCTTTTCTGTCGCATCCGGCGCTGCCTCGCGGATGACCTGCCGGATTTCCTCCAGCTTTTCGCGGTGCTGTGGCGGACATTGTGCAATGTATTCGTCTATGGGCGTCATGTTTTTTCCCTCCTGCGTTCTGCTTACATTGCAATATATGTAAACGCAAGGAAAGAAAGCGAATCGCTTTTTAGTCATTCATAAAACGGAATCAGCTTATTGGGATCGATCAGGCATATCGAAAGGCTTTTTTTGCGTGCATACGCAAGCGTATATTTCGTGCCGCCCGCAGATATGCCGTCATAAACGGCGATCATATGTGAGGAATGATCGACCAGAAAGCGGTCTCGTTCAAGAAGGCAGTGGTCAGTATATTCGTTGTTCAATAATATTTTATGATCCGCCTGCGCGAGTATTTGCTTGTATCGCGCTTGTTGAGGTGCATCCCAACGCTGCGCCTGTGCAAGAAAAGGGATTGCGCACACAAGGCGCAGAGGCTCGCCGATCAACGAGCGGATTTTTAAAACCAGTTCTGCGCACAGTATATCAACGCCTTGCGCCATGCCTGTAAGAAAGGTGGTACATTCGTCGACAAGCGCCTTCTTTAGGATATCCTTGGTAAGCTGCTGCTCTAAGAGCCGATACTGCGGGTGATCTTCATCCAGCAGAAAAGGCAGCTTGTGTGGGCGATGTCCGGTAAAGCAGCAGGTGCGAGGGTTGTTCATAATAATCACCTTAATGTTAAATATTCCTGTTTATATAGTAACTATATAAACAGGAATATGCAATATGTAACTATGAAGATAGACTGAACATGAGGTAAAAATTTGAATGAAAGACTATAATTCTGTTCTGGAAATGAAGGATTATGGCAAGGTTGTTTTAAAAGTCAATCAAGTCATGGATCAAAAAAATATTGCCAGAAACAAGTTAGCAAAATTAACAGATGTTCGGTTTGAAGTAATCGACCGACTATACAAGGGAAATCTTGAGAGAGTAGATTTAGATATTCTGGCAAGAGTTTGTTTTGTGCTTGAATGCAGTATTAGTGATATTTTAGAGTTTAAAAAGAAGTAAAAAAGACGGAACAAATATTCCGTCTTTTTTAGTAAAACATTCAGGATGGGTATTATGAATATTATATTTCAAACAAAAACTGATGAAACCTCTTAAAACTTTATGAAGAAACGCGTAATAACGTGAAATCGCGTTGACACGAGGTTTTACGCTTCGTATACTGAAAACAAGAAAGGAAAGTTGCGCTTGCGAAATGTGGCAAAATTGGCTGCAAGCAAAAAGAGCGCAGCAAAATAGGAGGTATTATTAATGGCAGAATACAAATATTGCAGAAATTGCGGCAAACAGCTTAATCAGGGCGAAACAGTATGTCTTGGTTGCGGTGTGCCGGTGGGTACAGGTCACGACTATTGTTGGAATTGCGGTTCCAAGTCTGATCCGGAAGCGGTCGTATGTGTAACATGTGGCGCGGGGCTCGTTCCCAAAAGCGGAACGCAGCAGCAGGCACAGCCGGGGCAGCAGCCGGGTACGAATGCATATCCTGCTTCGCAATATAAATCGAAAATCGCGGGAGGCATTCTGGGAATTTTCCTCGGATGGCTGGGTATCCACAACTTCTATCTTGGCTTTACGAGCAAGGCAGTCGGACAACTGATTTTGGGTTTGCTCGGATTTCTCACGTTTGGCATCACATCGGCAATTTCAGGCATCTGGGGTCTTGTGGAAGGTATCATGATCCTGACAGGGAGCATCAATACCGATTCGGATGGCAGACCGCTGATCAACTGAAAATACGAAATCAAACTGCGGCGTGACCAAATGGTCATGCCGTTTTTTGTATTTCATGATACAATCAGGGAAAGGATTCTAAGGAAGGGAACAGAAAACATGTTGGATAAGACGCTCCCTCATTTTGATGTGTTGATGGAAAAATCTGACGTTGCGCAATATCCGCGTTATGCGCTGCCTGAAGAGTTTCATTTTGCCGGTTATCAACCGGGTTACGAGGAGAAATGGGCGCAGCTCATTTATATGCTCGAACAGACCGATACGTTGCAGGCAGCGCGCGATCTGTTCAGCAGGGATTTCCTCAGCCGTCCCGCATTGCTGGAAAAGCAATGTATTTTTGTGCTGGATGAAGCAGAAGAAGTTGCTGCTACAGCGTCACTATGGCCGGGTAATCATCTGGGACGAGAGCATTTGCGCATTCATTGGGTATCTGCCGCGCCGCAATATCAGGGAAGGGGACTCGTCAAAGCGTTGATGACATATTTGCTCGATCTTTATCAAAAGCTAGAAAATGATGGTTTTCTGTACTTGAGCTCGTCCACGTGGAATGTTAAGGCGATCAATCTTTATATGAAGTTTGGATTTGTGCCATATACAGGAAAAGTCCCCGCCGACTGGAAAAACGGCAGGGACTATCAAAAAGATTTTCAGATTGCATGGGCTGTTATTCACGATAGATTGAAAGAGATTGCCAAGCAATCAGGATAATTTTGGACGCAGGGCAAACCGGTTGCGCAATGAGCGCATTGGGTGGAAAAGTGCCGCAGCGATCGCAACACCGCAAGCTGCCTGTATCATGTTGGGGATAAATGTGGCAGCGGCAGCCGCCCATCCGCCAATTACGAAAAATTCATAGGCACAGTAACCGAATGCCATTACAAGCCCTGCAAAAACACACGCAATCACGTAACGCCCGAAAGAAATATTTTTTAGCGTGAGCACGCCTACGATCAGCGCCATACATCCTTTGAGGATGAGTGTTGCGGGAATATAGATCACAGAACCAAGCGTCAGATCGGCAAGCGCGCTGCCTACTGCCGCAGCAAACACAGCGTATGGTCCGCCTAAAATAAATGACAGGGAATAGATGATCACATCGCCGATGTTGAAATACGCTCCTTTTACGGCGGGGACGGGGATGTAGATCAAGAGCGTTACAACAAAAACGAGCGCGGTCATAACTGCCGTGGTCGTTAATTTTTTTGTCTTATCCTGTGTGATCAATGTTTCTTCCTCGCTTTGCTGCATTATTGTTAACCGCCGTTTTCACGACGCAAACCTTCTATTGCTATTGTACCGTTTTTGTGTAAAATTGTATGGTTCTATTTGTGGTACAATACTATTATATGATTGTTGCTATTAGGTTTCAATGATATAATTGTATGCAATACAAATGAAGAGGAGCAGACATGACCGGATTTTTTTATGATGATTTGAGCTGGCAACCTATGCTTGATCGGGAACACAAACCAATCTATATGGAAATCGTGAATGCGCTCAAACGCGATATCAAAAAAGGTGTGCTTTGCCCGGGTGACCGCTTGCCTCCACAGCGCGAACTGGCGGATTTTTTGGGCGTAAACCTAAGCACCGTAACACGCGCATTCAAAATATGCGAACAGCGCGGGCTTATTTTTGCGACAGTGGGAAGGGGTACATTTGTTTCTTCAGATGTTCTTGCTTCGGAGGTGACAACCACCGCCGACGGAACAAGCGCGCCAAACATGATTGATCTGGGGATGATCCTTCCTTTGCATGACAAGGATCAATATATTATCGAAGCGATGCGCTATGTTGCAGCTTCGCCGGATGTGGAAGACTGCCTTTCTTATGGATTGCCGCAAAAAAAAGCTGCGGACTGCGAGCTGGGTGCGGCATGGCTCAAAAAAATGAATTTTTCGGTCACGCCCGAGCATATTTTTGTGGTATCCGGCGTACAAAATGCATTGGCGATCATACTTACCTCGCTTTTTTCAGCGGGAGACAAGATCGTTACTGACCGATTCACCTATACCGGATTCAAGAATCTGGCTAATATGCTGGGTATCAGATTGGTGCCTGTTGATATGGATAGGGACGGGATGAATGTTGATGAGCTTCGACGGGTGTGCCGCAGCGATAAAGTAAAGGGAATTTATCTGATGGCGGAATGTCAAAACCCGACAGCCTATTGTATGCCGCGCGCGCGCAGAGAGCACATCGCGCAGGTGATTCGCGAAAACGGTCTTGTTTTGCTCGAGGACGATACTTATGCGTTTCTAAATAACACAGGACTAAAACCGATCTCTGCGCATGTGCCCGAGCGCAGCGTTTACATCAGCGGGACATCCAAAGCGCTTTGCGCAGGACTGCGGGTGGCGTTTCTTGCGGTGGCAAAGGCGTTTCGGGCGCGTATTGACCTTGGCATCCGCAATATCAACCTAATGACATCGCATTTCAATACGGAGATCGTCGCGCATTTGGTGCGCACAGGCAAGGCGGACGAGATCATCCGCAAAAAACGGCTGGAAGCGCAGGCAAGATGTGTGCTTGCGCAAAATATATTGGAGGGCTTTGACTTGCGCGGAGCGCATACAGATTATTTCCGGTGGCTTATCCTGCCGGCGGGCGTACGTGGCAGAGATTTTGAAGCGCAGGCAAAAAGCAGGGGCGTAAATGTTTTTTGTGCGGAAAAATTTGTAGTGGGAAGTGATTTCCCTTTTGATGCGGTGCGCGTGTCACTTTCCGCCGCGCCAACGCGTGATCGGCTTAAGCTTGGGTTATGTATCCTGCGCGAGCTGCTCACACAAAAACCGCAGGATGAACCGCTCATCATTTAAGGGTACAGAGCTTGACAGGATTTATGTTTTTACTTGAAAAAACGGCTGTTTGCTGATATATTATACTATGTATCTTTGGGTGGATGGAAATCGCTTTAAAGTGGAGGAGACAATGATAGCTACAAAAGAATTAGGGTTTGTGATTCCGCAGATTTTGTTGCCGCGCGAAGACGTAAATATGGGAAAATGGTCGTGCGTCGCGTGTGACCAGTTCTCGTCGCAGCCGGAATATTGGGATAAAGTTCAAAAGTTTGTGGGGAATGCGCCTTCGACGTTGCACATGGTGCTGCCCGAGGTGTATCTCGAAAGTGATAATGTTGCACAATGCATCGACGATTTAAAAATAGAAATGGACGAATACTTAAACAGTGGCGTGTTAGGCTTGCTGCCTGAAGGTATCGTTTTAACGGAGCGTCACCTGAACAATAAGATCAGAAAAGGGATACTGCTCGCTATGGATCTGGAGCAGTACGATTTTAAGATAGAAAACAATCCACTTATCCGCGCGACGGAGCAGACCGTGCTTTCCCGTATTCCGCCGCGCATGAAGATCAGAACCGGCGCGCCGCTCGAGCTGCCGCATATCATGCTCTTGATGGACGATCCGGAGGATAGCGTGATCGGACCGCTGCATATCCAGCGCTCGAGCTTGAAAAAGATATACGATTTTGACCTGATGATGGACGGTGGAAAGATCGAAGGCTGGCTGATCGACGAGCCGAAGCTTGTAGGCGGTGTTATCGACGCGATCGCGGGACTCAAAAAGCGCGATAATATGCTTTTTTGCGTAGGCGACGGGAATCATTCGCTTGCGACGGCAAA
>CAZBSH010000068.1:0-10699 GCA_964494645.1 uncultured Christensenella sp. | reverse complement strand
TTTTACATTTGGGAAACGACTATTTTGCAAAGACAAAGAATATTGTTATGATTTTGGATTATGAAGAGGCTGTAAGCAACGAAGATACAAGCCTTTTTTTAAAGGGAATAGAGTGTATAAAAATAACAGAGGATATTCCAAAATCTATCATCATAACGCAGGAAAAAGACGAAAAGCGCGGGTTTCTTTCGCCTATTTCGGTGCGCACACTTTTTGGGCGCAGTAAAAGATTCGAATTGGAAGAGGAAAACTGTGTTTTGCGATAAAAGAGAGGTACATGAATGAGTAATCAACAAGAACAGTACGACGAAAGTCAAATTCAAATTTTAGAGGGTCTGGAACCTGTTCGCAAGCGTCCGGGCATGTATATCGGATCTACGGATTTACGCGGGCTGCATCATCTTGTATATGAAATCGTCGATAATTCCATCGATGAAGCGATGGCCGGTTATTGCACGGATATTTTTGTTGTGATTGAAAGCGATGGAAGTCTTTGTGTTCGTGATAACGGTCGCGGTATCCCGACAGGGATGCATCCGCAGGCAGGGGTTTCGACGCTTGAAGTGGCGCTTACAATGCTGCATGCGGGGGGAAAATTCGGCGGAGAAGGATATAAAGTATCCGGCGGGTTACACGGCGTGGGCGTATCCGTTGTAAATGCTCTTTCCGAAAAGCTTGTGGCAAAAGTACGGCGGGAAGGAAACATTTATCAACAATCTTTTGAGCGGGGCGCACCGACTTCCACATTAGAAATCGCTGATCATTGTCCGGAAGAGGAAACAGGAACGGAAATTCATTTCTGGCCGGATCCGGAAATTTTTGAAGATATTAATTTTGTATTCGATACGCTGCGTGTCAGACTGCGCGAGATGGCATTTTTAAACAGAGGTATCAGCATAACACTCAAGGATTTACGCGGAGAAAAGCCTTTAGAGAAGGTCTATTGCTATGAAGGTGGTATCAAATCGTTTGTGCAATACCTGAATAAAAGCAAAAATCCGCTTTTTGAAGAGCCGGTGTATTTTTGTACGGAAAAGGGAACATCCGTTGTGGAAGTTGCAATGCAATACAACGAAGGATATGCGGAAAACATATTTTCTTTTGCGAATAATATCTCTACCCATGAGGGTGGTACGCATCTGAATGGTTTTAAAAATGCGCTCACACGTGTTGTGAACGATTATGCAAAACGGACGAAGCTTGTAAAAGAGAATGAACCTGCGCTCTCAGGAGAGGACATCAGAGAAGGTTTAACGGCGATCATCAGCGTAAAGCTTACGGAGCCGCAGTTTGAGGGACAGACAAAAACAAAGCTTGGAAACAGCGAAATGCGCGCGCTGACAGACAGTACCGTTGCGGAAGGGCTCAACACATTTTTGGAAGAGAATCCGGCGACGGCAAAAGTGATCGTCGATAAATGCCTGACAGCAAAACGTGCGCGTGAAGCGGCGAAAAAGGCAAGGGAATTGACGCGGCGTAAAACAGCTCTTGAGTCCGCGGCTCTTCCGGGAAAGCTGGCAGATTGTTCGGAAAAGGATGCCAGTAAGTGTGAGATATTCATTGTTGAGGGAGACAGTGCCGGTGGAAGCGCGAAACAGGGCAGAGATCGAAAATTTCAGGCGATCTTACCGTTGCGCGGAAAGATATTGAATGTAGAAAAAGCGCGGCACGATCGCGCGCTCGCCAATAACGAAATTAAAGCGATGATCACGGCGTTTGGCGCGGGCATGGGTGAAGAATTTGATGTAGAAAAGCTGCGTTATCATAAAATCATCTGTATGACGGATGCCGATGTTGATGGCAGCCATATTCGTATTTTGCTGTTGACATTTTTTTATCGTTATATGCGTCCGCTTATTGAAAACGGCTATGTATATATTGCGCAGCCGCCGCTGTATAAGGTCAGTAAAAAGGGTACGGACGATAAATATTTGTATAGTGATGAAGCATTGCAGGAATATTTAAAGGAAGTGGGCGACGGCGCGGCGATCCAGCGCTATAAAGGTCTTGGCGAGATGAATCCGGAGCAGTTGTGGGATACGACAATGGATCCGGAAACGCGTACGCTGCTGCAAGTGGATATGGATAATGCGATCGAGATCGAAGAAACGTTCTCCGTACTGATGGGCGATAGCGTGGAACCGCGCAGGGAGTTCATTGAAGAGAACGCGAAGCTGGTCTCTAATCTGGACGTTTGAGGATAAAATAAAGGTTATAAACTTTGAAGGACGAGGGAATTGTTTTGGAAATTACGAAAAACATCGTGCCTATTGATATCAATAAGGAGATGCAGAAATCGTTTATCGCATACGCGATGGCGGTTATCATCAATCGTGCGCTGCCGGATGTGCGCGATGGTCTAAAGCCTGTTCACAGGCGAATCCTTTATTCGATGGGCGAGCTCAGCATGTATCCGGACAAGCCATACAGAAAAAGCGCGCGCCTTGTGGGTGACGTGCTTGGTAAGTATCATCCGCACGGCGATACGGCGGTTTATGACGCAATGGTCAGAATGGCACAGGATTTTTCTATACGCCATCAGCTTGTGGATGGTCACGGAAACTTTGGTTCGGTGGACGGCGACGGTGCGGCAGCAATGCGTTATACAGAAGCGCGTATGTCAAAGATCACGATGGAGCTAATGCGCGATATCGACAAGGATACCGTGGATTTTTATCCTAACTTTGATGAGACACTGGAACAGCCGTCTGTGCTCCCGGCCCGCTTTCCAAATCTTCTTGTAAATGGAACGGGCGGTATTGCGGTCGGCATGGCGACAAATATCCCGCCGCATAATCTGGCAGAAACGATCAACGCGACGATTGCGCTCATTGATAACTCTGAAATTACAACGGAAGAGTTGATAGATATTATGCCCGGTCCGGATTTTCCGACGGGCGGTATCATTATGGGTGTCTCCGGTATCCGTGAGGCTTATAGGACAGGACGCGGCAGGATCCGTGTACGCGCAAAGGCGGAAATTGAAAAATACAATGATGACCGCGAACGTATCATTGTGACGGAAATACCATATCAAGTAAACAAAGCGGCATTGGTTGAAAAAATCGCGGAGTTGGTTCATGATAAGCGGCTGGAAGGAATTTCGGACCTGCGAGACGAATCGGACAAATCCGGGATGCGCATCGTTATCGAGCTGAAGCGCAACGCAAACGCAAATGTAGTGCTGAATCACTTATACAAGCATACGCAAATGCAGGATACATTTGGTGTGATCATGCTTGCGTTGGTGGATGATGAACCAAGAGTGCTGGGCTTGAAGCAAGTATTGGAATATTACCTCGAGCACCAAAAGGAAGTCATTGTCCGCCGCACGAAATTTGAGTTGGAAAAAGCGCAAAAGCGCGCGCATATTTTGGAAGGGCTGATTATCGCGCTCGATAATATCGACGAGATCGTCAGCTTGATCAAAAAATCGCCGGATGCGGCTACCGCAAGGGCGGCGCTCTCAGAAAGATTTGGTCTTTCCGAAGTACAGGCACAGGCAATCCTTGATATGCGCTTGCAGCGTTTGACAGGTTTGGAGCGTGATAAGATCGAAGCGGAATATCAAGAAATCCTTAAAAAGATCGAGTATTTCAATGCGATCCTTTGCACACCGCAGATGGTTCTTGATATCATCAAAGAAGACTTGGCGGAGATCCGTGACAAATATGCGGATGCGCGTCGCACAGAGATTACATTTGACGAGGATGATATTGACCTTGACGAACTGATCGCGCGCGAAGATATGGTTGTAACGCTTACGCATTACGGGTATATCAAACGGATTAGTCTGGAAACTTACCGTGCGCAAAAACGTGGAGGCAGAGGTATTACGGCGATGTCTACGCGCGAAGAGGATTTTGCGGAGCAGGTGTTTGTGACGTGTACGCACAACCAGCTTTTGTTCTTTACCAACAAGGGCAAGGTATATATGAAAAAGTGCTACCAGATCCCTGAAGCGGGAAGAACGGCAAAAGGGACGGCGATCGTTAATATGCTGAACCTTGATCCGGACGAAAAGATATCGGCGGTATTCCCGATTGAAACGGAAATAGAAAAGCACTCTAACCTTGTGATCGTTACAAAGGGCGGCGTGATTAAGAAAACACCTTTTGGGGAATATTCCAATATCCGTCAAAACGGACTTAAGGCTGTTAATTTGCGTGATGACGACGAGTTGATCTCTGTTATGGAAACGGACGGTACTAAAAACATCGTTGTGGGTACACGCGATGGTATGTCCATCATTTTCAACGAAGAGAATGTACGCCCGATGGGGCGTGTGTCTACCGGTGTCCGCGCAATCAAGCTGCGGCAAGGCGACGCGGTTGTAGATGCGTGTATCGTGGAAAAAGATCGACAGATACTGGTTATCACGGAAAACGGTTATGGAAAGCGTACGCAGGAAAGCGAATACAGACTGCAAACGCGCGGCGGAATCGGTTTAAAGACAATGAATATTACCGATAAGACAGGCAAGATGTGTGGTCTTAAGATTGTCGACGGCAGCGAAGAGATTATGTTGATCAATGATGCGGGGGTTGTTATCCGTATGAGCGTTGATGAGATTTCGCTGATCGGTCGTTCTACACAGGGTGTAAGGCTGATGCGTGTGAACGATGAGACCAAGGTTGTGTGTGTTGCTAAATTCGTAGAAAACGAATATGACGAGGCAGACCCCGAAGGCGGCGGCTGCGAAGCCGCGGCGCCGAAAAACGAAACAGAGGAAGAGCCTAAGGAATAAGTCATTGAAACCCGGTACATGTTGTGCCGGGTTTTGTATATGAAGGAGAAAAAATATATGACTGAGAAAGAAAAAATGCTGATTGGCGAATATTATGACGCGACAGACGCGCAACTTCAAAAGGAGCAGATGCGAGCGGCATTGTTATGCAAGAAGCTGAATGAAACAAGTCCGGATGCGCCGAAGGAAATCGATGAAATTTTTTGCGAGCTGGTGCATAGTGAAAAAGGAAGTGTTACGGTACGCCCGCCTTTTTATGTTGATTATGGAAGTAATATCACGATTGGTCGAGGCACATACATCAATTTTGGGTGCACAATCCTTGACGTCTGTAAGGTGGAGATCGGTGAAAATGTATTGATTGCACCGGGGGTGCAAATCGTCGCGGCAACACATCCGATAGACCCTGTACAGCGCAAGAGCGGCAAGGAAAACGGTAAGCCTGTCAAAATTGGCAATAATGTATGGTTAGGCGCGGGTGTTATTGTATGTCCGGGCGTTACGATCGGCGAAAATACGACGGTCGGTGCGGGCAGCGTAGTCGTTAAAAATATTCCTGCAAACTGTATCGCCGTAGGAAACCCGTGTAAAGTACTGAGAACTCTTTAAAAGGTGTTTTTGCTTGACAATAAAGCATGGGATTTGGTATACTGTTAAAGCGTATTTGAATGGGAGATGTTCACAAAGCTGAGGAATATTTCTTTTGGAGAGGTACCGAAGCGGTCATAACGGGGCGGTCTTGAAAACCGTTAGGGTGCAAGCCCACATGGGTTCGAATCCCATCCTCTCCGCCAATTTTAAAAATTGCGGAGTCAAACCGCTTAATATAGAGCATCAAATTCAGTTGGAGAAGTACCCAAGTACGGCTGAAGGGGCTCCCCTGCTAAGGGAGTAGGCTGAGGTAATCGGCGCGAGGGTTCAAATCCCTCCTTCTCCGCCAAACCCGCTTAATAGGCGGGTTTTTTCATTCAATTGTTTCTTTTGAGAATGGCACGGAATGGTATAAAAAATTGTGCTATTACAAACGTATTACATACATAATTATTCTTTGGAAAGGGTATTGACAGCGGCAAGCATATCGCTTGTGTCTGGGTGGATATATCTTTGCGTAGTGGTTATGTTTGAATGACGCATTATTTTTTTAATAACAGACGGAGCAACATTGTTCCCAAGTGCTAGAGCGGTAGCGGTGGTGTGCCGACAAGCATAGGGCGTTAAGTCTCTGCAACCGGCAGCGCGCAATGTTTCATCGAAACGATCATAAAAATCATTTCTTTTCATATCAAGTAGAAATTCTGTTTTTGAAATTTCTAATAAATATTGCACGACCGGCACAATAATATCTGCAATCATAAGAGGTGTTTTTTTGCGCGTCTTGGTTTTCAGTCCGCAACCGGTAATTGTTTGTGCAGAAATGTCAATCATGTTTTTTTGACATATTAGGAGCTCTCCGGGCATCATGCCAGAGTAAATCATGAGCAAAATATAACCCGCCCAGCCGTCCTTTTCATAGTGACTCCACAACCTTTTTAATTCGTCTGTCGAAAACGGCGTCGGTTCAGTTTCGTTTAGGTCCGGAAGCATAATAAACTGTGACAAATTTACAGATACTTCCTGTTGTGCCATAGCCATTTTGTATAAATGAGACAACAGAACCTTCATGTCGCGCGCGGTGTAATGCGACGGCGCGTTCTGGTTTACGCAAGACTGTAACACTTCAATCGTTAGATCGGGCATTGGGCGAAGCTTGATATCTTCCATACGCCCATATGCTATTTTATAGGCGGTTTGCTTGGAGTTGGAAAGCTTTGTCATGGCATTGTTTTCATACAACTTCCATAAATCTGACAACAAAGACGCCTTGCGCGGTTTTTTAAGCGCGCCAATATAATCAAGGGCGTCTCGTCTCGTTTGAAACCCGCCCTTTGTCCTTACGATGCGAACGCCTCCGGCACGACTTTCAAATTTTGCAGTCCATGTTTTACCGCGTTTATAGACGCTGCCCTGACCGTTTCCGCGCTTTTTAACGTTACGCTTGGTCGACGAAACCTGCTTCGTTCCGCAAATGTGGCAGAACACAGAATCAGATAGTAATTCAGTTTTACATTTTATGCACTGCATAAAGGCTCCTGCTATTTTTTTACGTCGTCATCATGATAGAGTTTTTGACGATATTGCAATATCTCTATTCTCTCGTCCTTTGATGTAGACGAATAATATTTTAGGTAATTGTAGAAAGCGATACCTAACAAAATTATCGTTGCTGGTAATAGTATTGATATAATCCAAAAACTTATGTGTAAAAGATCGCTAAAAATAAAATTAAGAAATACACCAATACCAATCGCCGCAGCTACGTATACAAAGATCACAACGATAGATAGCAATATTTCCCGCTTGGTAGCCTTGCGCTTGGGGCGGCGGAATATAGTTGGAAATTCTTCAAATTCAATTCTACCATCAAAGCGCGATAATAAATCGCGCCACAAATTTAAAATTTGTTCCTTCTCATCGCGCGAAACAGGCAGTGAACGCACTTTAATATATACATCGCACGGCGCGAACGAAAGCAAGTAATGAGCATATTCATCTAAATTTAACTGAATAGATTTTTGCAATAGTAACCCCTCGCAATCAAACATTGTTTTTTTAACTTTATGGCTCGCACACCTTGCAAGGCTCTTTTCCTCTGTTAATCACTTCATTACGCGTCAACGATACTATATTGTCTTTACCTTCGATATATCTACAATCAATACGGTGATATTTTTCTCCATGTTCAGTAATATACACTAAGTCTAGATTGTTGGAGCTCTTGATTGGACTATCTGGCGATATATCGTTTAGAGCGATACTTGCGAAGAAAACAGTACTTGCGATAATGGCCAATATCGAGACAATAACAATACATTTAGAATGGTGCGGTTTTAAGCACTTTTCTGCAAACCGATTTGCTTCTCGTTCCTCTTCGAAAGATAGTTGACCTATATTGTGACCTAGCATTAAATGCCCGATTTCATGAAGTAAAAGGAACAATCGTTGATCATCTTTGAAGGACTGTCTGATAAACATAATCCTACGAAGCCCGTCTAAATAAGTAAAAGAATCGACGCTTTGTGAGTAATCAAGCATTCCGACGGAGACAAGAAATTTATCTGAAATCCCTCCATCTCCGTAATACTGGACGCTCCAACCTTTTGTACGAGCATAACGCTCTACGTTTTTTAATGTAACCTCTTTAATTGCATGCCTAATTAAATTTGCCTTTTTCATAATACACACCCCCTATATATTAGTATATAGGGAATGTGCAATAAATTCGTTAAAAAAAAATATAATTCGTTGTTTTATTCGCGTTCTGTATGCGGGTTCATCATTCGCCTGTAAGCTTCATCTGATTTTTTGCGTTGTTCTTTTGTCAGTGTTTTAGTGACGGATTCGCCTCCGTAAGCGGCGGCTTCTATGATATCGCCGATATCCATTCCAATACTGTATTTTTCACTCATACGAAGATGCTCAAGCGCTAATACATTCCTGACGGTTTCCTTGCCACGACTATCAAGCGATTTATACTTCTCAAATAATTCTTGCGCTTCTGAGAGCGCAATAGAGGCTGCAACTGAATCATCATGAGCGTGCGTAGTTTCAATAGGAGAAAACATCGGCACATCAAAACCTTGCAACCACAGGGCATTAACACCAATCGCTTCTGCGATATTGTTTGCAACATCCACTTTGGGAGTTCGTTGAGCCAATTCATATCTATTTAACGTTTGTGCAGGGAGATGTGTAATCCTCTCCATATCTAGCAAAGTTAAATCATGAATTTTTCTATATTCTTTTAATCGGTCAGAAAAATTAGAAACCCTATTCATAGTGAACTCCATTCTTGTATTAATTGGATTATATGATAAACAATCACCAAATGCAAGAAAAATTCTGTAAAAAGCTTGACTTTATCACCAAACGGAAGTAGGATATAGATATCACCAAATGGTGAAATACATTTCAAGGGTGCATATCATGAACGTTAATAGATTAAGAGGAGAGATATCAGCAGTTCATAGAACGCAAAAGGCATTTGCGGAATCAATTAAATGGCACAAGAATAAGGTATCAAAAATGATGACGGGCAAATATATACCCACTGTTGATGAAGCGGTAGACATTTCGGATTCATTACAATTAACAAGAAGTAAATATGAAGAAATTTTTTTAGAATAAATATCACCAAACGGTGTTAGATGCACATAAAAGTAATAATATAAGCAGAAGGGAATGAATAATATGACATTGATAGAAATCAAAAAAACAGACAAAGAAATTCTTCTTGCTTCTGATATAGCGGAGTGTTTGGGTATCGATCCACAGGATATACGGGATCAGGCGCATCGAGATCCGGACAAGTTGGGATTCCCGGTGATTGTAACAGGGGCGCGCGTAAAGATACCGCGAGATGGGTTTTTGCATTTTATAAAATACGGATATGCAAGAGGAGAAGGCGCATGAACGAAATAATCTTACATATTCACTGGTACATCCGCCGGCGCAGGGCGAGGAATTGGAGGAATGGGAGATGATGGCTTACCGTCGCTTGGGATCGTCGGAACGTCCGACGAGGTAATCGATGGAGACGTTGAAGTAGTCGGCAAGGGCAATGAGGGTTTCAAAGCTGGGTGCACGTTTCCCTTTTTCCATCATAGTGATGGCGGCATCAGAAACACCGATGCAATCTGCAAGAGCCTTTTGGGATAGATTAGATGCTTTGCGACACGCAAGAAGATGGGAAGAAAAAATATTTTTATAGTCCATATATAAAACCTCTTGACACTAACTAAAAGTTAGTATACTATAAAGGCATAAGCTAACTATAAGTTAGTAAATTAAGAGAAAGGGGGTAGCATGACTTTGAATTTAAGACTAGAACGAGAGAAAAAAGGATGGTCACAGCAATATGTTGCTGATCGTGCAGGGGTTACGCCCGAAACGATACATTATATAGAAACCGCACAGCGCAAGCCATCCTACGACGTTCTTGTCAAGCTGGAAGACTTATTCAAAAAATCACATCGAACGCTATTTGCAGTAGCGGACGAAACCGACCAATCTCAAGAAGATAGTACCACAAAAAACGGAGGAATAAAAGATGCAGGTGAAATTAACGACAGAAGAAATAGCAGTGTTGAATAAAATCGTAGGCAACAAAGAAGCAGCTCGCAGGGTATTCGAATGCGGAGAGTGCAAACACTTTATGCAGCATTATATAAAAAGTTCTGTAAATCCAATGGTATATGAAGAAATATACACGGGTCATTGTGCGCATAAACGCGCTGGCAGACATGGAAAAGGCTCTTTGATTTGTGATCACTTTGAACCAAATGTAAACGAGGCAATATGATGTAAGGGCTAATTATTCTAATTTCATGTGTGATATATCTCATGTGGGAGAAAGTAAAAAGCCGGCGCAGGGCGAGGAATTGGAGGAATGGGAGATGAACGATAAGCGAAGAAAAGAAATCAGATCCATCATTGGAAAACTGGAAGATATTAGGGCTGAAATCGAACGGGTGCGGGACGAGGAGCAGGAATACAAAGACGCAATGCCGGAAAATTTGCAGAGTTCCAAAAGGGCGGAGCGCGCGGATGAAGCCGTATACGCACTTGATGATGCGATTGAAAGCATTGACGCAAGCATGGAAAACATGGAAGAAGCCCAAGAATAAAAAAGCCACCGCAGCAACGGTGACTTAAGAAAATAACGATCAAATTATCTTCGCTGTTATTATACAGCGGAAATGGAGGGAAAGTCAATGAATAAACAAGAACTGGATAAAATCTTAGATAACCATAAGGAATGGCTACGTACGGACGGTGAAAGCGGGGAACGCGCCAACCTGCGCTATGCCGACCTGAGCTATGCCGACCTGAGCTCTGCCAACCTGCGCTCTGCCA